>CAYIVX010000087.1:0-2504 GCA_964366925.1 Candidatus Woesearchaeota archaeon | reverse complement strand
AGATGATGGTATCAGAACAAGTTTGAGATTAGGAGATAGTTGTCTAATAATTGGAGAGGTAAGAAGCATAGAGGCAAAAGCACTTTATGAAGCAATGAGAGTTGGAGCTCTTGCAAATGTTGTTGCAGGAACAATTCACGGAGCTTCACCCTACGGAGTTTTTGATAGAGTTGTAAACGATTTAGGCGTCCCAGTAACTTCTTTCAAAGCAACTGATTGTATTATTGTTGCAAATCCAGTAAAAACTGCAGATGGAATGCACTCGGTTAAAAGAGTAATGGGAATAACTGAAATTAGAAAACACTGGACAAAAGATCCTCTTGAAGAAAAAGGTTTCGTAGATTTACTAAATTATAATGTTGATAAAGATATTCTCGAACCTACTGATGATTTAATTAATGGAGATAGTGAAATCATTAAAGATATCGCGGGTGGTGTTCGTGGCTGGGCTGGAAATTGGGATGCGGTTTATGATAACATTCTTTTAAGAGCAAAAACTAAAGAAGAGTTAGTTAATCTTTCAGAAAAACTAGCCAAACCAGAAATGCTTGAAGCAGAATTTACAGTTTTAAATAATGCAATGTTTCATCAAATTTCAGATAAAATCCGAGAAGAAATTGGTATGCCTTGGAGTGATAGAGTTTTTCCAGAATGGCAAAAATGGGCCATTCAAGCAGCGAAAAAGATTTAGGATTTTTAGTTTCTATTTTCTGCTTCGCATAATTCCCAAATATTATTAATGCCTAAATTGATAAGCAAAAGTTTCAAGTTAAGCAAGACTTTTTGTTAATCTCAACTAATTACTACATGAACACTTCAAACCACCAAAGTCTCGTAAAATTATTAATAAGGAGATTATGCGAAGCACTTACTAAAAAATCTGGAACTTCTTATTTTCATTAAATTTTCTAAAAATTGTTATAATAATAAATGCAATTATCGCAAAGCTAAACGCATAAACTAAGGGCAAAATGAAAATACATATCATGGCTTCGCGACAAAAACTAACTTCAAATAATTAAGAAAAAATGAATAGAAAAACAAAACCTAAAAAGAAAGCCAGAGTAACATAAATATTGGATTTTATTTTCATAATTAAAAATTATTTCTTTCCCCAGAAAATAATCATAGCAACTATGCCAATTAAAACAAGCAAAGAAACTAAACCAGAACCATATTGATCCCAAAGACTTCCAACAGAGTTATAGCTACCTGAAAAAGAAGAATACATTACAAAGATAAAGATTAAAACTCCAACGAAAATTAATCCATAGTTAATATATTTCTCATTTCCACCGGACATAAATAAGCCCATTAAAATTATTGCGGCAAGTAAAACACTAAGTCCAACTGCAAGATTAGGAATCATTGTTTGGAAAAACTGTGGAACATATCCACCAACAAGTGAAAGTAAACCAAGTGCTAAAGCAAGAATTACATTAACTCCCTTTGCCTCTGCTCCAAATATAGCCGATTTATTCAAAATTCCGAAAACCATTGCAAAAACAACCAAGAAAGGAAGAACATAAGTGAATACATCTGCATTTGCCCAGCTAGTTAGCATATCAGAAAATCTCCAAGCAGCAGAAACAAAATTCATACTAAATAAAATTCCCGCAGAAGCAATAACACTCATCAACACACTTTTTTTCATAATTAATTTATAATTCGTGGATTTAAATACCTTTTCCTCACCTTCAGCTTAGGTTTTTCTATTTAATGCTTCGCATAATTAATACTCAAATAAATTAATACAAAAACTCTAACTCACTCAACTCATCACAACTTATACTTTTTATTTATCAAAAAAACAATGTGCCACCCACACTTTTAAGTGTGGGTTTGATTGGCACTTGTTTTTAGGATGAAGGAAATTTCAATGAAATTTCCTGCCCTGAAAATTAATTTAATTTTCAGTGATCCAAAACTTAAACCAGTCCTTAGCTAAGTCCACACCATTTATGGTGTGGTTTAAGTTTATGGACATAAGATTATTAAAACAGTTATAACACGAAGTGCAAATTTTAAAAATTATTTCTTATCCTTATCCTTTCCAACATTCATAACAGTAGCGATAGCTCCTGCAATAAGTGCAATAAAAAGAACATTAGTTAATACTTCCGGATGAGTTTGAACATAGCTAATTCCACCGGTGATAGATAACGCAGCCCAAGCAACTGCAATTAATAAAATAATTCCCAGTGTCCATTTTAATCCAATCGCACCTTTCAACATATCTCCCCCGGTTTCTCCCCAGATAAATCCATAAAGAAGCAAAAAGATAAATATCATAAAAAGAGCTACAACAAAAAAGATTACAAAATTCTGTAGCCAAGAGATATATTTAGTAAAACTAATTAAAATAGCGGCAAATACAAAACCAATAATAGCATTAATCTGATGTTTCCCGTCTCCGAGAAGTTTAGATTTTTCTAAAATTGCAAAAACGAGAGTAAAAACCAATAAAAATGGCAGAATTACATCCTGAAAAATAGCATTAGATA
>CAYIVX010000086.1:0-2571 GCA_964366925.1 Candidatus Woesearchaeota archaeon | reverse complement strand
AGATAATGGCGGTATAGTGCTATTCAATTTTGCATAACTTCCTTCTTTAATCAATTTCTTAAAATTAGGTAAGTCGTCCATCCAATCCCCAAAAATAAATTCAGGGAAAGCACCATCTACTCCAAAAACAAATAATTTACTCATATAATTATGCAGAAAAAAACAAATGTGAATTTAATAAAAAAGAAATGGAACTTATTAAAAAAATTAGGGGATTTTATTTTAATTTAATTGGATCATACCAAAATTTAGATATGAAAGATATAAAGTTATTTTTAGATGAGAGAGAGACAACAATAAGTGAATCATTGGAAGTATTAAAAGAAAAAAATCCAGTTCCGATTCATTTCTTTTTGGATATGTTTAAAGAATTTTCTACTATCAGCAACTTTGTTATCATTATGAAGATTAATAGTGATAATCTTACAAAAAATTAAGTTTATTCAAATTAATTATCTCCAAACATAATAATTAAAGGATCTCGATATATTAATAAAACTATCTATAATCTGTTTTTTATAATTTTAAGCAACCACACATGCACTATAATTGTTCTTTTTTACTCCATCATTACAAATACAGGAATTATACATTTCTTATTTTAGCTCAGGGTCACGAAAACTTTAATCTTTCTTTTCCACACTTCACAAAAAGATTTATAAAAGTTATTAATCGGCATAGAAACCACTTACACTAGAAGTTCCTGCTTTAGCCTTTTCCGGAGAAGCCATGTCATAAAGTGTCCATGCAGAATCTGCGGAATTCGGCACTTCTTCTACATTTCCTCTAACCAACTCTCCACCTATAGCATATTCTGAAAAGTGCTGAACAAAATAATTCATAAATCTATTGGCTCTATCAATAGAAACAGTTTGCTCAGCAGGAAGCAGTTCATATAGCTGTGTATCATTGTTGAAAAAATAAGGCCCGATTGTGCTTTCATCAATAGCTGTGAAATTTCCAGAATCATCTAAATCTATAATTAACTCTTCAACACCCCACGGTTGTCTCATTTTCAAAGACTCACTTGTAGTTCTGTCAGATCCTTTATACTTGATAGCCAATCCACTCGGTCCAAACTTTCCAATATTAGTAACTCCATAACTTCCTGCATCTGACACTGCTTTTAAATCAGGAATAATCGCTAAAGTATTAATTGAATATCCTGGTTCAGGAACAGCATTTGTCAAATCTACTCCTTGATCATCTCTTCCTCCATAAAATGTCAAACCAGAAGGATCAACAAAACCATCTAATATATCAACACCCATATCATGGACAAGTCTTATTAGAGGAGCACAACTTGTTGCATATAACTTGAAATTTCCACCAGGAATCCCATCAGCAAGATAATCGTCGGCAAATGCTAATCTCCTTCCTTCTTTTGATACCGCAGGAGTTATTTGGTTGCCAGGGAGGGGGATTCTTACTTTACCAGGTTGTAAAAGTTCAAATCTTCCTGTCGGACCGATTCCTATTGGTCCAGCCCTAATATCAAAATCAGCTCCTGAAAAAACCAATGGAGAATTTAAGTTATATACATTATTTTCGTCCTGAGTGAAATAAATTAAATTATTCGCTCCACCAAACCCTCCTGGAAATGCAACTCCATTTTCAAAAAAAGTTATCACATCTCCTCTTATATCTCCACTAGGTCCAAGAGGATAACTGAAGGCAGTTGAACCTGCTAAAACATTCTGTAATCCCCTATAAATTATTAAACTAGCCTTACCATCACTATCTCTCACTTCCTGAAACATAATTTTATCTCCATCTCTGCTTGTCTTTGGTCTAGCAATTCTATTTCCACTTGTAAATCCAGTAACTTGCCTTACAGTTGTTCCATCCCAACTTCCAAATCCCGGATTTGCAGGAAGAATTGTAGTTTGTAATTTATAAGCATAAATCTGTCCATTAGAAGCAGTTGGATTATCTGTCTCAGCTAAAAGCCAAACATCACCATCAACGCTTAAAGTTGAACCATCCCAGGCTAATTTTCCAGTTACAGCAGGATTTCTAATGCTATAATCTAAAGTTTGCGTTGCAGTAGGAACTGCTTGTCCAACATTTCCATTTAATCTATTTATTTTCCAAATTCCAATTTTCCCATTGGGAAGTACATTGTGATAATATACAATCGCTCCTCTTGAAGTAGATGATAACTCTCTCAACTGAGCATCTAATCCAGTTGTCAGCTCTCTTCTCGCTTGAGTTAAATCTCTAAGATTTTTTATATAAATCTTTCCATTTGCAAAATTAACATCAGATTCAATGTAAGCAATTCTATTTCCTAAAAACCAAAAAGGATTTAATGAATTTGTTGTAGTTCCTGTTGTTAAATTTTGTGTTGTTGCGAAGTTATAAAGTGGATCTCCAGGTCCTGGTGCTGTACTACTTAAAGGATTGCCATCTAATGCAGGATTTACTGCCTCAATACCATCCTTAAATCCATCACCATCACTATCTGCTAAATTTGGGTCAGTTCCTAAACTTGTTTCTTGAGAATTAGTTAATCTATCACCATCACTATCAATCGCAGTAACATAGGAGATATCATTTGTTGCTAAAACA
>CAYIVX010000085.1:0-2685 GCA_964366925.1 Candidatus Woesearchaeota archaeon | reverse complement strand
TGGGTGCATTAGATGTAATTACTCTTCTAAAAAGAAAATTAAAATAAAAACCTCTGAAACAATTGGTGAAAAGAAACCGATTGCTATTGTAAGAGATTCGGGTGATGAAGTTCATCCTGTAATTCTAGATGATTGTAAAAAGTGCGGGAATAATAAATCATATTTTTGGACAGTTCAAACTCGTGCAAGTGATGAAGCTGAAACAAAATTCTTCAAATGCACAAAGTGCGGGCATACTCGAAGAGAGTATAGATAAAAGAAATAAAATACAAAGGAGTTTATAATATTATGAAAAAAGTATGGTGGTCAGTAAGTATATTTATTTTAGGAATAACTATTTTAATTTTTATATATTTTATGATAAACCAAAAAAGTAGTATAGAATGTTTAACCAATTCTAATTGTGCATTTTATGATAACACAATAACTAAAACCAATCCTAGTGGAACTTGTAATGTTGATAATGAAAATGTAATTTGTATGAACAAAGAAAAAGCTCAACAATTATCCGATGATAGAATAAAAGAAATTTTTGGTAATATCAATAACATGCCTTTATCATCATGTCCTCCCGAAACTGATTGGACTTCTTATGTATGTAAATGCATAAATAATAAATGTGTAAAACAAGAAAAATAGGTAAAATTTGTTAGAATTAAACCTTAAATTTCCTTATACCATTTAATTGTATCAATAAAAACTATTCTTAGCTAGTCCTTCTTCCAACTCTTTCTTTAAAACCACATTTACCACATTTAATAAAAACTAAATTATCTTCATCTGAAATAAATACCCCCATATCAATTAGCTCTGCTTTATCAAAACCACACTTCTTGCATTTATGCCCAAAACAAGCAGAAGTATTCTCCTCGCTTACAACCCCATTAGCTTTTTCACTTTTTTTATGAATTTCACTTTTAACCACAAGTCCTTCGTGATTTAATACCTCTTGATTCAATCCACATCTCTCACATATTAGAATAGTTTTTCCGTTTTCTTTCTTTGGAATTATCAATTTATTACATTCTAGGCAGAAATTCATTTTCATAATAATAAGTAAATCAACACCTTTTTAAATTCCCTAGAAGATATTATGTCATGGCTCCATAGCTCAGCTTGGTTAGAGTACCAGACTCTTAAAAAGAACTCCTTAGTTCTCTCAAAAATTAAAAATTTTTGGGACCTCAAGAACATTGTTCTTGAAGTTTTTGAATCTCCTCAAAGCGCGGATGGGTGATTTTCAGAATTGCCTCTGAGGAAAATCACAAAAAGAAACAGGAAAATTTTTCGAGAAATCTGGGTGTCGAGGGTTCAAATCCCTCTGGGGCCATTTATGCTTTTTAACCATTAATCAATATCTTTAGTTGGTTTTCAAAATCAGAATAAGGAATACCATTATAGTAATTGCTTGCCATAAAGTAACTTGTGCTCTTATGATAAGCAAAAGTCCATCCCTGGTGAATAGCAGTATATCCAAGCATATTTTGGGGAGTTGGTTGCAAATTGTTTTTTTCAAAATAATTCATCATAGATTTTAGATAAACATCAGAATTTGTCTGTGGATTTAAAGCATCATAATCTATTCCACTATTGTAATTTTTAAAATATTGATACCTTGACTGCATTCTTTCAAGCCATCTTTTATTCTGTGAGAGTTTCTCTAAATCAGACAATTGCTGTTGGGTCAATAATTTAGAGTCCTTCAGAGAGCTTATTTGTTCTGGATTACAGGGAAGTTGATGTAATCCACAAGATAATTCTCTTTCATTTAGATTAATTTGCTTAGGATTTAAACCAGATTCTGCAGCTGCAGAAGCTATTTCAGCCCTTATTGAAGAACTATCCTCAGAAAAGTAATTACCTAGATTTTTATTAGATGTGCTGTATAAATCTGTAACTAAATTTTGTTTTTCTGAAGAAAAATCAGGTATTTGAGATCCGTCAACAAGATTTTTCGTCAATTGCTTGTTTGATGAATAAACATTTTCACTACTAATAATATTCCATCTTACACTTGCAACTCTTCTAGTGTTAGTAGTCTTGATATTTACTGGATTTTCAGATGTTCCAACAAGAATTGTTTTTCCATTTTCCTTTATAGAATAAGTATATCCCTCTGTTGTTTTTATTATATTTGCTTTTCCTCCAGACTCAATAAAAGAATAATCTCCATAAAGCTCATTAAACTTTGCTCTTGTAGCAGAATCAAAAATTCCATTAGGAGTCAAATCATTTTTCGCCTGCCATTGTTTTAATGCTTCTTCTGTAAGCGGCCCGAACTGCCCATCAATTTTTCCTTTTTGATAAAATCCTTCTGCTTGCATTACTGTCTGTATATCCTTAACTCCTCCCTGAATAGGAATTGACTTTTTCCCATTCCATTTAAAATCTGTGCTTCCAAAGTTTGGAGTTCTCATAGTTATTTTATCACTAAATCCCAAAAATGTTTGTTCAGCTCCATTAGCAAATTCTATTCTAGCTTTACTATCAACAAAATTATTTAGAATTAATTTTTTTTCTCCTAAGGAAATTGAACCCTTATTAGTACTTTCTACAAAAGGAGAGAACTCTATCTCTTTTGTTCCTAAATTTTTTATGGAATTTATTTCTCTATCTGGAATCCTTATCTCTCCGCCTTCCTGCAAGTATAACTTTTTATCTCTAGCTATCAAACCCCCTTCATTT
>CAYIVX010000084.1:0-2710 GCA_964366925.1 Candidatus Woesearchaeota archaeon | reverse complement strand
AATTCCTGTATCAAAAGATATTTTATTCTTATTTTCGCCAGTTACAGTAGAACCAGAACTTCCGCCGTTATTGTTGTTATCATCAATCTCAGTAATATTCAAAGCCGTATTAATAGTAAACGGCAAAGTTTGAGTCCATGAAAAAGACTGATTTCCTCTAGTATCATTAGGAGTTCCTGTAACCATTATCAGATAATTTCCTGTTTGATTAAAAGGTATTGTAGCTGAAAATGAACCACTTGAATTACGATTAGAAATATCACTATACACTAATACTCCGCCAAGCGTAGTATTTACTCTTATTGTTGTATTTGCAGGAAAAGATACCCCGCTTTCATCTACATAAACAGAAGTATAATCAAACGTGATAGTTACGTTATCACCAAGTCTTGGCAATGCTGGGCTGTAACTCAAATGTTCTATAACTGTTGAAGTATAATTTGTAAGACCCTGTTGAATAACATTAAATAATGCAGTAGTTGGTGGTTGGTTTATAGAATTTATTATCTTATTATCGCTTACATTTGCAAAAACATTAACCTGATAAACGCCTGTTTGATTAAGTCCAGCAAAACTAAAATTAACTGGAACATAACCCGAATAAGGCACCTGTAATATCTGTAAAGAACTATTAACAATACTTCCAGAACTATTAACAATCTGAGCAGTAACCAAAGTTCTTACTGTTTCATTTAAAGGAATATTTGAAACCATATTTTGAGTAATCGCTGAATAAGTATTTGCGTCAATAGAAATATTTAGTCCTATTCTAATAGGAGTAAGTTGTGGAATACTATCTCTAACAGATAAATTCATTACTGGAGCCCAACCATTTCTTTTTTGAGCAAGATAAATTATTTGATTTGAATTAGTCGTATAATTACCTCCATCAGGAGAATTATAATTAGCTATTTGTTCCCAACCAATAAATCCATCTTTGTGGAAATAAAGAACATATCTTCCAGAAACAGGCAAAGTATTAGGATAAGTAACAGTCATAACATTAGAACTTGTAAAATTAACTAAGCCAGGAATTTGAGCTCCGATTATAGCACAAGTAATATCTGTACAAGCATATCCTTCAACATAAACATTAGTTAGGGGGGTAGAACCAGTAACATTTCTTGCACCATTATTTTCAATTATTGCACTTGAGAGATTATAATTGACTGCGTATGTTGCACTTATATTTGTAAGGGCGAGAACTAAAACTAATGTAAATGCAAATATTGAAAGTATTTTATTAAATTTCATTTTATTAATAACCTACATTGCCGCCACCAATATCTCCACCTTGTGGTCCTGTTGGGGGATTTGCTGGAGGTTGAGTTGTTGTAGTTGTTGGGGGAATCGTTGTAGTTGAAGTTATTGGAAGAGTTGGTCTTGTTCTGCCTGTAGTCGTTGTTGTAGTTGTTGTAGTTATTGGTCCAGAAGATGTTGATTCAGAGCCAGAACTTCCACCATCTAATGCTTGAGAAGCTCCGTAAATAATTGCTATATATCTCAACAATTCTCCAATAGTTTCAGCCTTTCTTCCATCCCGATAGCCTGATGCAGTAAATGGCGCTAATCCATTAAATTCATATTGGTCAGGTTTGTTTGAACTCCAAAATTCTCTGAATACGGGTCTTATAACTCCATATCCAAGAGCAGTTACAGCGCTCGCAGCTTCTTCTTTTAGTTCTTTTAAATTATTAAAATCAAGAGATATTCCAGCTTTAACCATTGAATTTCTATCATCAACACTAACTTGTGTATAAGTAGAATTATTCAATTTTCCTTGAGCACCAAGATATCTTCGTTCTTTAATACAATTAGGTGTAGCACATCCAGAAAAAGAGCCAGCAAGAACCGAACCTGCAACAATTGCAGCTAATCCAGTATTTACAATTGCTTTTACAACATTTCTTAAAGAATATTTTGAGTAATTAGTTGTCATTTTTGTCTAAACTATGCAGTTACAACGCTTTATAAATATTGCGGTAAGAAAATAAAAAACGAGTTGTATATTATAATACAACTGAATTCAAAAAATAAAAAATTTTGGTAAAAAAATTCTAACCCAAAAATTTATGCTGGGAGCGAGCGCATTTAAATTTAACAGATACTGATAAAGATTCAAATTTGAATGCGGGAGGTAGGACTCGAACCTACGAAGGCACTAAGCCACAGGATCTTAAGTCCTGCTCGTTTGACCGCTCCGAAACCCCCGCGTAATTTAAGTAGAGAAGTCTCATTTAAAAATATTCCTAAGAACATAAATACAAGATAAAATCAAAGAACTTGCCAGAATTTTTTTCCGCCAACAGAAACTACTTGATAAGGTATATTATAAATTTTTTTATCTGCGCCTCTTTGTGATAAACGCAAAATATAGCCCACATTCACGCTTCGACAATCATATTGTCTACCTGAAGAGTCAGCAATCTTAGATAAGCTATCTTTAACTTCTACCAAAGAATCGTCAAATGTTCTTCTATCTCTTCTATTAATCATAACAAACTATCTGAAAAATCAGTTTAAAAATATTCTTATTATGAAAACTCATAGAACTATACGCCTTTTATCTTAGCTTTCTCCAGCCATTTTTCATCTTTCTTCATACACGAGCTACAAACATAAACAAAACTTTTTTTCTTATCTTCAACAATCTTCAGCATAGTTCCCTTAATCTTCCCACAATCTTCAGGAAGTTCTTCTCCGCACAGAA
>CAYIVX010000083.1:0-2869 GCA_964366925.1 Candidatus Woesearchaeota archaeon | reverse complement strand
GAATTTTATCTCCTTCTTCTAAAATTAATAAATCTCCTGGAACAACCTGCGACGAAGGTATTTTCAAAACCTGTTTTTCTCTTAAAACTTTAGCATAAGAAACAATCATCTTTTTCAGGGCTTCAACTGCTTTTTCTGCTTTTTTCTCTTCAATAAAACCAATAGAAGCGTTTATTAAAACAACAGCAAGAATTACATAGGCGTCGATAAAATG
Organism: Candidatus Woesearchaeota archaeon; assembly: GCA_964366925.1. Taxonomy (GTDB): domain Archaea; phylum Nanobdellota; class Nanobdellia; order Pacearchaeales; family GW2011-AR1; genus CAIPOI01. The sequence goes on along the minus strand of CAYIVX010000083.1, from coordinate 2,655 downwards.
TTTGAACATTAAAGAAATAATCATTGCAACAAATAAAATATAAATTAAAGGAGAATTAAACTGCTTTAAGAAAATAAATATTACTGGAGTTTTTCTTTTTTTTGTAATAACATTTTCACCGCATTCTTTTAATCTTTTTTCTGCTTCTTCGTTAGTCAAACCTTTTTCTGAAGTTTGCAGTTTCTTGAGAATCTCCTCTTTTGATTTTGCATGCCAGTTGTTTTCAGACATAAAATTAATTAGATAGAAACCCTTAAAAAGTCTTTTCTTTGGGTATTTTTCTCTTTAAGGATATAAATACTTAAAAATTAAGATATCAAGATATTTCTATGAGTATCTGTATAAGTGACGAACCAAACTACAAATTAAGACTAAAAGATTTTATACCCTTTGATGGAGCAGAAAATTATTCTATTAGAAACTCAGATTGGTATTATTAGCTCTATTTTGAAAAAGAAATTTTTCGCAGAGAAATCTTATTAATGGGATATACTACCATATTGGCTGTATGTCTAGGTGTTTCAATAGCAGTAACTGGAATGGGTATAGCAATCGGAATTAAAGAAGGGCTAGAGAAATTACTAAATTAGTTCTAAATCACAACCTTTCCAACACTTAAATTATAAATCACAACTGCAACAAAAACAATTATTAGAAATGTAAAAACAGAATAACCAATCTTCTCCCTCTTTTTCATGAGTATATTATAAAAAGATAATATATAAAATTATCTGCAAAGAGGAGAAATCGATGACAGCCGATAAATTAATAAACATAAACTCCTTCAATAAAATATGGAAAATGAAACTATATGCATACCAAAAAAAGAATACGAATATCTTATAGGATTAAAGAAAGTTGACAGGGAATTATTCGGCGATATAGCCAAAGGCATCAAAGATATATTACAAGGTAGAGTAAAAGAAATTTAAATATTTCTCATAATCTTCTCCAATTCTTCTCTATAAACGTCCAAATTAGTTTTTATCAAATCTATTTCGTATTGTTGCGCTTTTTTATCAGTAAGAGTAACTAAAAATACACATTTATGCTCTTCATATACTAAAAATATCACCCTCTTGCCATTAAACTTTTTTTCTCTAAAAAATTTATATCCTAATGGCTTTCCAGAATAGGGTTCTTTCTTCAAAGATTGTTCAAATTTTAGAACTCTTGTTTGTTCAGAACCATCGAGCCTATTTAATTTATTTTCATAATGCTCTGACCGAAAAACCCTCCAAATTTCAAGATCCATTAGAATATATTGATAACCTTGCTAATCTTCTCCCTCTTTTTCATATATCAACTATGAAAATCTCATTTAAATAAATTTCTAACTATGATTTTATATTTGGCTGGATGCAAAACAACTTTTAGATATGCTAGTAAAGAGTATCTCCGATGAGTTTTAACTATTTCCAAGAGAGAAAAATTAGCTGCTCATTACATTCGCAGATTTTTATTGATAATCAATGTAAATTCGACGAGTGTTTAGCGAGGAGTGAATTTTATTCTTAAGATTCAAAATAGACAAAGTGAAGAGCGGTAGGTTTATTATAGTTCATTTATAAGTATTGGAAATACTGGTAAAACCGAATGATTTTTAAAGTAAGATTTCTCTAGATTTTTGTAAGTCAGGCAGTTGACTTCGGAATTCGGCTCTTAAATGAGCATGTGTTAAAAATATGAACATAGAATTCTGAGGAAGGTCCGCCCACCATTCAAAGTTGTCTTTCGAAAGGAAGATTGCCATGAGGCAAAGCTCCAGAAAAGAAACGACACAGCCAATTCAGAGCAATGAACTCGTGTGGAGGAAGCTTAGAAGAATTGGATATGATGAAACGGCTGTCTCAACTGGTGCAACCTCTTTAAGAGGGCATAGTCAAATGTCAACACGTTCTGTTCGCTTTGGCGAAGAACGACAGAAGGTGGCCTATGCCTGACTTCAAAAGAAACCCGTTGGTTTCTTTTGTAAACTTCCTCGAAGCACTGAACGGTGGCATCTCTCTTTGCCTCCGAAGATACCACACGAGATTTTATTATTCTAAACATTTAAAAAACAAATATTATTCTCTTTCTTTATGGGGCGGTAGCTCATTGGGAGAGCACATGACTGAAGATGAGAAGAACCTACGGTTCTCCCTCACACTCTCTCCCTCTCGGCGCGGAAGGACAACTTCTTTCTGCACCTTGATGGAAGTTGTATAAAGAGAGAATAAAATTCAGAAATCATGGTGTAGTGGGTTCGATTCCCACTCGCCCCATTCAAAAAATGAGAAAAACAAGAATTTTTTCACCTTTTCAAAACAACCTAAAGGTTGTAAACAGGATGTTTTAAAAATGATAGATTATAAAATTCACTTAAGAAACCTAAAACCCTTTTGGGGTTCAAAAGAATATAATGCGAGAAGAAAAAGATTCTATGATAATTTAGTGGTAGATAAAGATGCTACTAAATTCTCTTCCAAGTTTGAATTAAGAAGCACGGCACTAACTTTATATAATTCTTTATTAGGTGTTGGTTTAGCTGCATTTACTGGAGGATTGGTGATTAAACTTTTTTCCGAAAATTGAAAACATTTATAAAATAAAAAACATTCATTTAAACATGGCAGATAAAAAAGAGGGGCATGATATTGCAAGTTATACTCTTGG
>CAYIVX010000082.1:0-3008 GCA_964366925.1 Candidatus Woesearchaeota archaeon | reverse complement strand
CATTTATTATTTTTCTTAGTTCTTGAAAATAATTTACCGCATCCCCTATCCTTTTTTTAGATTTTCTCGCTCCATAGCATAAAGCATTTCTTTCCTCTTCAATAAGCTTCATCAGTTTTAATATTTCTGCCCTGAGAGGAAATTCTGGAGGTATCTTCTTTTTTATTAAATTAGAATTTTTAAAAACCCGATAATCAAATTGGTCGCCAGAGCCTGCAAGAAGATTAAGCTTATGAAGATAAATCGCAAACAATTCAACAGAACCTTGAGAAATATTAAAGCCTATATTTCTTTGGCTCTCTTCAATTCCTTTTTCTATCGCAGAATTCAAATTATCTAAATGTTCTTTGTATGCTTTTTCATGTTCTTCAATCTTCATTTCTGTTATTTTTATTACTTTTGTAATTATCAAATATTACAAGTGTAATAAGTATTTAAATCTTTTCATTGATATTACTTTAGTAATAATGTTTCGTTACTTTAGTAATAAAACTAATACCTATCAGCAACACCTCAAAACAAAAATTTCCAAACCATATAAAAATCTTTTTGATTTATTATTTAATTTTAATCCGAAGCAAACTTAGAAGTTGTAGAATCACAATCTAATTGATAATCTACTCCAGATTTCCAATTCTTTCCAAAGGTAGGTCCTTTTTGGATTACTCTTGAAACAATTCTCTGATCCCAATCATTTAAGTAACTTGAACCTTTTATAAGGTTTTCAGCCCAATGAACTCTCATTATGGTATTAGTAGAAGATCGCCAAATACCTTTTTGAAAATAATTTCCACCCTCAAAACAACCTATCTCGGATGTGCAATCTTTCCCAGCAATACAAGATTCAATTCGATAGTCTAATCGATTATCAAAACGAAGTGGTTGACCAATATTCCTGTCAAAACAATCAATAATTCCATCAATACCGCATCCATTTCCAATATAATCCTCCCAAGGAGCATTTGCAATACAATCAGAATAAGAATCTCCTTTATAAAATTGCAATTTACCATTTGAATCTAAGGAAATGTTAAAAGGGGTATTATCAAAACCACCATATTCATCGCCTAAACAAGGGATTGTATGAAGTAATTCATGAACATTTGCGTTTTGCAAACCAGGATATGGATTTGCCTCACAATTACTATTAGAATCAATACAATCAATTAAAGTAACATAAGATCTTCCCATACTCGCATAAGGATAACCTTTCCCAACACAATCAGTACTATTCCATAAACACCATTCATCTCTTCCATAGATTAAACAATTTGAAGAATTTAGGTGCTTCTCACAATTTACCATATTTCTCTTTCCTGGATAAATAAAAATAGGAATAACTCTATTTGGAAGAATACTTTGACAATTTTTAACCCAATCATCTTGATAAAGTGTATTCCAAACACTCTCTGGACTATCATTTGGAAATTCCATTGTTTTATTTATGTACCAAAAGTTGAATCTGTCTTTATTACTCTTGAAAATAGGAATTTGCATCAAACCCTCACTTTTTACTTGCTGATTAGCAACACCATTTAAATCAATTACACGCCCAGCCGCCATTTTTAAATCATTGACATCTGAAAATCCCGCTCCAATAAAAACAATGTTAAATCTAGTACTGTCCAATTTATCATTAGTATTAGAAAACACTTCTTCACAACTAGAAAGATTTTGTTCAGAAATTATTTTTTTTTTCGTCACCCAAGAAATTAATCAAACACTTATTATATTCTGTATCACTCATTGGATTGAATACTCTGCAGATAATCTTGAAGAAAAAAGATTTAACTCTGTTTGCTTCACCTATCATATCTAAGATCTCGTAGCACTGCCCGTTTGAACATACGTTGCTCTCGCATTCATAATTATTCTGGCATGTTGCCCAATCTCCGGTATCTAGATTTTTCGATAATTGTTCTTTCAATTCTCCATCAATATCACAATATAAATTATATGCTCCAGGATTATTATTATAAATCTTTACCGCTTTTCTAAATCCAAAGGGAATACATGTTCCTTCTAATTCACACCCAGCACAAGCACCAGGAGAACAACTAAGCTCCTCTTCATAACTTCCTGTTCCACATTCAAAGTCTTCACAAAATTTAGTTTGAATTCCATTCTGAGGACAAACTGTAGGAGATGTTTCACAATAATAACGAGGAGTACAAGTTGGTCTATTCAAACAAAAACTAACTCTTTTAATTCCTCCTGCATAATCTTGAGTATCAACACTTCCAATAACAACAACAATACTATCACTCATGGTCTGTAAATCTCCAGAATATAATGTCCTTGTTGTATCACCATTAATATTTAACCTAACTGAATCAGAACTAATATAATTAACAGAAACATCATAAGTTTTTCCATTAACAACCAAAGTTGTAGTTTCACTTTCGTACAAGGTGGTACATGATTGTGATTCACTAGGCTTTAAACAAAACTCAACTCTTTTAATTCCTCCAACATAATCTGGTGTATCTATCTCACTAATTGTAACAACGCTTCCATCATTCAAAGTATATGCTTCTCCCTTAGTTAAGGCATAAGTAGTCTCTCCATTAATATTCAACTTAACTGAACCAGAGTCAATATAACTAACAGAAACATCGTAAGCTTTTCCATCAACAACTAAAGTTTTAGCCTCACCTTCATATAATCCAGTACATCCTTTCTCTTCTTCAACACACGCCCCATCTGAACATATCTTTCCTTCATTAGCACAATCATATTCAACATCAGTCCCATGAGTTTGATCTATACAATAATATTCAACCAGCTTACCCTGTTCACACCTGTCAATCTTTTCTCCCCCTGTCATTCCCTTCACATAATAATCTATCCCGCCATCGCTGTCAGTACAAGTCGCAATCGATTTAACACACTCTCCATTATTACAATAATAACCTTCTGAACATTCAACGCTTGCAGAACACACCGTTTTTGCACCAATAAAAAGATCGGAAGAGCGTCGTGTATGGAAAGAGTGTAGATATCGGTGG
>CAYIVX010000081.1:0-3013 GCA_964366925.1 Candidatus Woesearchaeota archaeon | reverse complement strand
GCTAAATCATATACAGGTAATGATGGGGCAGATCCGTTATATAAAACCAATATCACAAATGCTAAAAATAACGGATTAAAAGTGGCAGCATATAATTTCCTTTATCCACTTCAAACTAATTCTGCTCATCAAGAATTTCTTGTGCAGTTTGTTGATATTAAGGATAAAACCTAATGCAAAAAGAATGGAACAGCCCCTGGAATCCCTTCAACTCTGCAAAAGTATTAATGTGGCGGGAATGGTTGGATGGGTTTGCAAAAGGGGAATATCTTCCTCCAGTCACAGTGGATACAGACCCTAGCAGCAGGTGTAATTATTTATGCTTGTGGTGTAATGCAGATAGCATTATTCAGAAAAACGGCCAAAAAGAAATATCTAGAGATCAACTTTTTAGACTTTCAGATTTTTACGCAGAATGGGGAATTCACAGTTCTTGTGTTGCTGGGGGTGGCGAACCTTTAATGAACAAAAATACTCCTGATTTTCTTATTCATCTTAGAAAAAATGGGATAGAGCCTGGATTGATAACTAATGGAAGTTTGATTGATGACAGAATTGCTCAAATCATTGCTGAAAATTGTCGTTGGGTAGGCTTTTCAATGGATGCAGCAACTCCGGAAACATATAGAAAAATTAAAGGATTGTCCTTATCTCATATAGATACATTTTCAAGAGTTATTTTTAATATGAAAAAGGTTGTTGATTTTGCTCGATATTCAAATTGCAATGTTTGTTATAAATATCTTCTTCATCCTCTAAATGCAAGAGAAATACTTAGTGCTGCTAGAATAGCAAAAGCTGTAGGAGTTCATGATTTTCATCTTCGACCAGTTGGGTGGGATAATGTTCCCAAGACAGCAGGACAAGAAGCTCCTGATTATACAGGATTATATGAAGAAATTGATAATCAAATTGAACAAGCAATGCTATTAGAAGATGACAGTTTTCATTTTTATGGAATAAGACATAAATTTAAACCTGATTTTTCAAGACAGATTAATTTTTCTCGTTGTTGGGCTGCCCCATTAATTCTTACATTTGGAGCAGATGGTAATTGTCATCTTTGTTTTGATATGAGAGGTAGAGAAGATTTAATTCTTTGCAGGCATGATCCTGATCCTCATGAAGTTTTGAAACATTGGAATAGTCAAAGACATAAAGATATAATTAAGAATATTGATGTAAATAAATGTCCAAGATGTACCTTCGGTGCGTATAATAAGATTGTAGAAGATGTGTTTATTGAAGATAAAATGTGTAGGTATTTTCCATAAAATGTTAAAAAATATTAGAAAATTGTATTCTTGGAATAAAGGAACATTTATAACTCCCCCAAAAGATTATTGTGGTGGAGAACATATACTTTATGGGGAAGAATTAATTGAAGATGAAAACGGGAATAAAAAATGGATTCCTAAACAATGGAAAGTAGTATACCAGTTTTCGGAGCTTATATGAAAAATATAGATAATTTAAGAGATCAAATTGCTGCTAAATTTGGGGAGAAAATTTTTTCGGAACCTTTTGGCAGTGCTTTAAACAGCAATCTTCATGGAGTTCCTGGAGAATTTCAATTTGATGAAATACTAGACTATGTTCAAAAAAGAGTTGATTATAAATCTTTAAACTGGGTAGAAATCGGGACCTGTTGTGGTATTTCAACGCTTAAATTAGTCTATTCAAATTTTGCCAACCGGGTTTTTACTTTTGATACTTTGGATACCAAAATTCGTCATGATATTTGGGAAAAATTTTATGCCAAAGAATATATTGATTCTTTTATATTAAAGAATTCAGAAGAAATTCGAGCAGCAATTTCAAAATTGGATTTTGATTTGGCTTATATTGATGGTTCTCATATTTATAAAGATGTTGTTTACGATATTGAAACGGTAGAGAGATGTGGGCGAATTATATTTCATGACTATGATTTATATTCTAAAAATGAAGTTATGAAAGCTGTACATGATTTGATTTATAGAAGGGGAGGTAGATTTTTTGCTATTCCTCCATTTGCCTATTGGGAGGCTACAGAATGAATATTTGGTTAATTGGTAGCAAAGGTTTTGTAGGAAGTGCAGTTATGAGAAAATTGTCTTGTTCTCATAAGGTATTTGGAGTTTCTTCTAAAGATAAATTTGGTTGTGGTTCTTTTGAAAATACAGATTTTGTTGTTAATTGTGCGGGAAATTCTAAGAGATGGTTAGTAGAATCAGATCCTACTGAAGCTTTATGGAATGAAAAAAAGATAATGGAACTAATAACCAAAATTATTTCTGAGAGCCCAAAAGCAAAAATAATTCATATTTCTTCGGTTTGTGCTGGAGATGAGACTCCGTACGGCGATTTAAAATTACAAATGGAAGATTATATCTATGATTTTGATTACTGGTGTGTTTTAAGATTGGTGGGATTGGTTGGAGAAAATCTAAGAAAAAATGTGATTTTTGATTGGATTCATGGAAGATCAATAAGGGTATCCCCTTATTCTGTTTATAATTTTATTTCGACTGCAGAAGTTGCTGGCGTTGTTGAATACCTGATTAATAATTGGAAAGAAGGAATGATTTTAAATGTGGGTGCTTCGGAATCAATTTTATTGCAAGATATTTTTAAATTAAGAAAAGGCGTTACTCCATTTTTTATGCCCGGAGATTTACCTTGCGAAGTTTATAATATTGATGTTTCAGAATTGCAAAAATTCTACTCAGTAAAAACAAGTAAAGAATATTTAGAGGAATTCCTTAATGGACAAGTTGCCTGATGATTTGCAAGAACGATTAGCAAAAAATGAATGGCTTTACTTGCAAGAAAAGTATCCTCGAGTTGCCTTTAATATAAAACCCGACAGACCTCGATTGGATGGTAGATTTCCTAAAATGAATCTTCCAACTCAAGGATTTTTCCATCTTCTTCAATTGGAACCTGGTAATGCAATGCCTGAACAGTGGGATCCAGAAATTCTTAGCCAATTTGATTCTGTAATTACTTACAACCGGAAATTTTATGAAGA
>CAYIVX010000080.1:0-3018 GCA_964366925.1 Candidatus Woesearchaeota archaeon | reverse complement strand
CAAGCAATAAAAAGAGAGAGAAAAGTTAGAACTATGTTTAAGGTTAAGGAATAAAGAGAAAAAGAGTAAAAAGCTTTAAAAAGGCAAAAAACACACTAATTTTATACAAGTTAGATAATGATATTATCTAGCAACCAATTGAGTTTCTGACAACACTCGCAAAAGGCAAAAAAACAATAAAATTGTTTTTAGGCTGATCCAAAATTGGATAAACCAATTTATGGACATGAGTAGTTCAGCAATCCGCAGTTCAATCGCAAGAGAGAATACGAAGGGATTTCTTAAGAAACGCTAATGGAAAATATACTAAATAGTTCAAACTATAAAATAAAAACAATATGGGACGAAAACAAGGACCTCGAAAAGGAAGCATGCAGTTCTGGCCTAGAAAGAGAGCTGAAAAAATTCTACCACGAGTAAACTGGAAACCTTTTGCAATTAAAACAGCTTCTCAAAAACCTAATTTCTTAGCATTTATTGGATACAAGGTTGGAATGGCTTCCGCATTTGTAAAAGATAATACTCCCGAATCTATGACTAAGGGAAAAAGAATAGTTATGCCCGTTACAATACTTGAATGTCCGACTATGAAAATTCTTTCTGTTCGTTTTTATAAAAATAAAAAAGTGATAAAAGAAGTTATGAATGAAGTTCTTGATAAAGATTTAAAGAGAAAAATAAGAATGCCTGTTAAAAAAATTAATGCAAAAGAGTTGATTGAAAAAATAGAAAAAGAAGCTAATTTTGATGAGGTTCACGTCGTTTTATATTCTGAAGTTAAAAAAACAGAACTAAAGAAAACTCCAGATATTACTGAAGTTGCTATCGCTGGTGCAAATCTTACTGATAAAATCAATTTCATAAAAGAACATTTAACAAAAGAAATTTCTATTTCTGATGTTTTCCCAAAAGGAATGGTTGATATAAGGGGATCAACAACTGGAAAAGGATTTTCTGGTGCAGTTAAAAGATTTGGTATTCACTATAGAAATCATAAAGCAGAAAAAGGACAAAGAAGAGTTGGTAGCATTGGTGGATGGCATCCAATCGGCGTTCGTTTCACTGTTCCAAGAGCAGGTGGACTTGGTAATTTTGCAAGAATGGTATTAAACAGTCCAATAATTTCAAGTAAAAAATTCACCGAGCAGGATCCTATCGCAAAAAGAGTTTTTACAAATTATGGCCAAGTTAAAACAGATTATGTTATTTTAAGAGGAAGTGTTCAGGGCCCTCAAAAAAGACAATTGATATTAGCATCTCCGCTGAGGGCAAGTAAAAAACAAAATAAAAAACAATTCGAATTAATCGAATTAAGATAAAAATAAAAACAAAATGGCAAAACTACAAATAATTGACGCTCAAGGAAATAAAGTAAAAGAAATGACTAGTGAAATATTTGACGGTCAAATTAGATGGGACCTTGTTCAAAAAATAGCCGAAACTGAAAAAGAAAAACAACCATACGCACCCTATCTTTGGGCAGGTATGGATTCTTCTGCTAGTGGAAATGTTAAACACAACAGACACGTATGGAAAACAGATAGAGGAAAAGGATTATCAAGATACCCTAAGAAAAGAATGAGCGATAAAGGTGCAAACTTTGTATGGGTTGCAGCAATTATTCCCGGAGTGCGTGGAGGAAGAAGAGCTTTTCCGCCAAAAATAATTAGAAAAGAATTAAAGATAAATAAAAGAGAACAGGTTTTAGGATTACTTTCGGCTCTTGCAATGGTTGCAAATAACGAACAAGTTAAAAAGAAATATTCAAGATTAGCTGATGTTGATTTTAAAGTAAAACTTCCACTTATTGTTGATTCAAAAATATTAGGATTAAAATCTAAAGCATTCTTTGAAATGATTAAAAAAATTCTTGGAGAAAACGTTTCAGAAATTGCTATTCAAGATAAAAAAATAAGAGCAGGAAGAGGAAAAATGAGAAATCGACCTTACAAAAGAAATGCAGGATTACTCTTAATAGTTGGAAATAAAGAAGAAAAAAAGATTTCAGGAATTGAAGTCGTTAAAGCTCAAGACTTAAAATTATTGGATATTGCTGGAAATGGTGCAAGATTAACAATGTTTACAGAAGCTTCTATTAAAGATTTAGAAAATAGAATTCACGGAAATAAGGAGGCTAAACAAGGTAAATAATAACAAATTCAAAAATTAGGCTAAGACTTCGTCTTGGCTTTACAAAATTTTTGAAATTCTGAAAATTAAGAATTTTCAGACTGTTATTTTTATTACATAAAAACAACATGATAGAACGATTTGTTTCAACAGAAAAAGGAATGAGAATAATTGAATCAGAAAATACACTTGTTCTCGAAGTAAATAGACGAGATACAAAACCTGAGATAAAGAAAGAAGTAGAAGATAAACTTAAGGTTAAAGTAAAAAGTATAAATACTCTTACTCGAGCAAATAAAAAATATGCTTATGTTAAATTGGATCCAAAAAATCCTGCAATAGATGTTGCAACAAAATTCGGAGTAATCTAATAACAAAATGGGAAAAACATTAATTCAACAAGCACGTGGAAAAGGAAGCTTTACTTACAGAGTTAGAAGAAGTGCCTATAGATATGAAATAAACTATCCTCCTTACGGAACTGTTGGAAAATTTAAGGTTATCGGATTAATTAATTCACCCTGTCACTCTGCTCCACTTGCAAAATTAGTTATTAATGGTAAAGATTATTTTATTCCAGCTGCTCAAGGAATTTACGAAGGACAAGAAGTTGAATTCGGCGGAACTGAAATCAAACCTGGAAATGTTGTAACTCTAAAAAATATTCCTATTGAAGCAACAATGTTTAATATTGAAATACGTCCTGGAGACGGTGGAAAAATGGCAAGAACAAGTGGAACTGCTGCAAATGTAGTAAGAACCGACGCTAATGGCCAGATTATTGTATTACTTTCAAGTAAAAGAGAAGCAACACTTAATCCTGAATCAAGAGCTACAATTGGAATGGCTGCAGGTCAGGGAAGATTGCTTAAGCCAGTTCTTAAAGCT
>CAYIVX010000079.1:0-3199 GCA_964366925.1 Candidatus Woesearchaeota archaeon | reverse complement strand
TCGTTAAATTGGGATTGGAAATAACTAGAACAAATATGCAAGATTGGGCTGATAAACAACGAGGGGAATTTGGCGTTGGTGCTATAATGAAAATAATGCTTGAAAGAGCAAATGCAGATAAAAACAAGAATTATTTATTTGATAGTCTTCGTAATCCGGGAGAAGCAGATTTTTTGAAGGAAAATTGTAAAAATTTTGTGCTTATTGGGGTTGATGCTCCAAAAGCATTGAGATTTGAACGATTAGTTAAACGAGGAAAATCTCACGATCCTAAAACTTGGGCAGAGTTCCTTAATGTGGATGAGCGAGATTTAAATGATACTAAAAATCCGCTAGGTCAACATACGGGGCAACTTCTAAAGATGGCAGATTTTATTATTATAAATGATAGGGATTTAGAAAGTGCTCTTAGTCAGATTAAGCATGTTTATGATTTGATTGAGGAAGGGAATAAATAGAAATAATATAAGAATAATAAGTTTGCCCCCGAGTAAGTAATTCACTAAACTTAATTCGACTTGGCTTTTCACAGCTTCTGCTTACGAAATTGGGCATTATTAATAATTAAAGTAAACGAAGTTTAAATAAAAATTCAGTACATAACTTCTACAATTTTATCTTTGCTAGTTGCTCCTACGACAATTCTAAGTTTTGTAGAAGGAATTCCTAGATGTTTACCCATCATCTTAAGCATTTCAATATTAGCTTCATTATTTTCGGGAGCGGATTTCACATAAACTAAATATCGATTGTCTCCAAAATCTTCTATTTTGGATTCTGTGGAATTTGCTTTAACATGAACGTGAAATTTAGAAAGCAATTTATCTAGTAGCAATCTCCAAAGCATCTCTATTTTTTAATTTATAATCCTTACCAACAGCTTTTCCACTTCTTGCATCAATGGCTTTAACAAAATTCTTTCCAATATCAGTATGAAGCGAATAAGCAAAATCTAAGGCGGTCGAACCTTCTCTGAGCAAATAACAATCAGGTAATATATTTCCTTTGGAATCTGCAAGCTTATTCACACCAGCCGGGAATATTGCAATATATTTCAGCAAATCAAAAACAGCATGATTAAGAACAGCCTGAACCCCCGTTCCTTCTTCGAATTTATCTAAAACATTTTTCTTAATATTTTCTAAGGCTAATTTTTGTTGGCTGGATAATTCTTTTTTAATTTTAAAATCTCTTTCTCCGGGAATATACTCTATCATTCCAGCCTTTGCAGCTTGTCTAAGGGCTAGTTCAGAATCTCCTGAACAAGGAATAATGGTGTAGTTAGGATATTTTTCTTTTATTCTTTTTATATTTTCTAAAGATTCTGGAAAATCACATTTGTTAGCTGCAATAATCATTGGCTTGTTCATTATCCTTAATGCTCTTACGAAAATTAAAAGTTCATCGTCTGTCCATTTATCCGCCTTGCTGGAATCTAACTTTGTTTTATTAACAACATGCTTTACATCATCTTCATTTATTTTTAATGCAGAAAATTGCTTAGCAACAGCTTTTTCAAAACCATATGGCTCTTTTGTGCTAGAAATAGTTTTAATAAAAACCCTCCAAACCTTTTTTAAAATACCGAGGTACCATAAATCTAATTCTTTTTCTAAAAATTCTATATCTTCTATTGGGTCATGACCGCCGGGTTTTGTTGGTTTTCCATCGATAGTGGTTCCGCCAGAAGCATCAACCACTTCAATAAAACAATCTGCTTGACGAAGGTCATCTAAAAACTGATTTCCCAATCCCTTTCCTTCAGAAGCACCGGGGACTAGGCCAGCAACATCCATTAAATCAACAGGAACAAATCTAATATGATTTATACAAAAACCAGTTCTAGGCATACATTGAGTTTTAAATTCAGAATCAATGCATTTAATTTTCACATAGGCCATACCATGATTGGGTTTTATAGTGGCGAAAGGATAATTTGCAATCAAAACTTCTGCGAGAGTTGCAGCTTTAAAAAAAGTTGATTTTCCTACATTAGGTTTACCGATGACTCCTAATAACATAAAATAGCAACAAAAAAAGAGTTTATATATAATTCGCTCAATTAAAAGGCTGTTTGCGAATTAGATAGCTAGAGAATTATAAAAATTCTCTAGAATAAATTATGTGTTTTAGGTGAATTTTATCATAATATATTTTAAATACTCTATAATAGGTTTATTATCTTGTAGGATTGAAAATGGAAAGTGCATTGCTACTTTTCATACGGAAAATAATCTAATTTTCCGTACTTCAACTCCTGCTGGAGATTGAAGAAAATGGGTATAAAATATGAAAAAGCGGATGATGTTATGCAGAGACTTTCCGATATAGCTCAAACTCTTCAAATGAATCATGTTCGCTTGGATGGAGTTATTGCTGTGCGTTCTCGTGGAAGTGGTTCGAGTAGAACTCTTGGACGATGTCATGCTCTTTCAAAGATATGGCAACTGGCTCTAGGAACTAGAGCGGCATATATTATTGAAATTCTTAGTGAAAGATTTGATAAAATGTCTAAACATGATCAAGATAGAATTCTTATTCATGAATTAATGCATATTCCTTTTACTTTTGGTGGTGGATTTAAGCATCATGATGTTGTAACTGAACGAAATGTAGAAAAATTATTTCAACAATATATAAAATTAAAAGGTGAGGTTGAAGAACGTGGCTGGAAAGGATTTTTCTAAAATTTTTAGAATAAAATTCGAGGGAAAGAATTTAGTTATTAGTGATTATACTGTTTGTAAAAGCATTTTTTCACGTGCAAGAGGGCTTATGTTTCGTTCTAAAAAATATAATAAACCTCTTCTTTTTATTTTTAATAAACCTGGAAATTATTCCATACATAGTTTCTTTTGTAGAAAATTCGTCGCTGTTTGGATGTTGAATAATAAAATAATTGAAATAAAAATTGTTAAACCTTGGAAATTTAGTGTCACTCCGAAGGAGAAATTCAATTTACTTTTAGAAATTCCCCTAAAACTTTGAAATTCCGTCGAGTTGAGAAACATTTAAATACTTGCGTGTCGGTTTTATATTAGAAAACATTAAAGATTATAACAATCTTTAATCAAAATTATTAAAAGGAGGTAAAAAAATGGGTACTATAATTCACAAGATGATAGTTAAGAGAAAGCCAGGCTTTCTTTACTATGTTGACGGAAAGGGAAACGTATGTGAAGCTAAAATGGCTAGAGGC
>CAYIVX010000078.1:2282-3211 GCA_964366925.1 Candidatus Woesearchaeota archaeon | reverse complement strand
AAGTTTCCCAATCTAAATATTAAGGATCTATCTGCGGCTTTTTGTAATATATACTGTTCAGCAGCTAATTTTGTTTTCGCATAAATAGAAATTGGATTCGGTAAAGCAGTTTCATCAATTAAATTTTTATTAATTCCATAAACACTACAAGTTGATGGATAAACAATCAAACCCCCATAATTATCTACCAACCACTTAACAGAAGTTTCATTAATATCCTGAGTCAAAAATGGATCCGCAGCACAAGCTCCATCTCCTACAATTGCAGCCAGCCAAATTATGATATCATAATTTGGGAGAATCTTTTTAAGTTTTTCTCTATCTCTAATATCTCCATAAATAAAATTAACTGGCTTTAAAAACTTTTCTTCGTAGGCCAAAATATCATAAACAGTAACATTATATCTATTTTCAGAAAATAAATCTACAACAGGACCTCCTACATATCCTGCTCCTCCAACCACCAAAACATTCTCCATAAATTCTCCTATTTATTAACTAACTCCAAACCACCCTATTTACAAAATCAGTATAGCTCATAATTATATTAGCCACTTTACCAGATACTTGAGAAACATTATAGTCAGGAACAATTTCCCCTCTTCCAAATTTATCAAATTGTTGAATTTTAAATAAAATACTGTTAATTAAGTTCTTAGGTTCTCCACACATTACTACCGAACCTTCATCCATTCCTTCCGGTCTCTCATGGGATCTACGAATTGTGACTGCAGGAAATCCTAATATAGAAGCTTCCTCTGTAATAGTTCCACTATCAGAAATAGTACAACCAGAATTAAGTTGCAAAAAGGTATAATCAAAAAATCCCAATGGCTTCATGATCTGGATTCGACTATCAACATTTTTTAAATTTCCTAATTGTTTAGAAGATTCGATTCTTTGCCAGGTTCTTGGATGACAAGAAAAAA
>CAYIVX010000078.1:0-2272 GCA_964366925.1 Candidatus Woesearchaeota archaeon | reverse complement strand
AGGCGGTTATCTAAAGCGATATTGGCGAGTCTATCTGCTGCTTTATTAAATTCCTTTATCCAAGCACTTAATTGAAATAAATTATCCACATTAGATTCTCTATGAAGGCTTACTAAAAAATACCGCCCTTCTTCTAAACCCAAATTCTCAAGAATTTTAGAATTCTGAATATCTTCCTGAAAATAATCTAAAACTTCTTTCATAGGGGAACCAGTTTTAAAAATTCTATCGGGAGGCAATCCTTCCGCCAATAGATATTTTCTAGCTTGTTCGGAATTAACCATATTTATATCAGCAAGATGATCAATAATTTTCCTATTGGTTTCTTCAGGAACCAAAGCATCAAAACTTCTATTTCCAGCTTCCATATGAAAAATAGGAATTTTTCTTCTTTTAGCAGGATAAACAGCCATTACAGAATTTGTATCCCCATAAAATAACACCGCATCTGGTTTTATTTCTTCATACAAGTTATCAGATTTTAAAATAATACTAGAAACGGTTTCTGCCGGATTTTTTCCTGCTGCTTTTAGAAAATAATCGGGCTTTCGAATCTTTAATTGTTCAAAAAAGATTTCATAAAGCTCGTAATCATAATTTTGACCCGTATGAACAAAAATATGATCAAAATTCTCATCTAATGCTGGAAGAACTCTAGACATTTTAATCAGATCTGGACGAGTGCCAAGTATGGTCATTAACTTCATTAAAATCTGCCCCCAAACACATGTCTGCCTTTTTGATTTGGTGCAAAATATTCTGCTTCTTCAATTGTTTGAACAATTTTCAATCCAGAATTCTTAAATAATTCATCAAGTTCTTGAGGAGTATAAGATTCAGTTGTGTTTCTGTGGACTCCAGTTCCATCGTATTTCATATTAAATTCAAAAAGAAATCTTCCACTATTTTTTAACTTTTTAGAAATCTGCTCTAAATATTTTCTAGTTATTGCGGGAGGAGTATGTATAAACACATTTTCTGCAAAAATAAAATCAAAAGAAGCATCTGGAAATATATCCAATCCTTTTTCATCGACAGCAAATAAAGAAACACTATTAATTCCTATATTTTTCCAAGCTTGATTAGCTTTTTCAATTAAATTTGGAGCTATATCAACACCCTTATAAGATTTAACTTTTCCTATAAAAGGAACTCCTAACAATCCAAAACCACAACCGATTTCCAAAATTTCCCAGTCTTTCAAATTAGGAACGTAATTAATATCAAAAAACCTCAAAGTACAATCAGAAGATATTTTCATCTTAGCAAAAAGACTTTTTGCATACTCCGAATGGTATAAAAGTCCTCGCAATCCTTCCTCAAAATTATTTCCTAAATATCCATTAGCGTGCCAATTTTTCCATAACTCTTGTTCTTCCTTAAACAATTTAGTATAAGCTTCCATTTTTACTCCTTTATAATTGAGCTAAAATATTTTGAAAAGCCAATTCTACTCTTTTAGAGTCATTAGAAATAATAGCTTCTTTTACTTCTTCAATTCCAATTAGTGAAAAATGGGCAAAACTGAAATCTTCAAGAACTCTAACCCATAATTGAGCATGTCTTTCATCCAAAGGATGGATAGGATAGATTTGATTTTTATCTACTATTCTAATTTCCCCAAATTTAGAAACTAAACAATTTCCGAAAGAAATGTCAATATCAATATGTCCTTGCCTAGATAAATAAATTTGCTCTTCACAACAAACGCGAATCACTTCCTTTTGATCTTTTGTTAATTCCCAATTTCCTTCAGATAAATAAGGTTCACAACAACCTATGCATTGGTCTCCAAAATAAATTAAACTTTTTATGGAACTACTCTTTTTAAATAGGCTTTCTAATTGAAGAGTTTGTGGCCAACAACCAATAGGATAAATTTTTGCAAACAACAAAACATCTTCAATACAAGTTAAAAATAAAGAAGAATGTTCTTTCCAACCAAATCGAATTCCTTTAATAATTGGAAGATCATACAATTGGACTTTATTAAATGTTCCAATATTGGATTTCTTTTTCAAAAGAACAATATATCTTCCTGTTACCGGAGAGATAGTTTTCTTCTGTATTTCAAAAAATTCTTCTGCTTTTTTAGCAAAACAACTCCAATTAAAATCTTCTTTTCCAACAGTTACTAAATCTCTCATTTGAGGATCTTCAAAATTAAATCCTCCTTCCAACAAAACTAAATCTGTAGAAAGAACAGCCAATTTATCTACCCAATCCCAATTTCCTCCTGAATCAACAAACATATAATGAGGGCCATTCCCAA
>CAYIVX010000077.1:0-3214 GCA_964366925.1 Candidatus Woesearchaeota archaeon | reverse complement strand
ACAAAAAACTTAAATTGAAAAAAGCAAAGAAGCCAGTAACAGTAAAAGAAGAGCAAGATGAGCTCTTCTCAGGTTTAAAAAAAGATATCAAAGAATCCATAAATCAAATGGATGAGATTATTGATGAGAAGGATAAGTAAGCTAGTTTTTTACTACTCTAATTGAACCACTTTTTCATCGATAAACTTATTAATTGAAGCATAGTTGGTTTTAAATGGAAAAGAGAAGATTGTTGAGCATAATTTGCATATTCTTAATTATCTCTTTAACAACTTTAATCTCTGCTCAACAACAAGTTTCAAATAAAGTTCTTTGCGAATCCTCGGATGGAAAATGGATAAATGAAGAATGCCAATGTCCCTCAAATAGTGTTGGATTCAAAGATGGTTTTGGATGCGATTACAAATCTTCATATTCGAATCAAGAACCAACATATTCTATAAATTCAAATAATACAATTTTAATAATTTCTCTGATTGGGGGAATTGTTTTATTAATCATTGTAATTATTTTAATAAAATTATTGAGAAATAATAAAAATGGAAAGAAATAATTCTTTATTTTTTATCCAAGCAATATTAATTCTATTTTTGATAACTCTTGTAACCGCCCAGGAAACAAATGATACTCTATTTACCGATAACTCGACAATTCCTATAGAAGATAATCTTTCTATAGAAAGAGAAACTTATGTTCCATTAATTCAAAGACTTGGGATTCCTCTAGAAGAAGAGATCTCTCAAATCTCTACCAAAAGTATGAGAGCCCAAAGTAATACTGAAGAAAAAGAAATTCCTACACCGAAAAAATCTAATAGTAACCTTATGAATATTATAGACAAAAAAGAATTCAGAGAATATATTGAAACCAATGATGAGCCGCTTCCAGTCATAATAGTTCTTTCAAAACAAAATTTTAGTGAGACTAGTAAAAAGATCAAAGAAGAATATAAACCAACAATTGAATCCAAGCTTAAACAATTAGAAGAAGCAGATTCTCAAATTCAAACAAGTTCTTCTAGTACTAAGACTTCTCAACAAATCTCAGACTACAAAGAGATTGCTACAGCAATAGATCAAGATATGGATAATATGCGTAAAGAGATTCTAGATGAACAGAAGAAAGAAATATCTTCAGAGCAAGATAAAGTTAAAAAATATGTAGAAGAGTGCGGGGGAATAGTTACTGGTGATTTAACGGTAATAAATTCTGTTTTTGCAAAGATTAATCTTTCATGTATAGAAATTTTATCTCAAAAAGAAGAAATAATCGCAATTTACGAAGATGAAAAAGTGGATATGAAATTAAATAATGCTGCTTGCACAATTGGAGCTTCGTCATGGTACAATGCAGGTTATGATGGGGGAATTTGGGATGTTGCAATAGTAGATACTGGAATTGATGGAAATCATCCTAAGTTAAGCGTTGATTATTCAAAAGTATTTCATGATTCAGGAAGATACGATCCCTATTACGATGATGACTATACAAATACTAATGATCTAAATGGACATGGAACTCATGTTGCAGGAATAGTAGCGAGCCAGGATTCAACATACAAAGGTATTGGATATGGTCTTGATGCGTTAATTAATGTAAAAGCTGGATGGAATCCTGGAAGCATGTACAATAGTGATATGATGGCTGGAGTAGAATGGGCAATAAATACTGCAGGAGCAGATGTAATAAGTTATAGTTATGGAAATTCTTATTCGCAAATTTCAGATTGTGCATCCTGCAGATTCTTTGATGCAGTTGTTGATGACTTAGGAGTAGTTGTTTCTATTTCTGCAGGTAATGACGGACCAACAAGTCCGAGTGTAGGATCTCCTGCAATAGCTTATAATGTTTTCAGTGTTGCAGCACTAGATGATAAAAATAATTGCAACTCTAATGATGATGAAATTGCAAGCTATAGTAGCAGAGGACCAACTTATGATGGAAGAGTTAAACCAGACATAACTGCTCCAGGTCACAAAATAAGATCAACGAACGCATTTTGGGAAGGTATTCCTTTATGGCCATCAGCAAATGGATGTGATTGGGGATCATTGACAAATGGATGGGATTTTGTAGATAACTGTGGGACAAGTATGGCTGCTCCAGTTATTTCAGGATCAATTCCAATAATTCTTGACTATAAAGGTTATAGATGGGATCCAAAAGCAATTAGAGCATTGTTCTTTAACACTGCAAAGAATACTGGAATCTTTTCTTCAAAAAATACCTACGGATATGGAGTTTTAGATTTATCTCGGGCTTATACCTACAAAGATAATGTAGTTTTAGATTGGATTCAGGAAGGAAAATATAAATTTTATAAAAAGGATAGTTTTAATTCTGGAGAAAGAGCAACTTTAGTTTGGAACAGACATGTAACTTATAACAATGCTAACTACCCTACAAATTATTATTCACTTAATGATCTAGATTTACAAATCTATGATAGTTCTGGAAATTTAATTGCTTATTCTAATAGTGGGCAAAATAATGTTGAACAAGCAGTTCAATCTATAAACAATTACGGTCCAGTTTACATTAAAGTAAAAGGATATACTCTAGATTTTAGTCATGCTTCAGATTATGAAGATTACGCATTAGCTACAGATGGAAGCATTACTTCTTTAATTGGTCCATCAATATCTTTCTATGCAGATGTTCCTTATTATTATGAAGAAAAAAATCTTCCATTCAATATAACTGCTACTTTAACAAACTATGGAGACATGGCTCTAGACAATGTTCAAGTTAGACTAAATCTTCCTAGCGGATTATCAGTTTACAATGGTTATGAAACTCAATCCGTAGGAAAAATAGATCCATCTCAACCAAAAGAAATTACTTTCCAAGTAAGCTCTGTAGAAGCAGGATATTATGAAGGAATTAGCTTAGAATATGAAGGATACTTTTTCGGAGAATATGATAGTGGCAATACTTGGAATTATTCAGTTAATATTAATGAATGTACTCCTTATTGGACTTTGAATTATACTCAAGACGAATGTGTTAATGGAAAAAGAATAATGAGTTACTATGATCTTTATGAATGTGGAGATGACTCAACAAAACCAGAAGACATAATTTATGATTGTTCAATGGAAATATTTTCACCTCAACAAAGAGTGTATAATATTAGTAGAATAAATCTAGAATTAAGTTCTTACAAAAACTGCGATCTAGCTTATTCCGACTACAACCTTGACTTTTTAGAATT
>CAYIVX010000076.1:0-3358 GCA_964366925.1 Candidatus Woesearchaeota archaeon | reverse complement strand
AAATATCACGAGTGAAAACGAGTGCAAAATGTTAAGTTAACAACTTGACTTAACATAATCAAAATGCTTTTAAATCGTCAAGAAGTTTAGTTTTATAAGAAAAAACAAAGGACATCTTTTAGCCCCGATAGTTCAGAGGCCAAGAATGCCACCCTCTCATTTCCGAAGTTTCGTCGTTGAGACAATAACTTCAGTCCTCTTAGGACAGGAATTTTTGTTAGTCTCTTAGAAATTATTTAAGAGACAATAGGAGAACGGTGGTGACCCGAGTTCGAATCTCGGTCGGGGCGTAAACATTTTAGACGGAGATTCGAACAATAGTTTTATAAATAATATTCTATTTTGATATTTATGGGTTGGAAGAGATTATCTATGTGGTTGAAAGGTGGAATAGTTGGAGTAATCATAGGAATAATTTTAGTTTTAGCTTTAATAATTTATTCGGTAATTCATATAGAAAATAATTTACTAAATATAATATTAGGTATCCCAATCCTCCCAGGATTGTTTATGATGATTTTATGGAGTTCTTTATCTCTTGGTGGTTCTACTAATATTTTAGGAGGATATACCTCTAATCTACAGGGATTAGCAGGAAATTTATTTTTTATGTTAAATATTATCTTTTCATATTTTCTCTTGGGAATAATCATAGGTTGGATTATTGGAAGATTTAGAAAAAGATAAATCCCTGTTCTATAATTAGAAGTTCGGACGGGGCGTATTGGAACTAAAAATTCCACCTCGATTATGAACTCGGGAAACCCGGGTTTGAATTGAGCATTTTGCTTTGCATTAATCTATTTATATCGTAAGCAAAATAAAGTGCGAATAGGTCGGGGCGTTATATCTTCTTGGTATTCATACCTTAGCAAGAAAATACCTTACTAAACAACTTCCAAAAAAAACTTAAAAGATACCCAAATCCTAAACTATTTAAATAAAAAATTCTCTTATAAGATATGAAACTTGAAAAAATGGGTGTTTGGTTAGCATATATTTTCCAATTAATAATCTTGATATTAACTATTTTAGCAATCTATGAAAAGAGATATGCAGATATAATTATGGGAGTTGTAGCATTAATAATAACTTTTCTTCCACTAATGTTAAAAAAAAGATGGTATGTAACTTTACCTTGGATATTAAATCTTTTAATTGCAGCATCCTTTGCATTTCATCTAGGAGGAGAAATTCAAGGATTCTACAGATTACTTTCACCCTTTTATGATAAGGTTGGACATTTTTTAGGTTCAGTAACAGTTTCGCTATTAGGATTAGCTTTGGTTATTATTTTTGACAAACATACAAAAGCTAAACTGACAAGAATACATTTTATCTTCTTCATAATAATATTTACTATGGCTCTTGGAGCATTTTGGGAA
Organism: Candidatus Woesearchaeota archaeon; assembly: GCA_964366925.1. Lineage (GTDB taxonomy): Archaea > Nanobdellota > Nanobdellia > Pacearchaeales > GW2011-AR1 > CAIPOI01. Next base: position 1,973 of record CAYIVX010000076.1, on the reverse strand, counting down.
ATTGGAGAATTTCTCTTAGACGTCTTTACCGGGATGAAAAATCAGCCTAGCCTGGAAGATACAATGTATGATATAATTTTTAATTTTTTGGGTTCAACATTTATTGCACTACTAGTTTATACTCGTTTTGAGATAATGAAAAAAAACATTGGACCAAAAAAATCACCACAAATAATTAATTTTAAATTAAAAAATGGATAAAAAAGAGGTAAAACCAGAAGAAAAAGTTGAAAAGAGGTTTAAATTTTTAATAAAAGGATGGAAAACTGAACTTTTAAGATATAAATACTATATCTTAATTGCACTCTTATTTCTTATTGTAGCAAATTTTACAAACACCCTAGCAGGAAACTATGTTACCTATGTTGCCCAAGTAGTTGAAGTTCCTGATTTAATCTTAGACAACATAGGCCCTTATGATTGGAGTTTTAGTTTTGTATACATAAGTATAATCTTAGTTTACGGATTATTTTTGTATCCTTTAATTTTTTATGTAAAAAAATTCTATCAAGTCTTAATCCAATTTTCTCTGCTTTCGATGTTTAGATCTTTTTTCATAATTTTAACACATTTACAAACCTCTGCGGATGCAATTCAAATAAAATTTCCAGGCATATTAAATACTTTTGTGTTTTCAAATGATTTATTTTTTTCAGGCCACACGGCTTTTTCTTTCTTGGGCTTCTTAATATTCAAGGACAGAAAAATAAAATGGTTTTTCTTAATAGGTGCAATATACATGGCTATAACAACATTAGTAACGCACAGACACTATAGCATTGATGTCCTTGCTGCATTTTTTATTGCTTATGGCTCGTTTAAAATAGGTGAAAGAATAATCAAAAAGGTAAACAGTTATGAAAGAAAAAAGAAAGAATAGAATTTCTTGCATTATCCCTGCATATAATGAGGGGCCAAGAATAGGGAATGTATTAAATGTTCTCCAAAACCATCCATTAATAGACCAAATTATTGTTGTAAATGATGGTTCTACAGACAACACAGAACAAGAAATAAAAAAATTCAAGAAAATAACTTTAATAACTTATAAAAAAAACAAAGGAAAAAGTTATGCGATAGTTCAAGGAATCAAAGCCTCAAAATATGAGTTGCTTTTATTTATTGATTCTGATCTTATAGGACTTACACAAAAAAACATAACTAATCTCATCACCCCAGTAAAAACTAATAAGGCAGATATTTCCATAGCATTAATAAAAAATGTTCCTGGACTATGGCATTTAATCGGGCTAGATTATATCTGTGGGCAGAGAGTTTTTCCAAAAAAAATTCTAAAAAATCTTAAAGAAATATCCAAACTTCCAAATCTGGCATTAGAAGTCTATATGAACAAGATAATAATAAAAGAAAAATATAAGATAAAGATTGTGCAGTGGAACAATGTTATTGCACCTTTTCCTCAAGAAAAATATGGTTTTATAAAAGGAACAAAAAATTTCATAAAGATGTTAATGCAGATTTTCAAGACTGTTGGTTTTTTCGGAGCGATAAATCAAATTATAAAAATGTTAAAACAAAAAGTTTAATACTTTTCTATTCTACTTGCTAACTTCAAGGAAACTTTTTTGAAAATAAAATAACTCAATAAAATTAAGACAACAAAGACAATAATAATATACTGCCCAACCTCAAAATACCCCATTATTCTCTCAAATAGCACACCAAAATAAAATCCAACAACAACAAAGAATAAATTTTTAGGAAATGCAATTAGAGTAGATAAAAATAAGAATTTTCTTAGAGGAATTTTCAAAGAACCCAAAAGCATTAGTCCAGGAGTTGTAAAAATAGGAGTAAATTTAATAATCGTCAGGGTTTTTCCCAAATGTTTTTTAAGATTATCTTTAATTTTATTAAAAGTCTTTGTTTTTATTCCTGCTTTGCTGTAATTTTTTTCTACCAATCTTCCTCCCCCAAATTTCCCAATCTCGTTTTGAAGAAAATGTCCGATA
>CAYIVX010000075.1:0-3417 GCA_964366925.1 Candidatus Woesearchaeota archaeon | reverse complement strand
TCAGGTTTTTCTATGGCTCCTTCTGCCTCGAAATTTGCATAAATTATGTATTTTATTGATGATGGTGCTATTTTTGCCATGTTGTTTTTGTTTACAAAAAGAACAGTCAGAAAAACCCTGTTTTTCTGAATCGCAAAAATCTTGTAGAATCAAAGCGAAGCTTTAGTCCGATTTTTGCGTGTTTGTTTTGTATTATATTTACAAGTATTCTAGAAAGAAACTATCTCGTCATTACTTTTTGTTATTTCTATTCTCTATATAATCTATTATTAACCATAAACCCTTAATAAGAAAGGTTTTTGATGAACGTGATTGTGATAAAGTGATTAAATACTTAATCTCTTTCTATACTTATACTCTTTAGTAAGAGTGTTGGTATTTAAATGTTTCCAAATTTACTGGGCTAGAGTAACAACCGCAGTTTAATTGGTTTTAGAAGTCTTTTCTTGCTTTTTAGCCTTAACTTTACCAACTATCCCGCCGATAAGGGTGCCAATTCCAAAATACGAGGGCCATATTGTAAATATCATAAACAGACAACCCATCTCGTCACAAAAATGTCCACCATTTAGAATAAATAAAACCCAATCGAAACTTTGTGCAATTTTTGAGATTGAATCTTTAAGAACTGTTGAAGAATGAGTAGTTCCAGGAATTAACATCATGAAAATTAGTAAGATTAATGCAATACACAGTCCAATAATTCCGCCTTTAAGCCAAGTAGGTAAATCTTTCAGTTTCATATTAAGAATTTTAAGGTAAAACACCTGTTCCTAAACTAGGTGTCGTAGTTCCTGCAGCAGCTTGATAGTAGTCTACTCCGCTGAATCCAAACATTCCTGCGATTATATTTGAAGGGAAGCTTTTAACAGCAGTATTCATACTTTTAACATTATCAATATATCTACCTCTTGCTGTAGTTATTCTATTCTGTGTTCCAGTAACTTCATCCATTAAAGCAACATATTGCTTATTTGCTTGAAGAGTAGGGTAATTTTCAGAAACAGCATTAACAAAAGCCGTAAGTCCAGTATTCATCTGTTGTCCTGCTGTATCTTTTGCAATTGTAGTTGCAGCAGATTGCCATGCAGTCCTAGCAGTAATAACATCTTTAACGAATTTTGTTTCAACACTAACTGCACTTGAAGTAATACTAACTAAATTAGGAATTAAATCAGCTTGTCTTTGATATTGGCTTTCGACTTCACTCCATGAACTTTTAACATTTTGATCAAGTCCTACAAAATTATTATAAGCCCCAATAACCCAAAAAATTAAAAGAACAGCAACGATTGCAACGCCAATCCAAATTTTTGTTGATGTTTTCATGTTATTTAACAAACAAGATTTTTATAACAGCAATTAATACTGATAAGGGTAATGTTATCCCATAATATTTAGTTTTTTGAGTAATCAGAGGTATGAGATTTAGTACTAATATTATTATTCCGGTTATGACATTTGCCCAGTCTATTGTTATCATTTTACAATCCTCGTTATTGCTTCTATAAGTGTAGATATTATTAAAAATACCAGACCATAATTCGGTTGATTTATTACAAAAGAAATTACCCCAATAAGTGCGACTAATGCAATTATTAAATTTAATGGTTCAAACACCGCTTTTTTATCCATGTTATATTATATTTATTTTAGTTTATAAATCTTATCTACTTGCTCCTCCACCGCCAAAGCCACCGCCACCGAATCCTCCACCGCCAAAACCCCCACTGCTTCCTCCACCCAGTCCGCCGCCAGAACCGAAGAAACCAATTCCATGATACGTTGAGTATGGAAAGAAAATACTTCTAAGAATAAGCAAGATTATCGCTATAATCAATAAAATAATATTAAATGCAAAACCCGCAATTACTATAAACATTATCCAGATAATAATATCTAAAAAAATAGGTATAACTCCGACCTTGCTTTTAGCCGAAATTTTTCCTTTTTGTTTTTCCTGAACTTTCTTTCTTATTATTTTAAAAATAAAAATAAATGCCAGGGCGAAAATAATCGCAAAAATAATAGGGGCTACTAAAGAACCAGAAGAACTTCCGCCAGCTTTCCCCGAAAGAACTTCATCTTTATTATCATAGATAATCTGAGCATATTGTTCAGTTACAGCAATGATTCCTTCTTTTGTTTGATTTGAATCTCTTAGTGGAACATAATAATCATCAAGATATCTCCCTATTTTTGAATCCGGAAGAATTCCTTCTAATCCATAACCACTAGAAACTGCTATTTTATTTTCTGCCTTGCAATATAATATAACTAATCCGTTATCCTTATCTGCCTTGCCGACTTTCCATGTTTCCCCTATTTTAAGAGAATATTCTAAAGGCGTATATGGCTGGCACGAGTCAACAGTTACTACAACAACTTCCGCAGTGGTATTCATATCTAGTCCATATAATAAATTTCTTAAATCTAAAGTTTCACCAGCACTAAATATTCCTGCAAAATCGTTTACATATTTATCTTTATATGCTGGAATTTCAACAGCTAAAATTTGAGGCAATAGCAATAATAAAATAAAAAATGCAAACACTGAATATTTTTTCATAATTATATTGGGTAAAACATATTTAAATAGTTAATGTTAAAAAATATATTTTCGGAAAGTTTAAAAACATCCTTTCTCTAGTTTAATTGAAATGAATAAAAAAATTGGTGCTTTAGTTGTTGCAGTAATCTCTTGTATCTTACTTTTATCTCTGATTTCGGCAGAAAGTTTGCAAATAACAAAAGAAATTGTTTCTTCACAGGCAATTCCTGAACTAAATCTTCCAGCAATATTTAATCTTCACATAACTAACACCGGTGGAACAGATATTTTCAGAATGTATTCTTTTGTAGGGGTAGATATTGAACCAACCGATAATATTACTATTTCAGAGGGAGAGACCGCCGTAATTAATTTTAAAGCTTATCCAAAATTTCCTATACAAGTATCTCCAAATTACTATAGTTTTGAATATAAAATAAAAGGAGTATATACTCCTGTTCAAACAGATCAGATTGCAATGACTATTGTTAAGCTAAAAGATGCTTTTGGTTTGGAATTTGAAAGTATTAATCCAGAATCAGACACAGTTGTTTTAAATTTTAAAAATCTTGGCGGACATAATTTTGATAAAATAAATCTAGATTTATCCTCTGCATTTTTTACTGACTCAAGAGAATTTTCATTAGCACCTAATGAAGTTAAGAAATTTGAGATAACACTTAACCGAGAAAAAATGGCTAAACTTTTAGCAGGACAATATGTTGTTGATGTAAAATTAAAAGTTAGTGATGTTGATGCAAGCACTAATACTCTTCTTACATTTGAAGAAAAACCAGGAATAAAAACAACAGAAATAAAAGCAGGAGTAATGCTTTCAAGACTTGAGATTGAAAAGAAAAATGAGG
>CAYIVX010000074.1:0-3456 GCA_964366925.1 Candidatus Woesearchaeota archaeon | reverse complement strand
CCTATACTCAGGAAATTAGTTCAAGAGGACCAACTTTTACTATTAGAAAATTCACAAAAATTCCTTGGACTCCTACGCAATTAATTGCTTTTAAAACAATGAGTCCTGAAATGTTAGCTTATCTTTGGCTATTAATTCAATATAAATCTAATATTCTTATTGCAGGTGGAACTGCTTCTGGTAAAACTACTTTACTTAATGCGATGGGTTTTTTTATTCCTCCTGAAGCAAGAGTTGTTTCTATCGAAGATACTAGAGAACTTGCATTATCCCGTGAAAATTGGCTTCCTAGTGTAGCAAGAAGTTCTGTAGGTGTTGGAAATATCGGGGAAGTTAGTTTATTTAATTTACTTCGAGCATCTTTTAGACAGGCTCCAGATTATGTAATTGTTGGGGAAGTTAGAGGCGAAGAAGCTTCTGTTCTTTTTCAGGGAATGGCTTCTGGGCATTCATCAATGTCAACAATGCATGCAGATTCAGTTGATACTTTAATTAAAAGATTGGAAACTCCCCCAATAAATCTTTCGCCTACACTCATTAATACCATTGATGCAGTAGCTATTATGACTCATGCTATTGTAGGTAAGCAGGAAACAAGAAAGTTAAGAGAGATTGTTGAAATAGTTGATGTTAATCCTGAAGGTATTGCGATTACTAATACTCCCTTTGTCTGGAATGCTAGGGACGATTTATTTTATTTTAAAAAATCTAGCCATGTTTTTCAGAAAATAGCTGAAAGATTTGGTTTTACTGTTCCAGAGTTAGAGAAGGAATTTAGATTAAGAACACTTTTATTGAATGAGCTTGCAAAAAGAAGAATTTTTGGATTTAAAGAAGTTCAAGATATAATTAATCATTATTTTAAGGATTCAGATGCTGTTCTTAGAAGTTTTGGAATAAGCTTGGGCTAAGAAAGCTTTATAAATCTCTTTTTGTTATTTAATCTATCGCATCAATGCTAGCGAGCTTGCCAAAGAAACTGAGGAGGCAGACTAGGAATCGGTGTAAAAAGCCCCTGATGCGTAATTATTAAATAAGAAACTTTTCTATATCTAATAATGACGGATTTATATAGGTTGGAAGAAGATTATAAATATCTTTAAACATTAAATAAGCATAATTATCTACATCAGAACCCCTTAAATTTTTGAATGTAATAGAATTTACTTTAATTCCTACCTTTTTTCTTAATAATTTATGCAATCTTTGTTGAATATCATTTTCATGATAACGAAGGTCTCGACAAATCTCCAATTCTATCTCTTTTGGTTTGTCTATATTTTCTATTAGACAACAAACAACTGAGGAATAAATCATAGCTTTAAAGAAACCCAAATTCCTTTTTGAGTATTTACAAAAATATCTTCCAATTTTCCAATTAGATAGTAGTTCATTGATTATCTTTTCATCAATCTGAAATCCCCTTATCAAACCTTTACCATCGGCAATAGCTATAATGCTGCCTGTTTTAAGAACATCACACCCACTCATATCTACTTCCAACCTCATTTTTTTAAGTAAGTAAACAATATTTAAAAATGTAAGGTTATAGCATTCAATAGCAAGCTTTGTTAATCGCTGAAAGACTGAAAAATTCTTTAGATTTTTATGGTTCTGAAAATCTATTGATTTTCTTTTTCAAAATCTTAAAAATATTCATTCATAACATTTATAAACACTTGTTACAGTTAGTTACTATATGTTACATAATGTAACTTGAGAAGGATAAACATTCAAAAATCATACGAACCCTTCGGGTATTTTAAACAAGATTTTTGAAATTCAGACCAGAAAAATCTTCAAGGATTTTTAGGGCCCCGAAAATCAATTGATTTTCGCGGAAATCAAGTATTTTCTGACTGTTTATTTTTCACAACTAAATATTGGAGAAGAAAAATAAACATGGGCGTAGTAAGAATAGATGATGAACTTTTGAATAAACTTAGGCTGATGCTTAAGAAAGAAGAAAATAGATATAGATATGGTTCTCTTGCCGCTTTTGTAAATTCTATTGTCAATGATAAAATTAAAAACGAGGTTAAAAAATGAATTCAGCCCAATTAATGATGTTATCCCAGTTAGTTAATCGGATGGATGAAACTGTTTTTGCATTAGAGAAAGCTTATAATTCTTCAGATAAAGAGAAGTTTGAATCTTCTAAAAATGCTATACTGGATTTTTCTAAAAAAATAGATTTTATACTACAATGACAATACCTATGCTCAGACAAAATGTTGAAAGAGAAAAACAAATAGCAACTGAATTAGTTGGATTATATGAAAAATATGCTAATTTGTATAATTCTCCTGCTAGTTCAGAAAAATCAGGGCAGATGAAAGCAATGGAGCAATCTATGGTCGCACTTTTACAACAGATTAAAATTCTTAATAATGCTGTCCCTCATTTACTTGACGAAATAAATTTTTATAAAACTTTTTCTGAAAAATCCATAGAAACTGAAAAAATTAAGCCAAAAGAAATTATCGGGGTAAATTTTATTGATGAAAATACAAAAAAACAAACAAATGTTGCCATAAAGAAAAAAGATGAAATGGGTTTTCTTAAAAGTCTTGCACTTCATAAATTTTCATTAAAAGTATTTGGAAAAAAAGATGAATCTGGAGAAGTTTTTGCAAAAAATCAAAAAACCCTTGGAAGTTTAGAAAAAGTTTATATCGGAGCTTCAAATCATCTTTTTAGAAATTATGCAAATAAATTAGTGGAAAAAGAATTATTTAATAAGATTAAAGATGATCTTAAAAAGATTGCCTCACCTTTTATTATAAATAGTTATGTTGCCATTATGCTTTTTACTATTTTTGTTTCATTTTTTGCAGGACTTTTTTTTGCAATCATTAGTTTTGTTATGGGTTTTGGACTTCCATTATCGTTTTCTACAATTGTTTTAATTCCAATTATAACAGGAGTTGTATTTTACTCTTATCCTTCCTCTACACGTAAATCTCTTGAAAAACAAATTAATCAGGAACTGCCCTTTCTTGTAATTTTTATGGCAGCTATTTCTACTTCTGGAATTGAACCAAGTAAACTTTTTAATATTCTTGTATCTTCGAAAGATTATCCTTATACCAGTAGAGAAATAAGGAAATTAACAAATTATATTAATTTTTATGGTTATGATTTGGTAAGTGCTTTGAAAGCAGTATCTAAAAATTGTCCTTCAGAAAGACTTTCTTTGCTTTTTGATGGTCTTGCAACTACTATTACTTCTGGCGGTGCACTTACTGAATTTCTTAATAAACATTCGGAATCTTTGCTTTTTGATTATAGACTTGAACGAGAAAAATATACTCATATTGCTGAAACTTTTATGAATATTTATATCAGCGTAGTAATCGCAGCTCCAATGATAATGATGATGCTTTTTATTATGATGAATCTTATTGGATTTGGTGGTGCTGGGACGATTGGAGTAGGTACTATTGTTGTATTTGA
>CAYIVX010000073.1:0-3574 GCA_964366925.1 Candidatus Woesearchaeota archaeon | reverse complement strand
ACGCTCTTCCGATCTAAGTTCTAGCAATAAATGTTTATCAGCAATTTTCTCATCCCATTTATTCTATGTTGGATAAGGTTCATCTTAATGTTTTTCAATGTAAATATACTCCCAGCTGTTCAATATATGCTCAAGATGCTATACTCAAATATGGAACAGTTAAAGGTACCTCCCTAGCTGTAAAAAGAATTCTCAGATGTAATCCACATAGTCATGGTGGAAATGATCCTGTTCTTTAGAAATTTCGTATTTTTATAGATAGTAACCTTTAAAAGTTTACTATTTTTTGATATAGTATACAGCGGGGTAGAGGAGCTTGGAGTCCTCACCGGGCCCATAACCCGGAGATCGCGTGGTTCAAATCCCGCCCCCGCTATTCTTTTCTAAATTTGGCGGGATTTTTCAAATACTTCAAAACAAGTATGTTTTGAATGTCGCCAAAAATTGACATGACAATTTTTTAGCACCCGCCCCTGCTATTTATTTTCTGGGTTGGATTTGAAAGTTCTCTAAAAATTCCAAAAAAATAAAAAAATAAAAAAATTTAATCTTCAGTAGAGTTTATTCGTTCTTTTGCTTTTTCTCTAACTAGTTCTTCCACAGTTATATTCTTTGCATTAGCTTCTGTTTTAAGTGCAGAAATTTTTGCATCGATTTTAGCATATATCTTAGATTGAACTCCTGTTAATTTAGCAGTAACATTTTCTATGTGAGCTAATCGATTTTCAATCTTATCTCTTTGTTCACTAGTAAGATTAGTATTAGCAAGAAGATCGTTAAGCTTATTTATTCTAGCATTATGAACTTCTATAGCCCTATCAAGACCCTTTAACTTTTCAGAATTTTTATCTAATTTCCTTAAGTTTTCAGTTCTTTTTTCGACACTATTTATTAGTTTATCGTGAGCATCTAGTGCTTTTTCCATAGCTGCAGTATTATTATCTCTTGCGGCTATCTTTGCTTTGATTAATTGTAATCTAGCAAGATCAAGTTCTTTTTCAGCCTTTTTTTCTTGATTGAAAGTAAACCATAAACCAACTTGTTTCCAAGCCATTTTACCAGTAGAAACATCTTCACCAGTACTAAAAGTAGCATCTGCTTCATTAGCAATAGTAGAATCTGTAGCAGAAGTTAGCACGGTTGTTGTATCTGTAGTTACATTGGCTGTATCTTCAGCAAGAGCCATTGGTGCCAAAACTCCTATCATTAAAATCGCAGTTAATGCAATCATTAATATTGTTTTTGTTGTCATATTTATTATTTTTTTAAACCTCCTTTCATCAGTGATAATTGGACCTAATCATCAATAATTCTATATATTTAAATATTGGGTTTTGAATATAATCTTATGCAACATGAAAAAGAGCTATTAATTGGTGTTGATGATGCGGGTCGTGGCCCAGTTCTTGGTCCTATGTGTTTAGCAGGGGTATTAATTGAAAAATCCAAGGAAGAAGAGCTTAAAACTGCAGGGGCTAAGGATTCTAAATTATTGTCTCCTGCTCAAAGAGAAAGAATTGTTGAAGATTTAAAAAAAATGGTACGGGATTATAAATTTCGTTTAATTTCACCAGTTGAAATTGACACAGGCATGGGTGAGGGCCTAAATCTTAATTTAGTTGAAGCTCTAGCCTCGGCAAGTATAATTAATGAGCTTACCGAACGTCTTTCAACAGCACAAAAACAAAATCTAAAAATAATCCTAGATTGCCCTTCCATTAATACCTCTGGTTGGAAAAATCAATTAATGGGCTACATTAAAGATAAAAAACTTGAATCTAAAATAATCTGTGAACATAAAGCAGATTTTAATTATCCAGTAGTTTCTGCAGCAAGTATAATTGCAAAAACAACACGAGATGCAGAGATAGAGAAATTAAAAATAGAAGTTGGTTTTGATTTTGGTAGCGGATATCCCTCTGATCCCTATACTAAAAAAGCATTAATTGAACACGGAGATGAACTTCTTAAAAAACATATAATTAGAGAATCCTGGGCAACTTGGCAAGCTATAGCAGGTAAAAAGAATAACAAGAATATAAAACAGACAACGCTTTAATCCAGCATTCTTTCTTTATGATAAATTAGACTTCTAATAAACCAGAACATAGCATAAAGCTCCAATGCAAAAGGAAAATACCCAAGATATCCTAGAATGGGCATCTCAAAAACTTTAAGGAATCCTACAAAAGGAATATTGTAAGTCCATTTTATTACAGCATAATAATTCCAGAACTCCCAGAAAAATCCGAGTATAATTCCTGATAGTAAAAGTGCAAGAGGCACAGCGAGATTTCCATTTTTTAAATGTCCAATTATGCTTGGCTGTTTATCGAGATAATTTATTGGGTCTAAAATAAGAAAAAAGCTAAGCCATACTAAGGGAAAAGTATATTTTGGAAGAAACATGGGTAAGAAAAAACAAAGCATTCCGGCGATAATCATTATATGCAAAAATGCTTTTGTTATTTTATATTTCTTCTTTAAAACCACTTTGTCAAATAAATGAACTGCGAGAATTAATTCAGTAGTTTCAAATAAAGCAGGAAGAACAGTAGCAAAAGAAAGAAATCCAAAAAGATTTTTTGCATTAGCAATATCTGAAGTTCCACTATAATTCCAATTATTTACTCCAACATTAACCAATTCAAATACCCACCAGAAAAATGCAGAAATTATAAAAATTCCAATAAACCACCTAAATCTATTAGAGATTAGCGATTCTTCTTTTATTTTATAGACAAGTGCATCAATTGCAAGAATATAGCCAAGCCAAATTATTGGAAAATACCAATGAGCAAAGGGTTCAATCTTAAAAATAAAATTAAGCTCTACAAGAAGAATTAAGATTATTCCTAGAACACCATACTTTTTGAACATAATCAAGCAAAGCAAGAGGTGTTTTTAAAACTTGTTTTTTAATCCTCTAAACTGATTCTACTAATAAACTAATTACTTTAATAATAATCTGCATTTTTCCTATTTATTACTAAAATAAATTTTCCAAACAATTCAAAATAATATAATTTCTTTGGAAAATTTCATCTATTAGTCAAACGAGTCACTTAAGCAGAAGTTTAAAGTAGGATTAATTTTACTAAAGGAAAAGATTGAACAAGCCGAATTTGTCTCATAATATTTAAATAACCTTAAAATAGTATTACTTTATGCCATTTATAAAAGAGTTGGTGATACACGGCTTCAAAAGTTTCGCAAGAGAGACAAAGATACCGTTTAGAAATACTATGAATACTATAGTAGGACCGAATGGCTCGGGAAAATCTAATGTTACGGATGCTATTTGTTTTGTTCTAGGAAGAATGAGCGGAAAAAGTATGCGAGCAAAAAAACTCTCGAATCTTATTTTTGCAGGAACTCATCAATACAAGCCAGCAGGTGAAGCTAGTGTTGAGATGATTTTTGATAATACTGATAAAGGATTTTCTTTAAACGAATCAGAAGTAAGTATCAAAAGAATTTTAAGAAGAAATTGTGCAGGAGAATACAAGATAAACGGCGAAATTAAAACCCGTCAGGAAGTACTTGAACTACATGCTCAAGCACGAATACACCC
>CAYIVX010000072.1:0-3588 GCA_964366925.1 Candidatus Woesearchaeota archaeon | reverse complement strand
ATAACTTCAGTTTGCGAGAATTGTGGATATTATTTTCCCATGTAATTTTTTAGAAAGATGTCAGTATTATTAATTCCAATCTCGGTGTTAGAAGTTTGTTTAAATGTCAGGTGGGTTGAGTAAGCAATAGCAGAACAAAATCTTGCAGTCTTTAGCCGGAATAACACGAGCGCAGCGAAATATATCTTCCGTAGGGATAATAGTTATAAACTTGCCAAACAAATAGGATTATGACTGGAAGGGTATTATTTGTAAGCAGAAGTTCTAGTAATCCAGAGGAGGATATTCAGTTTCAAACAGAAAAATTAATAGCTGATGAACTTGCAAAATCTTTTGATTTAGAATCTTCTTTTGATTTAAGTCATGTTCATAGCGCGAGAATAGCCTCTGAATTTAGAAAAGGCAAGAGATTTGAAGCAATGGTTACACATATTCCTCCTGTTAATGGAAATAGTCTGGTGCCTCGTTTTGTTCACGAAACTAGACAGCAATATTTTCACAGATGTTATGAAGATAGTCTTTCTGTTTTACGCGAAGTAAAATTGGCAGATTCTTGCATTGCAGTGATAGGTTATAGCTCCGCAATTATTGATGAAGATTCCACAAAAGTATTTATTGGAAGCGGATTGGTAAATGAAGTTGTTTCAAAAAGTCATCCTGAAAAATGGCTGAGAGATTATGAAAAAATAAGTTTTGCGCTTAGAAGATATGTTGGGGCGTGATTATTTGGGGGTTCATAATAGCGTCAATCGGGCTTTTAATTTTCTTCAGTTCTTCTGTAGACTATAATCCAACCAAAACCTTTAAATACCAATGTAATCTTATGTAATACAAATGAAAGACAAAATAAATACAAAAGATAATTTTGGAGACTTTGATATTGAGAAAGTGAGGTCTCAAGAAAAGAAAAAGTATATTTTATCTGTAAGAGTAACTAAACAAGACTTTGAATGGCTTAAGAAGAATAAAGTTTCGGCCACAAGGCTTTTTAACTATTGCTTACATAAAATAATGAAACATGGCACACCACAAACATAGGCATCACCACCATCACCATAGGGAATTTAATCACGAAGAAAAGCATCTCGAGAATAATGAAGGCTTAAAAAATAATCTTAAGATTGTTTGGGGTTTTATTTATTGGACTGTAATCTACGCAGTTTTATATTTGATATTCAATTTTTTATTAACTGAAATATTTAGTAAATATAGTTTTTTCCAAGTTAATTTTCTGCATGCATTATTATTTGGTTTATGTTTTTCAATAGCTTCAAGAATAATTTATGGCTTGCTATATCATGGAAAGATATACATAGATTCTAGTGTCTTTTTTCTTTGGACTTTTGCCTATGGTTTATCTTTATGGTTTTTTGAATTTTTAAGAAATCTTTTTATTATCCGAGCCAATTGGATAGTTTTAAGTAATTTATATTTCGGTGCTCTATTTATCGGATTGGGTTTATTCTTCGCAATTAAAATAGTTCAGAAAATGGATTTTAACCTGGCTCATAGTAGAAGTAGATTTTTTAGAGCACCCTCACAGATTTTTACGGGGATAATCTTATTAGTAGCGGGAATTCTTTGTTGGAGATTTTCAGGATTAGTATTCTTAAATTGGTTTAATTGGCCTGAAGGAATGGCTTGGAGCTGGTTAATTGGATTGGGATTTTTAATAGCAGGATTCTTAACATTACTTGCTTGGTGGAGAAATAATGTTCTTCAACATAGATTTGGATTGAAGATAGGAAAATGGTAAGAGAAATGAACATCTTAGATAGGATATTGAACTATATCTCTAGGGGAATATTTTTTATTATGATTATAGTTCTTGCCTTAGGTATTTTCAATGGAAGTGCAAAACTACTTTCTTTCGAATTTTTAAAATATTTAATAAGTTTAGCATTCATCTTAGGCGGTATGACATTCATTATTTTTGTTTCTGATAAGAAAGGTAATTTCAAACTGAGAGTAGCCGAATCTTGCCAATCTTTTATCCTATCTGGCTTTTTTTTGTTATCTTATCTAAGCATAGCTAATATCGGCTTAACTGAAAATGTTATTCTTAAATTTTTAATTGCTTATAACCTTCTTATCGGATTAATTGGATTAATTACTTTGCTTATCGGATTAGGTTTACTTGTGTGGAGCATATATTTAGAAGTAGAGTATAATCTACCCTACAAAAAGAATAAAAAATAACCCTCTTTTGCCCCCGCCTCCGGCTCGGGGCAAAACTTTCTGAAAATTATTAATGCTCTAAACTTTTGGTTAGAATTTTGTTTAACTGCTCAGTTTACTCCGAACTTTATCGAAAAGTTCTTGTTCTATGATTGCTTGATGAGTCCCTTGGGACTCAACATCTGCCCATTTGGTTTTGCCTATGTAAGCGGTGTTCATTAGAACCTTCTTTATGCCTGCGGGACTTAGATTATTCTTTTGAGCTAGTTTAGCAAGACTAATATCGTTTTCTGCGAATTCTTTGAAAAGGCTTCTGACTTTTTCTATGCTATCTGGATTGATAATCAACTGCTTATCCACAATCCTATAGCCCAAAGGTGCCTTAGTGACAACACCACCTTCCTTAGCTTTTCGTTCCATTCCAAACTTTGTTCTGTCTCCTATGATATTTCGCTCAAACTCTGCGAAAGCTGAAATTATGTGAAACATCAACTTTCCAGACGCACTTGTGGTTTCAATCTTGTCTTGAAGCGATATAAAGTCTATCCCCCAATTCTTTAGCTGATCTATGGTTAGGATTAAATCTTTTATACTTCTGCTAAATCTATCTAACTTGTAAATAAAGATTGCTGAAAATTTCTTGGCTTCTGCATCTTTTAACATTTGTTGCATTTCTGGCCTATTCATATCTTTAGCAGACTTGCCCTCATCCCGATAAATTCTGAAAAGATCATAACCTAAAACTTTTGCATAATTTTGAAGTGTGTCTTCTTGGGCATCCAAACTAAATCCGTGCTGAGCCTGGTCTTGAGTTGAAACCCTGACATAAATTGCAGCCAGAGGTTTTGCTTGATTGGAGTTTGAACTTTGGTTAGCTTGGTTCATGAATTTTTAGAAATTTTTTGTTTTCTCCTCCTTTTTTCGTATACTTAGGGTCTTTTGGACCTAGTTCACGGATACTTAGGGCACCCTAAGTATATAAATATTATGGAAAACTACGATAATGTAGGTTATAAGAAGTATTTACGTGTAGAAGGGGGATTAATCTGGAGAAGGAGGAAAAGGTATATCTCTAACGCCTTCTGCACCATAATCTGTGCACTTTGGTTGTCTTTGTGCAACTTGTTCAAGTTTGCTATGTGTTGCATGAATTGAGCCTAGAATGATTGCTTTTGAACCATCTTCATAAACGATATGAATTTTTTGTTCTCCTGTTCTGCCCAGGACGGCGGCGCAGCAGACTTTGTGTTCAACACTATAGGGTCTTCCTTTTTCGTCAACATATTGCTCTGGTGTTTTGTTTTCTGCCATTTTGTTTGTTTATAATTTATCGTATCCTTTTGAGATATTATGCATAAAACGTTCATGAGCCAAGACTTGTCCGGCTGAAGGCCCAAGGCTTGCCCTAAT
>CAYIVX010000071.1:0-3665 GCA_964366925.1 Candidatus Woesearchaeota archaeon | reverse complement strand
AAGGAAAACAGACTTTTTATCCTAATTGTGTACTTGATATAAATTTAGATATTGCTAAATGGTGCAAGAGTGGAATTTCTCCAGAAGGAAAAATTATGCCCTGGGGTGCGTGTGTTTATTGTTATTCCAGCTTTAAACATACGGGCTATCCCTATGCTTTCAATGTGGATAAAAATATTTTAATTGAACAAATAAAAGAAGCCCGAGTCGAAAGAAAAAGATTAGGTCTTCCAACACGTTATTTAAGATTAGGAAAAAGAACAGAGTTTGGAATTCCTGAATTTAGAAAACAATTAATCAATACTCTTGAAGCTTGTTTAGAAGAAAATATTAGTGTAGTTTTTCCTACAAAATATCTTAAATTTGATAAAGAAATTGCAGATTTATTAAAAAGAACAGATTCTACTTTGCTTCCAACTCAGGGAGATGACCGACATCAAATAGGAGCAGTAGGACATGGTTGCACAACCGATTATATATTTGAACAAGGAATATTATTTCGCGAGTCTGGTGTAAGAGTTACCCCCTATGTTTTAGTAAATCCAACAGAAGAAGATGGTGGAAAAGTTTTCGGCAAAAATCTTAGAAGAGTAGAAAAAGCATTTAGTCAATTTCAAATATTGCCGATTATTACTAGAAGAGTGGAAATAGCTAATCGAGTATTGGGCGGTTCGTTTGATTTAGTAGGAAAGCATCAAGACAATAATCTTTTAGGCGAATCTACTGGTGGCTATGAAATAGGAACAGGTAGAAGAGGAATTCCAGTATATGTTCACCCCTCTTTAGAAAGAAGAATAGGCGATAATAATGGAAATATTCGAATTTGTTTGCATAATAGCTGTTCATCTCGATGTGGCAAATGTTTTCTTCCAAGGGAAAAGGGCGAGTCTGTTCCAGCAGAAAAAGTTTTCCTGCAAAAGAAAGTTGGATGGTTCAAAAAAAGAGAAC
Organism: Candidatus Woesearchaeota archaeon; assembly: GCA_964366925.1. Lineage (GTDB taxonomy): Archaea > Nanobdellota > Nanobdellia > Pacearchaeales > GW2011-AR1 > CAIPOI01. Next base: position 2,717 of record CAYIVX010000071.1, on the reverse strand, counting down.
GTTATAATTCAGCAGAAACTCTTTTTGATATGAGTAGTCCTGATATAAAACGGGAAAGACCTGATGAAGTTCGAGACCAGAAAAGATTAGATAGAACTCTCAAAAGGAACGTCAAACTTGCATTGGGTTTACCTTTAGAAGAATAAATTATTTTTAAAACGGAACATCCCTTAAATCCTGATAAATATCTTTCAATCCGACTATTTCTGTCAAAATTCTTTTATGATTTTGTCTGAAGTGCTCGAGCCAAGCTCTAGAATATTTATTTTGGTATCTTGTTATTGAAAAGGGTTTTACTTTGAAAATTGCATAGTATAAATTATTGGGAGATTCTGTTCTCGTGTAATCAAGATTATCTAAACATAATTCTTTTGTCAAATCTACTCTGCTTGTTAAATTTCTGGCAATTTCTGCAGGCGTTACCTCTCCAGTATGCAATTGACTTATTAATTCTCCGTATATTTTATGATATTTGGCTTCGTCTGGTCCTTTATTTGTAGTTTGATCCATCTTAACTTTTTTAGAAGCGAGCATCATTAGAAAAAATAAATTTGAAGGAACCATTAAGAGATCATTTGTTTTTCTTGCTAGTCTTTGTGCTAACTCCTGATTATTCAATTTACTAGTTTTAACAGGATCTTTTTTACTTCGTTGATATCTGAAGAAGACATATTCTAATTGCGGTTCGAATAATGGCTGTTCTGCGTCTCTTAGGAGATCGAAGCAATAGTTTTCTAATTGTGTATCCGAGCACAGGGGGCGAGAATTATTTGTGGAGATGGATTTTATTTCCGTAAATATCTTTTTATCGTTTTCCCATCTTATATGGTCTGGATGAAAATTTATTTCTTCTCCGTTAGCGATAGTTTCTTTATCTCCTTTAAATCTTCTCATTATTTTGCCTGGAAAAAGGGTATCAAAAATCTCAGAATAAAATGCTGCCACATTTCCTTTAGCAATATTTAATCGTACATTGTAAAAAGAAGTATAGACAAAGCTTATTCTAGAATCATATCTTTCCTTTAATTCCTTAATTCGTCTCTCTTTACTTTCTGGAAGTAATGCTCTTTGCTTTATTTGTTCTACCTCTGCCAGATATTCTTGACGTATTCCTTCAACTTTCTTATCCACCGGAGCTTTAGGAAGTTGTTCTTGAAAATCTGGTTTAATTTGCACTCTTTTAGCTATTTTCACCATCCGCTTCTAACTATTTTTTCATTTATAAACAAACATGCAAAAAGAAGTATATTATTGAATATATTTATCGATTTAGAATTTTGTTTAAAAGCAGGATAAATATCTGAATCTATGTCAAAAGCAGAAGCTGAACAGATACGAGTTAACTATCTGCGAGCAGTAGAAGTTTCAAAAACAACGTTAAAAATGTTGTATGATAGGGTTTATCCCTTTAATCAGGAAAATGTTTTCCCAGATGCAGTTGTTCCTGAACATATAGAACGAGGTAGTAAAGAACATGCCCTTTTATTATTCTATTCTTGTGTTTTAGATGGAGGAAGATTAGCTAATGTAGTTTATCGAAGCATGCGTGAATTTTCCTCAAGATTAAGTATTGGTAGAGCAATTTCAGGATTAGAAACTGTTGCTTCAAAAACAAGTTTGGATTCACTTCATCTTTTATCAAAACAAGAACTAAAAAATCTTCTAAAAGAAAGTTTTAAAAGTTTTGGAAATCCTGAAACGTCCTTAGGTGATCCAATAGGTACATTATATCATAATTCGAGAAAGATTAAAGAAGAATATGATGGCGATCCCAGAAATATGAAAGATATAACCGTAGATTTAACATTTCAAAACATTTTATTTGGAAAAGATAAAAAAAGAAAGTTTAAGCAATATGGTCCTGGAAAAGCAGCCCTATTAATGAAAAATTATGTTCGATTTGGAATGTGGGACTTTCCACCCCGTGAAATTCCAGTAAAAGTAGATAGACACTTATTGAGGATGAGCATAGGTTCAGGTGTTGTTGAACTTCCAGAAAAATTTACCAGGGGGAGAATAGATACTTTAACTAAAATTCTTACTGACGTTTATAGAAGAGTAACAAGAGAGAATAATCTTTCTGCCGTAGATTTAGATGATGCTTTTTGGGCAATTGGTGCCTATAATTGTAAATTTAATGATGATATTTTTTGTCAGACTTCATGTTATATAAACTGCGATCATCGTCCAAATCTTGATGAAAGAGCAACATGGTATTATCCCCATACCGAAAAAAGAGAAAATACGGATAATTTATTTAGATTAAGTTCTAAATAATTAATTATATCTGAAATCTAAATTTTAGATTATTTCATCATCGAATTTCTAATCAAAATAATTCCAGCAATGCAAACAAGAATAACGGGAATCATTAAATTCTGCGGAGCATTATTATGAAGCTCTTGCATATAATTTTTGAAAGTTTCTATAAGTGGAGTCATAGTGTTGGTGGGTTTTAAATTTTAAGAAATTTTAATTAATCTTGTTAATAGCTGAAATTAGAATAAATGAAACAATAATAAGAACAGGAATTATCTTACTGGCTTCTAATAGATTTTCAAGAAATTCGTGGAAATTAAATAATGTTTTCATGGTGTTTTAAGAATTTGTTGGGGGTAAATTTTTTAGAACTAACTAACTGTAATTAAGCCATTACCTTTGGCTTAAGGTCAATACAAACTCCAGCAGCAACTGTTGCTCCTGCGTCTCTTATTGCA
>CAYIVX010000070.1:0-3789 GCA_964366925.1 Candidatus Woesearchaeota archaeon | reverse complement strand
TTTTATAAGAATCCCAATCATAATCTGTTTTTGTCTTAATTGTTTTAGTATACTCATATTTTTCATTGTAGTCTCCATAATTATAATTATTATAATAATTGTATCTTGGGTTTTCATTACTATAAACATCAAAATAATTGTAATAATTTCCAGCAGATACAAGATTAATTCCTAAGGTAAAAACCAATGCTGATAGAATAAATAATCGTTTATTCATGAATTTTATAGGTAGATTATGTATTTAAAATTTGTTGTGATGTAAAGATAAATGGCATAAATAGGCTTAAGTAAGCAATAACCAAATATTTTTAAGTCAACTGTTTCTAATAATTCTAAGCCACCTTCGCATATGAGAAGAACCAAGGTTCTTCCTCACACCATCTCCTTTCGAGATGTGCGATGAGGCTATGCCACCTTCGCATAATGGTATTGCACGGGATTGCTAATCCCGGCCCTCCGGGGCTCGCAGGTTCGATTCCTGCAGGTGGCGTTTTATCTTGCTAAAAGCAAGATTAATTCTACAGAAATCTTAACATAATTCAAAAATTATTTTATCAGGTTCGACGAGCAATTTCGTGGTAGAAAGTATAATCCATAAACTCCTTTCGTGCGAGATTGCGAGCACTGCAGGTGGCGTTTTTTTTTTAATATTGAACAAAGTGAAATATTATCTTGGAATTCTTAACAAGATTCAGAGGTTATTTATTTCCTTTCAAGATATTCTTTATTATTTCATAAATTTGCGGGTATTTGTAAGGATTGATTACTTCAGAATGTAAATAAGTAAGCGCAGTATTCTGGCAGGTTCCAGTGATGTAATAATTATTAGCCCACGATAAATATGCGCTTTTGTTTGTAACTATTCCATCGCCATCATTTCCATAAGTATTGCAGCCAACACCAATTATATTGTAAACCGGAATATTAAATCCTTTTTGTATGCTTAATTTATTGATAAGAACACTGCTCTCATCCATATCTTCGCATTCTCTTTCTGCTCCGAATAATTTACAAAGTTTTGATACATCTGAAACAACTCCATTATTCGGGGAAGCAACTATTATTATTTTATCAATGCTGTCATCTCCAAAAAGCTGAACATATCTTCTTGTAACTAACCCACCCATACTATGAGAGATGATAATAACTTTGTCTTTATTAGTTTTATATTTTACACCATCAATAATGTTTTTTAATCTAATAGAATAAGTATCGATATTATCTTCTTTTGATTGAAGAGCACTCGATGATGATTGATTGCTGATAGTATCAAAATAATAACTTCCCCCAACACTTATTGGACTCGGCATTTCCCCCCAAATTCCTTTTATCATAAATTCCGGAGAAGTTATTAACATGCTTCCAGCATAAATGTAACCATCTTCTTCAAGTTTATTTCTAAGTCCAGAAAAAATTTCAAGGCTGTATTCAGGGGAAATACTTGCACTAAAATCATGTCCGTGAACAAGAACTATTGGATAAAAAGAAGGGTTACTATTACAAGAATCATCGCAGCAAGAAGAACACTTTCCCTTTAAGCAACAAGAGGTTGCAGGTGTTGTAAGTTTGTAATTGATAAATGTTAAATTTCCTGCTGTTCCCAAGGAAATCAATTCCAAAGGAACATTTGATACTGCCTTTGAAATTTTAGAGTCTTTAATTTCTGCTCCGATTATTTCCTCTTCAAGTTTAGTTTTAAGAATATTATACTTGCTATAAAATTCACCCAAGTGAATTTCTTTATCAGATACAGATTCTTTGATTAAAAAAGAATTCTTTAAAGAGTTAAATTCAACAATCAAGTCATCTAATTCTGAAGCAGTTGTCTTTGTAAAATTTAATTTTCCATACTTTTTAAGATTGTCTTCTATAACAGAGATATTTAACACCAAAGCATTATAATTTTCAACTTCTTCTATCACACTTTTATTCAATTCTTGAAAATCTAAATTAACTTGTGTAAGACTTGTGCTGATTTCAGACAAAACATCTCCAACTTCGAATAATTTTTCAGAATCCCACAATAAAGTCAGTGTTTGCATTTGCTCTGGTATGCCTTTATTCTCATTTTCTATTAAAGTCCAATCAAAATGATATTCATTAGTGCTGATATTTTCTATCTTTTGGATTGTTTTCTCCAAACCATAAATTTCTTTTGTCAAATTATTCGCTAAATTTAAATATAATGGATAATTTTTTAGTGTGCTGTCCCTTATCTTTTCCTCTTCAAGAGTGTAATTATAATCTAAAGTTAAAAGAACAGATTTCCCTGTCAATATTCCTTTAGTGTCGCAAAGAGGAGTTTTAATTGCAGTGCACAAAGTATTAAATCGATATAACCTTTGTCCAATTCCTTTAGTAGGAGAGGTAAGAGTATATTTCTTTGTTATTGGTTCAGTTAATTTTACACTCAAATTTCCACTATCATAAATACTATTTTCACTAAGATCTTCAAAGAGATAGCTGCACTCTACCCTGCAAAAAGGATTTGCTAAAATAGAAGTTTTAAAATAAATTTCTTTTGATTCCCCATGAGTTAAAAAAATATTTTCTGTATCTGCGGCAGTATTTATTAAAACATCCTCGCCTAAAAGATAATTAACAACAAAATAAATTCTTGTTCCAAAGAGAATTAAAAATATAATAAATGCTAATACTACCAGTGTCAAGAATATATTTTTTATTGCACCCATTTTTCACCTCTTAAAAACAAGCAAAATTAAGAATAAAAGCCTTTTGTTTTTTGTTAAGTCAAGTTTCTAACTTAACATTTTGCACTCGTAAACTTGTAAAGGATTAACTCATAACTGAAAACCACCAGCGAGTTTCTCACACTTCCTGCAACCAAGTCATGTTATTCGATTGACTAGTTTTGTCAACGAGAAATCCAAGCGCAAGCGGTATTTCGAGCAGTTATTTACAATTTATTGTACACACTTCTAATTCTTAATATGTTAAAAATTAAGGTTTACTTAACAATTTTTTATGTTTTATCCCAATAGCTGTCCAAATTTATCCCTTATTAAACAACCATCCTCATCAACATAAACCCTTCTTTCTTTGTTATATTTCAAGTTTCTTTCTTCAGAAGCCTGGATATTAACTGGATTTTCTGGAGGAAAATCAGCATCAAATTCTGTTAAATTTCTTTTATTATCTCTGTCTATTTTCATGTTAAAAAATAGCAGGGGTAGGATTTGAACCTACGACCTCCGGGTTACCCATGACATTAGTATGGGCCCGACGAGCACTCCAGATTGAGCTTCATCAAACCTTTTACAGCTTAAATGAATCTGCTCTACCCTGCTATATCAATTTTCACATAGTCAAACTTTTAAACATTTCTATTTGTTAAAATCCAATTTTCATATGCAATTTTAAATAATTCAAAATCCTCATTTTTAATTATGGGAGTGTTTTTATTGAAAAACCGAATTATCTTTTCAATATCCTCTCTAGAGCGAGCTTGTAATCTATAACATTTTTTCCTTCTTTTGATAACATCTTTTACTCTTACCACCTCAAAAATAGGGCAATCTAATTTCAAGGTTTGTTTTATCCTTTCAAGAATTTCCTTATTTGTATTAAATAATAAAAACTGTGGTCTCACTCTTCCATCAGGATATCTTACCATATTAAATGTTCCTTCACCATCTGTGAATCCAACAATATAACCTAGAGATATCTCACTAATTTTTTCTTCCATATACATTCTAACTCAATTAACTTTATAAAATATAATAATCATCCAACTTGATTGGAAATCTTCATTTAGAAGACTCAAGGAGA
>CAYIVX010000069.1:0-3810 GCA_964366925.1 Candidatus Woesearchaeota archaeon | reverse complement strand
TCTTCCGATCTAAAGTTATTTTGTAGATGTCCTTCTATTTTGAGAAATGAAAAAGGCGATTGGATTGTAAAACGAAAACTTCATGCTGTTGCGGGCGAAAGCGGAGAGGTTGATATTGCGGTTAAGCACGAAATTGAAAAGGATAAAGAATTTATTTATGAGGGTTTTAAGGATACTTGCTGTCTTGTAGAGTTTGACGAGTCTCCTCCTTATGAACTTGACAAGGAAGCTCTTAAAATTGCAGTTCAAATTTCTTTATTATTAAATTGTGAAATTCTTAATGTAACTCAGATAATGAGAAAGACCGTTTTGAATGGCTCGAATACTTCTGGATTTCAACGGACGTCTTTAATTGCAAGAAATGGGTTTATTGAAACTTCTTTTGGAAAGGTTGCAATTGACAATATTTTTCTAGAAGAAGATTCTGCTCGTCCTTCTATGTCTAAAGAAGAAGGAGATCCTGAACTTGAAAATTCAAAAGGTTATAAGTTAGATAGACTTGGAATTCCTCTTGTTGAAATTGCTACTGGTCCGCATATGTATTATCCTGAGCAAGTTAAGGAAGTTGCATTAAAAATTGGAGAGATACTTAGAGCATGTAAAGTTAGACGTGGTATCGGAACTATTAGACAGGATTTGAATATTTCTACACCTGAACATGTTCGTGTTGAAATAAAGGGTTTTCAGGATCCTGCAATGATGATTAAAACTATTGAGTTGGAAGTAGAACGTCAAAATAAAGAGGGCAAAAAAGGAAAACAAGAAGTAAGAAGGGCAAATATTGACGGAAGCTCGAGTTTTTTACGTCCGATGCCCGGTTCTGCAAGAATGTATCCTGAAACAGATTTGCCTTTACTTCATATCTCGAGAGATTTTATTAATGAAGTTAAAAAAGACTTGCCTAAATTAAAAACTGAAATTAGAGAGGAATTGAAAACTCGTGGATTAAACGAGGATATGATTAAACTTTTGTTAGATAGCGGGATGTTAAAAGAATTCGAAGTTTTAGTTAAGGTTTATAATAATCCTAATTTTGTTGCAAAACTTTTATTGGTTTTACCTAAAGAAATTGCAACTCATGAAAAAGTTAATTCTAATATTTTTAATGTTGATATTCTTGAAGCTATTTTGACTGCAATTAATTCAAAGAAAATTAGTGAAAGCGATGTTAAATTAGTTTTAACTAAAATTGCTAAGGGTGAGGGAATTGAAAAAGCCTTGAAAATAGAAAAAGCAGATATCTCTGATATGGAAAGTGAAATAGCTAAGATTGTAAAAGAAAAACCAGGTCTTAATGCTAATGCTTATATGGGTCTTGTTATGGCTAAGTTTAAGGGTAAGATTGATGGGAAGACTGTTATGGAGATTCTGAGGAAATTAGGAAAATAATGCTCGCTCCACTTCGTTTTGTTTAATTTGTACCTCTTGTACTAACTAATTGAACTCGAAAGCTCCTCTTGCTCGCTTTCTTACTTAGAACTTTTTAATAATTCTTAAATCTGATTTGATTTGTTATTAATTATTGGTTTTTGGTTTATTGAATAATAAGCGGAGCCTTGCATAAAAAAAGCGAGGGCGAAGCCTGAGCAAGAGGAAGCTTTCGGATTATCATCAAATTTATAAATCTTCAAAATCAACAATAAACATGAAAGAAGATAAACTTACAAGAACACAGATAAAAGAAGTTTTTGAAAAGAAAGCTGGAACTCGTGTTAGAATTGCTGGTTGGGTTCATGACTCGCGTGCACTTGGTAAGGTGAGATTTCTTGTTGTTCGTGATGTAAGTGGAAGAATTCAGATTGTTGGAGTTAAAACTGAAACCCCTGAACATATTTTTGAGATGATGGGCAAGTTAAATAGAGAAAGTGTTGTTTATATTGAGGGTATTGTTAAAGATTCTAAACAGGCACCTGGTGGAAAAGAATTGGCTATAGAAAGTATTGAACTAGTTAGTGCTGCTGATGAAAAGCTTCCAATTGATGTTTCTGATTTTTCAAAGACAGAACTGCCGAAGAGATTAGATTATAGATTTTTAGATACAAGAAGAAAAGAGCCTAGCTCCATATTTAAAATAAGATCCAGTATATACAAAAATGTAGTTGATTTCTTTTATGATAATGGATTTACAATAATTAATACTCCTAAAATTACTACTATTGGGCTTGAATCTGGAGCAGAGTCTTTTGTGGTTAATTATTTTAATAAAAAAGCAGTTCTTGCACAATCTCCTCAATTTTATAAGCAGATGTTTGTAAATGGTGGTTTTGAAAGAGTATTAGAAATTGGTCAAGTTTATCGAGCAGAGAAAAGTCATACTACTAGACATTTAACTGAATTTACGGGTGTTGATTTTGAAATGGGCTTCATAAATGATGAAAATGATGTTATGGATATGATTGAAAATATGTTGAAATATGTTTTAGCTAAAGTAAGAGATGAGAGAAAAGAAGAATTAGCTGAAATGAAAATAGAAATAAAAATTCCAAAGAAAATTCCAAGAGTACCTATGGCTGAATTGAAGAAAATTTTGGCTAAACATGGAAAGAAACTTAAAGAAGATGATGATTTAGATGCAGAGGCTGAAAAGATGCTTGGAGAATATGTTTTGAAAGAATATGGTGAAGAATTTATTTTTGTAACTAATTATCCTGCCAAGGTTAGACCTTTTTATCATATGAGGCCCGAAAATGATTCAAAGGGAACAAGAAGTTTTGATTTACTTTGGAAAGGGGTTGAAATTGCTACAGGTGCACAAAGAGAACATAGATTAGATATTCTTCAGCAACAGGCAAAAGAAAAAGGAGTTATTATTCCGCCAATTTATGAAGATATTTTTAGATTCGGAGCAATTCCTCATGGAGGGGTTGGTTTTGGTTTAGATCGAATTACACAAAGACTTTTGAATTTAGATAATGTTCGAGAAGGTTTGCTTCTTCCTCGAGATACTGAACGACTAACTCCTTAATTTCTTAGACATTATTGCAGTATATTAAGTATAGTGATTAAATTTAAATAAAAATTTAATTTATATTTAACTTATAGATCCTAGATTGGGTCTGATGTTAAATAAGAAATGGCTGACAGAAAAACATTGGAAGCATTGGCTAGAAACTGTAATGAAAAGTATTGTTCTTTTGCAAAATTTTTAGAAATTTTAAATCAATCTGTTGATTATGGTTCTTGTCCTGGTTGCAAGGGAGATAGGGATTGTGAAAATAAAAAGAGGCTTGCGAATAAGGGAAATAGACTTCTTTTTCAATATAAAGAATCCGAAATTTTTGCATGTTTTTTAGCAGAAGTTATTGATGAAGAAGTTCCAATAGGTTGTGCTATGGAAATTTGGGCTAAAACTAGTTATGCAGAAAAGTTTCATGAGTATTATGACGTTTTAGAAGTTCAAGATGACCCTATGTTTATTTTTCCAAAACCTAAAAAAGTTTTTGAATCTTGCAATATGACACCCGAGGAATTAAGAGAAAAAGTTACAAGCTATAAGGCCAAACATAAGAAAGACGATGAAACTAAGAAGACTGTGTGATTCTAAGGTTTTTTAAATAAGTGATTATTCTATTTAGTATGAAGATTAAGAAATTAAAAATTTCTAACTCTCCAAATTCAAGGAATTTGAAGATTCTTGCGATTGGCGATACTCATGGGGATTTGAGAAAGGTTAAACAGATTCCTATTAAAGGTGTAGACTTAATTTTATTAACTGGAGATTTGGGAAGTTCTGATTTAATGCGAAAAATGCATTTTGTTAATATAGAAAGACAAAAACAAGGTTTAGCTAAAATAGAATACTCACCTAAA
>CAYIVX010000068.1:0-3935 GCA_964366925.1 Candidatus Woesearchaeota archaeon | reverse complement strand
ATGTCCCCCTCCAACTTCTCAGAAATTCTTGAAGAAGAAGAACAAGAAGAATTCCCCGAAGACTTCGCAGATGAAGAAACAGAACTACTAGAAGCCGAGCGATTTCACAAGCCCTAATCCATATTGAAGCGAGTGGGGTCGCGAGTAGAACGCGAGGAGTTAGGCAAAAAAATACTTGGGAAACGAGAAGATTAAAACCAAAATCCCCTAACATACTAACACCTAACTTCCACGATTCTTATGAATTTTTTGGAAGTTCAAATGCTTAACTCTAAACTCAATAACTATTGCTTATCTAGAATAGCTTGCTTTTCTTCTTTAGTTTTTTCTTTGGCTCTGATTTCCTTTTCATAATATTTTACAAGTCCTTCATTATTTTCTTCTTCTGCAAGCCTCTTTTTTTCTCGATGTTCCTCTATCCTCTTTTGAATAGATTCAACTCCCTTCTTCAGCCTCTTTTTTCGATTAGTCATTTGATTGTTTTATTCTACCTTTTAGATAGTTTGTTTACTTCTCTTTTTAAAAATTTCATTAGCTCTTCAGCAGAGGATAATGAGATGCCGTCTTTCATTGCTTTGTCATCTCTTACAGCCCTGTAAACTTCATAAACTTTTTCATAGTCTAATTTAATGTTATTACTAATCCACGCTTTAAATGAAGAATTAGAATAGGCTCTATTTTTCAATAAACATTCAATTATGAAAATACCTCTTAATCTTAATATTATTGAATAAATTACGCTATTTGAAGCAATATTTCCTGTTTTTCGGTCTAATTCCAGCACCTCTTCGCTGGATTTTATAGAAGTTTCTTTAGTAGATTCTATAAACGAATAAAAATCTTTCAGACTTATTTTTATATTTTTTATATTTATCTAAATAGTTTTCATTTATTATGGCTTTGGCTTCCTTGAATATAGAGTACATTAAAATGGGGTTGATTTTTATTGCAGATTCTATGGAGTCTTCAGATAAAACTAAGAATTCAAAATTTCTCTTATTTTCTATCTTAAATTTCTCCCGAGATATAATTAAAACATCCTTGTCAGAGGTTTCAGATGCTTCCCCTCTTGCATTAGAGCCGTAAATAAACACTGCAGTTATTTTGCTTAAATAGGGAGAAAGGATTTCTAATATCTCTTCTTTTAATTCTTTTTTCTCTATTCTTACAATTAAAACTTCTTCGTTAAGCCATTCTTTAGGTGCGAAAATATGTGCACCGTTGCCTATTTCGGTAACTTTCCTTATTAATTGTTCTTGTTCCATGTATATACTAAGTATATACTATATTTAAAGGTTTTGAATGCATTTAATTACCTTTTTGGCAGTAAATTTAGGGTTTATTGGTTATGGGTTGTCGTTCCTCCTCCCCTCCTCCGAACTCGAAGAAGAAGAACAAGAAGAATTCCCCGAAGACTTCGCAGATGAAGAATTCGAATTGCGAGAAGCCGAACGCGAAGAACTAGGAAAAAAAATACTTCTTAAAGCACAAGATTAAACCAACAATTTCTAAGATTAAAATTCCCCATTATTGAGGCCTCGAACAATTAATAAAATACCCTCGTGATAATCTTGATGAAATCAGGTTATCTATCCAATAATCAATCCCATCTTCCTCAATCTAGATCTAATTGCACCAGGCTGTCTAGCCAAAACATCTGCAATTTCATCAATAGATTTTTTCTGAGAATATAAACTTGCGAGTTTTTGTTCTTCGCTAGCCGACCAAGATTCATAAGCACTAGTAAAATTTTCTTTTATTTTTTCAAGTCTTTGCTGATAATCCATAATAGGTGCCATCTTTGAATTGCAACTTCTAGTTATTTCTTCAGAGAGATGCTCATTCAGATGCTCATTAATGGTTTCTAAAAAAATATTTCCAAAATCTTTTAGTTTTTGCTGTCCGACTCCTTTAATTTCTAAAAATTCTTTTTTGTTGCGAGGTAATTTGCTCGCCATAGCTATTAAAGAAACATCTCCAAAGATTATAAATGGGGGAACTTTCTTTTCAATGGCAATATTTCTTCTTAGTACCCTAAGTTTTTCAAATAAATCTTCATCATAGTTAGATTTTGCTTCTGACTTGTATCGTTTTGATTTTTTATTAGTTTTTACGTATTCACTCGCATCTTCTTCCGAATTTATGTCTGCCATTTCTCTTATTTCCTTCAAATCTTCTTGAATCGTTGGCAATCCTAAACAAACATCACAGCCCTTGCAATTATCTAAGGGAAATATTTCATTAAAATAACCTAGTAACTGTTTTCTTCTGCAGGAAGTAGATTCACAATAATTAATTACTTGGGTTAATTTATTTTTAGCACCAAGTTTAACATTAGTATCATTTATCTGATCAATAAAAAATTCATGCTTCCTCTTGTCTCCATAGGAATAGAATAAGATACAATCACTAGAAAGTCCATCCCTTCCTGCTCTGCCGATTTCCTGATAATAACCCTCCAGAGTTTTTGGAAAAGTATGATGAACAACAAGTCTTACATCTGGCTTGTCAATACCCATACCAAAAGCAATAGTTGCTACAATAATATTTACTTCATCACTGATAAATAATTCCTGATTATGTTTTCTTATTTCAGGTTTAAGTCCAGCATGATATGGTAATGCCTTAAATCCAGATTTTTTTAAATAGGTTGCAATATTTTCACAATCCTTACGGGAAAAACAATAGATAATTGCTGATTCGTTTTTATAATCCTTAAGCATCTTTACAATTTGATTAACACTATCCTTTTTCTTTAAAACTCGTAAGTTAAGATTTTCTCGATTAAAACTAGAGAAAAATACACTTGCTCCACCTAGCGATAGATGCAGAATTATATCATCTCTTACTCTATTAGTTGCTGTTGCAGTCAAGGCAATTATAGGCACATTAGGAAATGTAGTTTTAAGAAACTTTAAATTTCTATATTCTGGCCGAAAATCATGACCCCATTCAGATATGCAGTGAGCTTCATCAATGGCTATTAAACTTATTTCTATACTTTTTAAAAATTCTTTAAAGTCCCCTAATGCAAATCTCTCTGGGGCAACATAAAGAAGTTTTATTTCTTTTTTGCTAACTCTTTTTTGAATATCATTTATTTCCTCATTTGAAAGAGTAGAGTTAATGTATTCTGCAGCCACTCCGTTAGCTTTCAAATTATCTACCTGGTCTTTCATCAGCGAAATTAAAGGAGAAATAACAAGAGTAAGCCCCTCCAGTTTTAATGCAGGAAGTTGATAACAAATAGATTTCCCTCCTCCGGTAGGCATAAGCACAAAAGTATCTTTCTTAGCAAGAACATTATTTATAATATCTTCTTGCATCGGTCTAAAATTATCATATCCAAAATACTTTTTTAATAGGGTTTTCACTTATTTTTAACAATTCCTCAATTAAAAAACTTAATTGTATTCATTTGCCATGCTTATTTGACCTATTTTATTTAATCTTTATTCTTCTTCGTCCGTCCACTAGTCTTTCTAGAAAACAACTTTAAAAATAAATCATCAACCTTATCCGTAACTTCCGCGGATTTTTTTGTATTCACACAGCTTCTTCTGATAATATCTTCGACCTGTTCTTCAGATGTAAGCATATTCTTTTTTGCTCTTTTTGCTATTTGTTTATCAATTTCTGAATCTAAATGAATCGTCATGGAATTTTTATAAACATAAACTGTTTTGTTAGATTTTGTTTTCTCTTTTTTCTTTAGCTTTTTTTGTTCAGCTAATTTTATATCATAAAAAGCATGTTCAACATCTTTTAGGGGCCAGCCATTATCAAGAAGCGGAAGTCTTATTTGATAATCTTCATATCCGCGAGCTCTTGCTTCTGTGATGAATTTTATTAATTCTGAATTATTTGTCGAAATTTCCTCATCCATTTTATCCTCTTTTATGCTTTTGTTAGCCTTTTCCAGATCGGAAGAGCGT
>CAYIVX010000067.1:0-3980 GCA_964366925.1 Candidatus Woesearchaeota archaeon | reverse complement strand
TTTCTACTTGTTTACCTGCTTCTACCGTTATTGTGTTTGGATAATAGTTGCTGTTAAAACCAAGTGTTATTTTTTGAACATCTCCTGAAGTAGCATTTCCAGTTAAACCTTTTCCAGAAACAAGAAAATAAATTAAAATAATAGTGATTATTATTCCTATCATCCAGAATAAATTTTTATTGCTTTTTTTAGGTTCTTCTGTAGAATTATTTTTTGGAATATTGTGTTTAGCATAGTTATGCATAGCTAAATCTCCTGATTTAACAAATTCTCTATTACATTCTTTACATTCTATTTTATTTTCTTCCATTTTTATTTTTCCTAAATTAATTACTTACCTTATATCCTGCTTTAGTTATTATTTCAATAATTTTTTTTTCAGATATTTTTTTGTCATCAAAATCTATTATTGCTTTTCCCGATTTTGGATCAATATTGCTGGAATTTACTTTTCCTTCTAGTTCCATTTCAATAATTTTTGAACAGGAGGGGCAGTGCATACCTGATATTTTGAATATTTTTTTCATGTTTGTTTTGTTTCAAAACGAACAATCAGAAATTAAAAATTTTTGAGTTTCAAAATCTTCAACTTGTGAAAGTTGGAGAGTTAGGAGCTTTTTATCTCCTAAAATTTTGTTAGGCCAAGACGAAGTCTTAGTTTAATTTTTGAATGTTTTGTTTATTTTTTTACCTCCGTTTAATTTATTTTTTTAGCCGGATAATCCTTGAATACGGATAAATTAAGAATATCTTTTTCAGATATTTTAGTTGGATCATAATATATGCGAAAGGTTGTTATTGGTGTGTATTCTATCTTGGCTATTCCTTCGAGTTTATTCAATTCTCTTTCAATAAGTGAAGCATGTCCTCCGCATGGAATAGATACCTTCAGAGTAAGGGAACTAAGATTTTGAGTATCTATAACTTTTCCAGTAAAGCTTGATTTTATAAAAAATCCGCTTAAAATTAATGCCGAAATTAAGATTATTGAAATGATTAAATATTTGTTCATTTTAACCACCACAACCGCAGCCTCCGCCATTTGCACCCATGCTGCATGAACTTCCTTTTGGAGGTGTTGCTGTTTGAATTTGTGATTCTGTAGCAGTTCCATCTTCAGTAACTATAAAGCTTCCCCTTAACATCCCCATTCCGCAGGTGAATGATATTGTACCTGTTTTGCTAGGTGTAAATTCAATTACATTTAATCCAGATTTTAAGTTTTTGTCAATATTATATGCACTAAGGACTAACTCGCTATTACAGCCAGTTAACTGTGTTACATCAACATTCCATTTGACTGGGATTCCTTTTTTAAGTACAAATGAATTCGGAGAATAACCACCACCATTAACTTGCATGTTTACTTCTTGAATTCCATTAATAATGCTAACGCCTGAATCGGTAGATTCAATTGAATTGGCAGTTATTGCTGACCCTGTTAATGCGGTTTTTATACTATCAAATGTAAAGTTACTTCCAGTTAAAGATAATCCTCGATTTAACATTATTAATCCCAGGATTAATACGATGACTGCGGATATTTTTAATATTCGGCCAGTAGTTTTATGGCTTATTACTGTTGCTAAGCTTCCGAAGCCGAGCATAACTGGTAATGTTCCTAATCCAAATACTGCTAAGCTTATTGCTCCAGTAAAGAAATTTCCAGTTCCTGCTGCATAAAGATACATTGCTTGCAGTGGTCCGCATGCTAAAAATAATCCGTTTAAAAGTCCTGTAAAAAATGGAGCTTTAAATGGACCTTGTGCATTGCTATTAGCTTTTGCTGCTGCATTTGTTAAGAATTTGGGATTAAATTGAAATCTTCTGAAAAATTTAAATCCGAACATGCTTAATGCATAGAAAATCATAAAAATTCCGGCGAGAATTGCAACCGTGCCTCGTAATTTTATGCTAAATGCGAATACTCCTCCGATTAATCCAAATATTCCACCTATTATGGCATAGGATAAAACCTTTGAGGAACCATAAACTAAATGTTGTTTAAATCCTTTGTATCCATTTATTGCGTTTTTTGCAGTATAGGAAACAACAAAACCTCCGCACATTGAAATACAATGAAAACCAGTTAGTATACCTGCTAAAAATAAAAGAATAAGACTAGTTTTTTCACCTAGTTCTGGAATTTGAAT
The DNA here is from genome assembly GCA_964366925.1 of Candidatus Woesearchaeota archaeon. GTDB lineage: Archaea > Nanobdellota > Nanobdellia > Pacearchaeales > GW2011-AR1 > CAIPOI01. The sequence continues at coordinate 1,827 of CAYIVX010000067.1, read as the reverse complement.
ATTTGGGAGATTAAAATTAGAAAAACTGAATCCTGTAAATTTGTATAATAATAGTAATGGAATAATGAGGAGTATAGACCAAAGTAAGTATTTTTCAGTTTTACCCATGCCCTCTTTATTATTAGCATTATTTTTACCAAAATTATTTTCTTTTAAATCTTCGAGTTCTTCTTCTATTTCTTCTTCTTTTTCTTCTATTTCTTCTTCTTTTTCTTCTATTTCTTCTTCTAATGATTCTATTTTTTTTGTATCTAATTTCAATTCTTTAAAATTTTCCTTAATTTTGTCTATTTTTTCTTTTTCATTTGAGCTTTTCAATGGTCTTGCTTCATAACCCAATTTTTGTATTGCATCTAGAATTTCTTTCTCACTTATTTTATCTTTATCAAAATCAATTATTGCTTCTTCTTCAGAATAACTTACGTAAATCTTATTTACTTTATCTTTTAATGTTCGTTCTATAATTTGTGCACAAGAATTACAGTGCATATCTTTAATTGAATATATTTTTTCCATTTTATTTTTTTATTATTATATTTATTTGATTATATTTATCTTCACAATCATAGCAACAAAATTTATTTTTATTGTTTTCTATTATCATCCCGCAAAGTTTACAATAGTTCTTTGCAGATATATCGCTTATCATCTCTTGCTCACATATTAAGCAGGATGCAACCTCCCTTTCTTTGTTTTTCATGAAAACTTAACAAAAGGCATACTTATAATGACTTTGGTGAAACTAGTTACATTGACGATAAAATATTATAAAAATTAATTCTTTAGTACGACTATGTTATTCATGCCCCTTCTTTTTCTTTCAATAACTTGTTTGGATTCAAGAGCATCAAGCATTCTAGTCATGCCAACTTTCCCTATATTGAGTTTTTCCCTTAGTGTGCTTTGGAAGATTGCTCCGTTTTCTGCTTGAAGTATTTTTACAACTTCTTTTTCAATTTTATCAAGTCCTTCTAGATTTATTTGCTTTTTCTTTTCTTTTATTATTTTAGTGACTATTTTTTCTGGTGTTTTTGCAAATATGAAGAAAATACCTATAAATAAGACTACTAGGGCTATGGCTATACTTATCCAGGTTTGTACTCTTAGGGTGTCATACATTCCGCAACTAGGTCCATGTGAACATGTTGCACCAATTATTTTATTTACTCCAAAATAAAATATTGCTATAATTGCTCCTATGAATGTTGATATTCCTACGATGAGCCATCCGATATTTTTGTTTTCCATTGTTTAATCAGAAAATGACTATATAAAAATCTTTGGTAGTCAAAATCTTAGATGAAGATTTAACCAAAATAAGCTGGACTTTCTAGTGCAGCTTTTGCAGATTTAAGATAATTTTCTTCAATTCTTTGATATTTTTCTATATCTGCTTTAGTAACACTCGGTCTTACTTTTAATAAAGCTTGCTCGAAAAATTCTGCAGTAACTTGTTTAGCATCGATATTTTTTCGAAGTTCTAACATTGCTGCTTCCCTACATAATGCTTCTAAATCTGAGCCCACGTATCCTTCTGTTTTTTCTGCTAGTTCGTTAATATCTACATCTTTTGCTAGAGGCATATTTTTAGTATGTATTTTAAGAATTTCTAATCTACCTTTTTTGTCTGTTGGGCCGACTAAAAGTATTCTGTCAAATCTTCCTGGACGAAGAATAGCTGCATCAAGTATATCTGGACGATTTGTTGCTCCAATTATTACTATATCTGAATTTTCTTCTATTCCATCCATTTCAGCAAGAAGTTGATTTAGAACATGATCTGCAACTTTACTTCCGCCTTCAGAACCCATTCCTCTTCTTCCTGCA
>CAYIVX010000066.1:0-4116 GCA_964366925.1 Candidatus Woesearchaeota archaeon | reverse complement strand
ATCTAAGTAATAGAAAGTAAATAAAACAAATAAGAAGAAATACGGAGCGGTAGCGAAGTATTTATTCTTATTTCCTCTGAATTTAGATATAAGAAGAAATATTTCAGAAATAGAAAGAGATCATGATAGTCGCTTCGCTCCTATCAGGCTTCGCCTGATGCTCTGAATTTTAAGATCTCAGAAACCAGAATATTTAGAGAGAAAATATTTAAATGAATGAGAAGCGCGTGGCACAAATTTTGCATCGCCCACGTTAAAACAAAATGAAAAATCTAATACATGAAATTTGGATAGAGCCTGAAGAAAATATCTTCTATTCAATTAAAACAAAAAAAGTTATAATGAAAAAGATCTACTCTATGACAGATATTATTAGCCCATCTCGCGCCGAATCTCCTAATTGGATGATAATATCTCCTATAATTAATAATTTTTTTATGAAAACAATTTTGATGAAATCTGATTAAACAAATGCAAAATCTAATTAAAAAAATATTATACTCCAGCAGGTAACTTACATAATGTCATTTTCTTTGGTTACCAAAAATTATTTCAAACTCATTTATATATTAAAATAATAAATAATATTGTTAATAACCGCCCTATTTGGATAAAAGAAAGTCCTAAAATAAATCTCTTTAAGGTAGAAATGATAAAAACAAATGAAAAATCTAATTGATAGATTATGGTTTCTTCCTGAACATGACATTTTCTTTTCTAAAATATATTTACTGCCCAGAATCATCCTTAAACAAATATCAATGTCAAGGGATGTTATTCAAAATAAATCTCCTGATTGGACAAATAATTCAATTCATGTAAATTCTCTTGGGTTTATTATAAGATCAGGTCTCTAATCTTATCCATTAGAAAAAAAAACCAATGGAAAATGTAATTAGAAAAATTTGGATAAAGCCTGAAGAAACTCTCTTCTCTAGCCCTAAAATAAGAAAAATAATTAATTCAAACATCTGTTATAGAACTAAAGATGGGTGCGTGATGGCTATTATTCCAATTTGGATAAATAATTTAATTCATATAAATTTCCTTAAAAATCCACTTAAACAAATAATAATCATAAGAAAGAAAGACCTATCCACATGGAAAATGTAATTGAAATAATTTATCATAAACCTGAATTAACTATAAGGAAATACGTAGAACAATATTTTATAATTTTTTTGATAAATTATATGATGAAATAATAGCTAAACAATTTAGTATACATAATAGAATTGATTATGTAATGTCAGCTTTAATAAAGGAAGAGATAGAAAATTACTTTCGATTTAAACCCCAATGAGTCATAACTTTATTAGCAATCCATTTTTCTCCATCAGAACTAATATGAACTTGATCTGCAAATAAATAATCAGTACCTAATGTATTAAGATCTAATAGGTCTTGCGCAGGAAATCTTGTATCAGCCGCAATTGCATTATTAAGTGAAGTTACTCCAGAAGAATAATTTGGTAAAGGTGTAACTTTAACAAAAGTTATACGTGCACCTGGGAAGGTTGCACGGGTTGTTTGTGCTATTTTGGCTATGTTTTCTACTATAGTAGCAGTAGAAACAGAATTTATTACATCACAAACTCCCGCAAAGATTAATACATGAGTAGGTGCTTTCGGATAAGTCGCATACCATCCGGGAAGACCAGATAGAAGTTGACTTGAAGTGTAAGCAGGATGTCCCTCGCATTGTCTACCCTGTGGTTGTGCCCATCCGGCTTGGATCGCTGTTCCAACAAATTCAAATTCATCCGCGATATGATCAATCCATGTAGCTGTTCCACGTTGAGTTAACGAATCGCCAATACCTGTAATACGAACTGTTCTACGTGAAATTTTCTCTTCATTCCCATTACATAAAATATAGACTGGGCCATCAGCACCATTTCCTCCTACAGCACCATTTCCCGCCCCCAAACCACCAGCGCCACCACAAGCATCAATTACACCAAGCCCATCTCCTATCTCTTCCTCGTATAAGACAGCAACAACTCCACCAGACCCTCCTCCACCGCCTCCAGCAATTCCACCATCAGCAGCAATAGCATTTCCACCGTTTCCTCCACGAGCAGAAATTCTACCTGCATTATCAATTCTTCTTGCTGAAATAAAAACCGCTCCGCCTCCACTGCCACCCGCGCCAGAAGTTGCAGTTCCAGTAGTTACGTCACATCCGCCACTTCCACCACCACTTCCTTGCGCATGACGATGTGGAGACCCTGAATTTCCATCTAATGTATTTCCTTCATGCCAATAAATACTTCCAGGCCAAGGCATTACGTTAAAATTATTTCTTAATGGAGAACCTCCTGCGCCACCGGCTTGTGCACTAGCTGTTCCTCCAGGTCCTCCACGGTAAGGTAAAATTGCATATGGACATTCGGAATTACCTGTACTAGGGGCCGCTGTTCCTGCTATTCCTGCTCCGGTTGTAGAAATACCAGTAGCACCAACCCCAGAACCAGCAAAACGAATAAAAGAAGCACTTCCAAGGGCTGCTCCGGCAGTTCCGCCAACAGCAGCTTTACCATCATCATCTATTACAGTGTTATAACTTAATTTCAATAAGTCTTTAACTTTAATATAGAAGCCACCATTTGTACTACATGGTTTAATTTTTGCATTTCCTAATAATGTTAAATTCTTGAGAAAAACATTGCGTAAAAGAGTATATTCTGTTCCTGTTTTACTAGCCCATGTTACTGTATTAATTCCATCAAGAACTGCACTGCCATCCCGACCATTGCCAAAATTTCCTGTCATTTTTCTCCTAAAACTAAATCTTAATTTAATATTTAGAAAATGATAGATTAATTTTTGTTTTTATCTTTTGAAGACAAAAAAGATTCATTAATATCTAAGAATTGTTCAGAAAATTTCTCATCTGAAATCATTAATTCTTCATATTCTTTATCTACAATTTTAACTTGAGAACGAATATTTTTAGGTCTAGTTTCTTGAGCAGTTCTTATTATATGAATGCCAGGATTAATAATATTTTTAGGTGGTACATTTCTTATTTTAATCATATTAGACTTTTTAAATAAGGAACCTTCTTTAGCAGATTTTTCAAGCTGTTCTAAAGTATAATAAAAATGTTTACTATCTAGCAGATTATAACTTCTACCTTTATGAATTGTAAAAGCTAAATCTGCTAGACATACATTTCTATTACTTATATTTGTTATCCAAAATTCATGATTTGGATTAATTTTATTGCCCATTTTTTAGAATTGCAATTTCAGTGGCTTTAGGCTGTCCTCTAGTATTAACTCCAATACTAAAACTTACCATTTGATCTTTTTTAAGAACTTTAAATCCTTCCATACAGATATCACTAAAATGACAAAACATATCTTTTTGTTTTATTCCGTCTTTAGACCATTCAATAAATCCATAACCATTTTTCGGCGCAAACCATAAAATTTTCCCTACAAATGTATCTTTCATTCTTTCTACCCTTTCTTTTCTTCTTTTGATGGCAGGATTAATTTACCATCAACAACTAATTCACCCTTCATATCCAAAAATTTATGAACCTCTTCTACTCCCATTGCTCCAATTGCCTGCCGCTCTTGTTCGTTTTTACAGTTTCGAAGTAATCTATAATATTTTTCGTAAATCATTTTTAATTCTTGATCGCATCCTAAATTTTTAGCATAATTCATTAATTTAGTGCGCATTTCTACTTCTGATAATACTTTTTTGTCTCCTATCTTCATTTCTCTTCCTTATTAAATATAACAGACTGCTTGGGTTTATTTTTAAAATATACTTCTTTTATCTCTGGTACATTACAAATGCCATTCAATTCATACACTAAAGTTCTACCATATGGTAATCTTGTACTAGGATATATCCCAATTATTTTTAATCTCTTATTATCATGCAACATCTCGTGGTGGTTTGCACATAAAATAGCAAGATTAAATTCATGATTAGAACAGTTTACATCTGTTTTTGGGATAATATGATGCTTATGAAGTTGAGCTGGGTCAGTTACTCCACATCCATCTATTTCACATATTAATTTTTTTAACTTTCTCACCTATTTTTTATATAACAACTAAAATTTTTCTATTTCACTTATTTCATTTATTATAG
>CAYIVX010000065.1:0-4152 GCA_964366925.1 Candidatus Woesearchaeota archaeon | reverse complement strand
GGTATTCCAGAAATATTATTATCATAGAAAGTTGTTATGTGATATTGCAACAAGTCCCATAAATCTTCAATGATAACTTCAGGAGCTCCTGCATTCAAATTTTCTCTAAGTCTTTGGTCAGCTCTTATAATATCTCCAAGTTTGTGCGTCAAGTCGTCTTCACTTCTTTCTCCGCTTTCAAGAGTAATAGATGGACGAACAGTTACAGGTGGAACAAGAAGAACAGTTAAGATTCCCCATTCTGGTCTGAAAACATCAGGATTTACTCCAACATTTTTTAAATCTTCACTTGGAATTGCAACAAGCATTTCCCGTAGTTCGTCAGGGAAGATTCTTTTCTTTCCTTTCTTGAATGTCATAGGCTTTTCAAGTTTTATTTTATCTTGAGCAGCATTGCAGTATGGACATTTTTTTGAATCTTTAGCTTTCTTTATTCTTTCTTTTAGTGGATATTCTTTTATTTTTTCTTCAGATAACATAAACTTTCCACATGATTGGCAGAAAGCACGAAGACACATATCAATTACTTGAATATATTTTACATGAATAACTGGTCGAGATAATTCAATAATTCCTGGGTGTCCTAGACATTCTTTTAATCTTCCACCACAAGTTCTACATCTAACTCCTGGATCGATTGCACCTAAACGCAAATCCATAAGTCCGCCATCAACAGGATAACCATCAATATCATAAAGTTCAGGTGTTACTATTCTTGCTGAAGCAATACTTTTAATCTGTTCAGGATTTAGTAAACTAAAATATAATCCGCTAACTTGTTTTTTTACGTGTTTTGACATTTTAATTTTTTACTCCATTTTCTACCCTTAATGAATAAATTCCATTTTGAAGAGAATAACTAAAACGTGTGTCTGGATTAAATTCTAACTTGGTGGGCTCTTGAATACAAATAGGATAACCTTGATCTCTTCCAAACACTTCTTGAGCTTTTGCCCCAACCATTATACCTAAACATGCAATCTCCAATAAACCTGCAACAATGCCTGTTCGTATAGCGAAGTTATTTAATTTTTGTCTATTCATTTTATTGTTCGTATTTATTTTTTAATTCGAATTTAGTTGCTAAATGTAATCCTTGTATCTCATCAACAAGAAGTTTGAATGCGTAAGATAATTCTACTGGCTCGTTTTCATTGCTTCCACAAAGTGGGCAGTATATTTTCTTATGGATATTATCTTCAACAGCGATATAACCGCACTTTGTACAAATATGGATTATAACTTTATCTGAATCATATCTTTCTTTTAATAGCAACGATGCTCCGTGAGCAACAAGTGCTTCTTGTTCCATTTCTCCTAATCTTAATGCTCCACCTTTTGCTCTTCCTTCAATCGGTTGTCTAGTTAATAAAGTAACTTTTCCAGAAGCTCTAGCGTGCATTTTATTGCTAACCATGTATTTTAATTTTTGATAATACATTGTTCCAACATAGATTTTAACTTCCATCATTTTTCCAGTTATTCCGTTGTAAACTGTTTCTTTTCCATCAAATCTTAATCCAAGTGATTTCATTTGTTCTTCTAAATCTTCTATTTTTGTATTTTGGAATCCAGTTCCATCCATAATTCTTCCAGCCAATGAACCGATTTTTCCACATAACAATTCCATTAAGTAACCTACAGTCATACGACCAGGGATACCGTGAGGATTGAATATAATATCAGGTCTTACTCCACGTGATGTGAATGGCATATCATTTTCAGGAACAAGCATTCCAATAACTCCCTTCTGTCCGTGAGCTGTTGCGAATTTATCTCCAAGTTCAGGTATTCTTTGGTCTCTTGTTCTAACTTGGATAATTTTGTTTCCATCTTTATTTTCAGTTAAGAATATTGCATCAACAATTCCTCTTTCCTCTTGTCTAATAACACTTGAGCCTTCTTTTCTTGCTTTTACTGAAATTTCTCTAGATTCTGAAAGGAATTTTGGTGGTGTTGTTTTTCCGATAACTACTTCTCCTGATTCCATTTTAGCTTCAGGATAAACCGTTCCGTCCGCCTCTAAATATCTGTAGGATTCTTCTGTTCTATAGCCGGCAGTTCCTTTTTCTGGAATTTCAATTTGATCTCTTAATCCACCAGCATATTTTAATTCAACGCTAGTGTATGGTCTGAAATAAGTACTTCTTGCAAGTCCTCTATCAACAGATGCTTTGTTCAAGATAAGTGCGTCTTCCATATTAAATCCTTCATGAGTCATAATCGCAACAACAACATTTTGTCCTGATGGATAAACATTAAGTGTATCATAAACAAAAGTTCTTACAATAGGTTTTTGTGGATAATGCAATAGCGATACGTCGGTATCTACCCTGCACAGGAAATTTGCAGCATATAATCCAAGACTTTGTTTCTGTGTCTTACTTCCTCTCATAAGTCTAGCTGACTGGTCATAATTAGGGAAAGGTACTAGTGATGTAACTGTTCCAAATAAATCCATGATATCAATTTCAAGATGAGTGGATTCTTTAGTCATATCTGATTTTCTAAGAGCGACCAAACAATTTTCTTCTTCAGCAGCATCGATATACTCAATTAATCCTTGGCTAACTAAGTCATTCCAATTAATTTTATTATTTTTTACATCATCAAGAATATCTTCAGTAACTAATCCTTGGCCATTTTCAACAATAACAAGGGGTCTTAAAACTCTGCCAATTTCAGTAGAAATTAATACAGTATCTAATTGTTTATCATATCTTATGCTGATTTGAATAGGTAGCTCTCCTGCTCTTCTTTTGTTTCTAAGTTCTCTAACAAATTTTTCATGGCTTTCAACATTTCCAGTAAATCTTCCATTGAAGAAAACATCGCTACCCTTACTTCCTGTTTCTCTTTGTAATCCTAATTGTTTAAGTAAATCTACAAATTTCTTTTCATCAAGTTCAAGTCTTGTTGAAACTTTTGCAAGTATAGCTAAATTTTTTCTAAGTCCAATTTCTGTTCCTTCAGGTGTTTCAATTGGACAGAATCTTCCATAGTGCGTCGGATGTAATGTTCTAGCTAAGAAATTTTCTTGTTCTCCTGGTAATGTAGATGCAACTCTCTGAAGTTGTGAAAGAATTGCTAGATAATTAGTTTTATCCATATTTTGAGTAACTCCTGTTCTTTCTCCAATCCAGTTACCAGTAGCAATAGCACTTTCAATTCTATGTGTAAAGAGTGTAGATTTAGCGATAGTCTTTAGTGAATAAAATTTTTTTCTCTTTTGGATTTTCTGTAATGAATGTTGAATATCTCTAACCAAAATATTTAAATTAACTCTAAATAAATCCGCAAGTAAATCTCCAGAAAGTCTAACTCTTTTATTTGCATAATGGTCTTTATCTGTTAAAGTATTTGGATTTTCTTTAGCGATATAGAATTGTTTTATTAATTTACAAAGTGTTACTGCTTTTTCTTCCCTTTCATTCTTAGTAAGTCCGATATGGGGTAATAAATAAGAATCGATTCTCTGCTTTACTCTATCAAGAATTTCTTTCTTAGTGCCCTGTAATGAAGTTTTTTCAGCAATTTGCATCATTGCATCTTCTGGAGTTTGTAAATTAGCATATTCATAAAGATTAACGATTAAACTATCATTATCTTTTCCAATATAAGAAGCAATATCTGATTCTTTCGTCAATCCCAATGCCTTGAGGATTATAATTGCTGGAATATTTTTGAATCTTGAAAAAGAAAGTTCAATAATTCCTTCATTAGTGTCTGTTACTGAAATAGGAATTCTATAACTTCCTCTTCTCGAGAATAATCTAAGCATTAATTTTCCTTTTGATCTTTCAATGAATGGCTGGTTTTCTGCTAAATCTTCAGTCATTACCATTACTCTTTCATTACCATTGATAATAAAATATCCACCAGTGTCTAAGGGGTCAATAAATAATTTTTGTAATTCTGCTTGGGTTTTTCCAGCAATATTGCAAGCATTGCTTTTTACAATAACAGGAATATATCCAACTTCAACTTCTTGGCTTTCAATTTGACTGCCTTGTTTTATTGTTACTTCAATAAAAACAGGAGCAGAATATGTAAGATTTCTAAGTCTAGCTTCAGCAGGAGTTATTTGGTTAGGTGAACCATCAGCTTCGTGAATTAATGGCTTTCCAACACGGACTTTTCCAAGCTTAACTT
>CAYIVX010000064.1:0-4314 GCA_964366925.1 Candidatus Woesearchaeota archaeon | reverse complement strand
TACAAAAGGGGCTTCCAGGAGCAGCAGTATGAAGAACATACTCATTCTTTTCAATTTGTTTAATCAATTCTTCATTATTCTCTGCATTCTTCCCACCCAGAACAACCAATCCAGAAGAGGTAACATACTTTCTAAATGATTCCATAAAGTATAAAACAACGGATGCTATTTAAAATATGCTATTAAATAAACTATCTAATATAACTACTACTTATTTCAACCCCGAATAACCTGCACAAGTTCTGCTCGCAATAGCACTTTTAGAAGAATATCTAAATTGGCTAAAGTGCCATTGCTCGGTTATTACTATTAATTATTAATAATATTTAGAGGATAGGCGAGCCGAGAATTTGCATTTAAGTAAATTAATTAAGATAAAAATGCAGGTTCGAGCCGAGAATTTGCATGAGTGTAATTAATATAATGTCTAATGCAAGTTCGAGTAAAGAGGAGCCTATTGAGTTGGTTTAGTTTTCATTGATGTAAATATTTAAGGTTTATTTAAAATACAATTGTTTCTTATATTATGTATTTGTAACTACTGTCCAGATACACCATACAAAGGTTTAAAAGGCAATTTTGAGATATGATAATATGAAGTTTGAAAATTTTTTAAAGAGAAGTAATGGAAATGAAATAGAAGCAGCTAGAGCATTATTCGTAGCCCTTCGAGATGAAAGAGGAATTCATCTAAGATTTGAAGCCCTACCGAATTTATTTGAGATAGGAAGTAAATCTAATCAAGAGGGATTTAGAGCCATGCCAGAGCTCATAAGACATTATGCGATGACCCATGATTTAAAACATCCAGAAGAAATAATTGACCATTTAGATATTAATGGTTTGAGAGTTAGTTGCAAAGATTATTTAAAATCCAAACCATTAGATGCTCATGTTATTGACGCAAAAAGAACAATAAGAGATTTACAAACAAGAAAAATAATGGACCCTCATAAAGAAGTTTATGCTTCAGTAAGAGATTATTATACCTATTTATCTCAAAATGGAATCAATTTAACCGAGAGTAAATTTCAAGATACTCTAAATTCAAAACTAATGCAAAGATTAGATAATCTTGAAAAAATTGCTGATTTAGTTATAGATTTTAATCTTTTTGTTTGCCTTTGTCCCCCTGGTTGGACAAATGCTCATCCAGAATATTCAAGAATATCTGTAGGTAAAATTTGGTATGATGATCCTGGAAGAGTTATAGAAACAAAATTAATTGATAATTGCATTTTTAAAAATGTAAAAAAAATAAGTCATGGTTTATGTACTGAATGTAATAAACTAATGGAAAAAGAATAATTAACTCTTCTCACTACTTTCAGCAGCACCAATTGTAGCATTACCTTTACCAAAGAATTCTATTGCTTCTGCTAGTTCCTTATGTGCTGGCAATTTAGCAAATTTTTCTATTGATATTTTATGAGTATAAGCTTCACAAGCCTGAACAAGAGCACGAGCTCCGGCCTTAGTTCCGCTAGGATGAGCATGACAACCAGCACCCATTGTAGTAATAAAATCAATACTACCCATTACATCAATAAATGGCTTAAGTAACATAGGATTTAATCCACCAGAAATAATTGGACAACATTTTTTCATGCCCCTCCAAGAATCATCATCTAAAATTACATGATGTGCATGATCTTCGTGAACTAATTTTAAAATATCCTTATCATTTTCAGGAACATTAGACCAAGTCTGACTAAAAAAATGTCCTTCTGCAGACATTTGTAAAATATTTCTTGCAGCGATAATATCTTCTTCAGGACTACCTGCCATTTTACCAATTCCAGCAGTTCCAGTATGAACTCCACTAGCTCCAGCTAATCTAGCAAATTTAGATAAAATTAAAACCGAGAATCCGAATGGATTTTCAGGTCGGGTAAACGCACCATGTGCAGCTCTATGAAAATGAATAAACACACCAGGATATCTTCTCCTAAGCGTTTGAACAGCCATCCAGCCCGCAGTTATACCATCGATAAGGAAAGCATAGCTTCCGCTTTCAAATCCAGCTTGACGCACTAATTCACATCGTTTAATCATTGTATCAAAATCTGGAGCCGAAACATTAAATGAATGAACTTTTTTCTTACCAGTTTCTTTTACTGCCTTATCCATTGCTTTTTTAACATACTTAACCATTTTAGAATATTCACAAAAATCTTGATCTGCCTGAGGTTCATCATTTTTAACAAAATCTCCGCCACCACTCCAAAAATCATAGCAAACTTCAGCATATTCTGCGGCAGTTAAACCAATTTTAGGTTTTATTATAGTTCCCAAAATAGGTCTATTGTAAATCTTAAGATATTTTCTCATATCATCAAGAGTATAACTCGGACCATCATAATGTTCAAGCATCTCGGGAGGAAACCATACATCAAGTAATTTTAATGCAGAAACTTCTTTCATACCAAGAACATTTCCAACAATAAATGTTAAAATATTCTGCACATTACCACCCCTATCAAATATTCGCCAAGGATAAGCAATCCAAACCAGATTTTTTTTTAAATCAATTTTATACACTTGAGCATTCAACTCCCTAGAAAATGCGGTTTCAGTCTTAACCTTAAAATTTGTTCCAGTAGAACTTTCTGCAGCAATTTCAGCAGCAGCTTGCAATATATTAAGTTTATTTCCAGGAAGCATATGAAAAACAGTTAAAAGATATTCGCCGTTTTTAGCATTTTTTAGATTAAGATTAGTATACAAAACTTGTTTTTCGTTTAAGCTTGCCAGCAATTCATTAGTATTCATGTTTTGTTTTATTTTTTAATTTGAGAGTAAAATAAAACAATCAGAAATTTCCTAAATTTCTGAGTCTCGAAAATCTTGTATACTCAAACCGAAGGTTTTATCCGATTTTCGAGCTTTTCTATTTTCCTCTTTTCTATTATCTCAACGATTAATTGATTTATATATCTTACTTCTTAAAAAAAATAAATTAAAAAATACCTAAACTATAACTTTTTCTTCTTGCTTTTCTTTACAGGCTTCTTTTTCTTACCGCAACATTCACACATGTTTATTTTCCTCCATGTTTATTTTTTTGATTATATCTTACTAAAAATAAACAGTCTGAAAATTCTTAATTTTCAGAATTTCAAAAACTTTCATTACACGAACCCGAAGGGCCGTCTAAGTTTTTGAATAGTTTATTTTAAATTTAATTCTCTTGCCGTTCTATCAAACTGTCTTCTAGTAGCATTCATCTCTTCTCGAGTAAGTTCCGAATAGCCTAAAGGGAGAGGATTCATATCTAAAAATCCATGGTCCCCACTTACTGCAATAAGATTTCTTCTTGCACTAAAATTTTCAATATATCTTCTATAAAAATCTCTAGGCCCAGTTACATACCAATCTTTTACTCTTTGTATTAATTCATTCATTTTATTTAAATTTTCTTTAATTCAAATCCATCCAGCTTATCATTAATAACAAAACCTTGTTTATTAATCTTATCACGAATCTCATCCGCTTTCTTAAAATCCTTATTTTTCTTAGCTTTCCATCTTTCTTCAGCAAGTTTCTTAATTTCAGCAGGAATTTCAATTTTCTCTTCTTTTAATAAATCAAGAGCAAAAACTTCATCCATTTTTTTAACTACTTCGAGTTTAGATTTTCCAGAAACTTTATCATCCTTAAGTAAAGCCTGTAATGCTTGTAAAGCCAAAGGCATATTCAAATCATCATCAATAGCTTTTTGAAAATCATCCAAATAACTAGAAGCATCTTTTCCAACAGATTTATCGTCGATAAGTTTAATCTTATTCTTTAGTCCTTCATATCCATTTTTAGCTGCGTTAAGCAAATCTAAAGAAAAATCAAGCGAACTTCGATAATGAGCAAGCAAACACATATAACGATAAACTAAAGCAGGATATCCTAAATTTTCAAGTTCAGAAATAGTATAAAGTCCACCCTTACTCTTGCTTACCTTTTCACCCTTTACAGAAAGAAAATTATTATGTAACCAATAATTAACGAACTTTTTGCCAGTTGCAGCTTCACTCTGAGCAATCTCATTCTCATGATGAGGGAACATATTATCAATTCCCCCAGTATGTATGTCTATAATTGCTTGTTTCTTATTTTTAGCAATTGTAGAGTCAGAAAATTTATTTTCTGAATCAAAATGCTCACCCAAATATTTAGAAGACATCGCAGAACATTCTATATGCCATCCAGGAAACCCAATTCCCCAAGGCGAAGGCCATTCCTGCTGTCTTACTCCAGGTTCCTCCGAATATTTCCAAAGAACAAAATCAGTCTTATTCCGTTTATCACCCAAATCAACCC
>CAYIVX010000063.1:0-4411 GCA_964366925.1 Candidatus Woesearchaeota archaeon | reverse complement strand
ATGCGAAGCACAAACTTATCAAGCATTTAATTTAAAAAGCATTCTTTCTTACTAATTTTAATAGACCACGAAACTAACAAAGGAAAGGTGACTTGTTAGGAAAACCTTGGTTTTCATACGAACATGACAGAAAAAGATTACAGCGGGGCAACAACATCCAAAATAGGAAAAAACGCTAAATCTAGCAATACTTCTGAAAAAGTTATTCATGATTTAAAACAAAAACAAAAAACTCCTGAAAGAGAAGATAAAGGAAATGCTATTCTTTCTAAAGAAGATATTCAAAATTACAAAAAAGCTGGAGAAATTGCTAAAAAAGTAAAAGAATATGCAAAGTCCATAATTAAAAAAGACGAAAAACTTATAGACATTGCTGAAAAAATAGAATCAGAAATAATCAAGCAAGGCGGACATGTTGCTTTCCCGGTAAATCTAAGTATAGATGATGTTGCAGCACACTACAGTCCAACACTAAGGGATGAAAAGAAAGCAGAAGGGCTGTTAAAAATAGACATTGGTGTTCACGTTAAAGGTTGCATTTGCGATATTGCATTCTCAATGGATTTAACGCCTGAAAAAAAATATCTAAAATTAATAGAAGCAAGTGAAAATGCACTAAAAGCAGCACTAGAAATTATTAAAAAAACAAAAGCAAATACGACATTAAGTCAAATAGGAAAATCCATACAAGACACAATAGAATCAAAAAATTTCTCGCCAATTGTTAATCTTTCAGGCCACGGACTTGATGAATTTGATATTCATTCAGGATTAACTATTCCAAACTATGATAATAAAAGTGAAGATGAGTTAGGTGAAGGTGCTTTCGCAGTAGAACCTTTTGCAACTCTTAAAAGTGGAAACGGAATTATCTATGAAAGTTCAGGAAGCAATATTTATCATATTGCAAAATTCACTCAACCCCGAGAAAATTCAGCACGCGAAGTTCTTGAGTGGGTTGCTGAAAATAAAAAAACACTTCCGTTCTCCCAAAGAGAACTAGAAAAAAAATTCGGCACAAAAGCACTAATGGCAATAGCAAATCTAAAACGAGCAGGAATAATCAATGAATTCCCACAATTAGTAGAAAAATCTCATTCTCCAGTAAGCCAAACTGAAACAAGTTTGATTATTCACGATAATATTGTTGAGATTTTAGTGGAATAAATTTTTCTATTTAGACTTCGTTTATAATTATTCTTATTAATGCAATAAATTATGCTCGAGTCCGCACTTTTGAGTTTTTATTTGAATTAACTAAAAATGCAATCTCTTGTAAGCAAAAATTGTGAGGAGAGGTAAGTTTTTGGTTTGTAAAATTATTAATTAATGTTTTAAAATTATGTGAAGCCGAGAATTTGCATTTAAGTGTGTAAACAAAATAAAAATGCGAGTTCGAGCAGAAAATAAAAAATCTAACTAAAAATCTTATTCCAGAGTTCTACAACCATTAATTTTGGCCAACCAAGCCAAGGAATTTTAAATACAGCAGTTCCAACTATTCTTTCTTCAGGAATATTTTTCTCATTAGCCCCATAGTTATTATTTCCAGGAACTAACTGTGCTTCATTATGGTCTCCTTTTGTTTGAATTGGATTAAGTGAAATAACTCGATGGATTATCGGATGTGCAGAACCTGCTTCAAAAATAATAACATCCCCAATATTTATTGTTTTTTTCTTAAAGATAATCATAATATCACCTTTTCTAAATCCATTTTTTAAACTAAATTGACTAAATTGTTCCTTAGTGATATTAGTATTTTGTTCATACCAATTTCCGCAAGTATTCCAATATTCATCAAGATTAAAAGAATTTTTATTATCAAAACAACTACCACAAATTCCATAGGAATTCAAATTACATTTTTGGTCAGTTCCCTTAATAGAATAATGTTCCATACTTGAACTCTCAACGATAGCCAAGGGAAGTCCATGTAAACCCATCCCAAATAATAAACTAAGCCCAGGCATAAATATAAATTTAATAAAAACAAATACCAATATAAGAAAAACAATATAACTCCAAGTCGAATCACTTTCCCAAAGCCACTTCCAAAATTCTCTAAGTTTAACACCGATTCCGTCTTTATCTTTAGCATAATCCATAATATCTGAAATGAAATAATCTTTTTAAACCTACCTTGCATGAATTAGTTATAGCAAAATAAATAATTAAAAAACTCTAGCGTCCCTTCGGGTTCGTGGTGAAGAGTTTTTTAAATTCAGAAATTTAAGAAATTTCTGACTGTTTGTTTTGCATTAAAACAGGTACAAAACAAACATGGATCCATTTGCAGAAAAAGAGTTAATAGAAAATTTGAGAAGCATTGCTATTTCATTAAGAAACATGGACCGAAAAATGGATGATATGATTATGTCCATGAGAGAAATGGCTGCTTCAGAACTCGATGAAGGAATCGAAGACGAAATCACAGAAGAAACGGCTCAAATATAGAAATACTTATATAGTTCTCGACATTAATTAAAATATGAATGAAGATTATGTTCTTGATGTGGCACCATTCCCACCAAGAGGAAGAATAGGAATTAAAGAAAATAGGGGACTTATTGAAAAAATGAAATCAGTTCCGAATATTCCTTCTGAAGGAGTTTTACTTACTAATGAAGAAGTAACTGCAGCCATAAGCAAGTCTTGTGATTATGAATTTAGA
The DNA here is from genome assembly GCA_964366925.1 of Candidatus Woesearchaeota archaeon. Lineage (GTDB taxonomy): Archaea > Nanobdellota > Nanobdellia > Pacearchaeales > GW2011-AR1 > CAIPOI01. The sequence continues at coordinate 1,737 of CAYIVX010000063.1, read as the reverse complement.
AGAGTTCTTCGACTACAATCAGAAACTTCAGCTTCGACAAAGTCTTATTAAGTTATATTCTTGATTACCAAAACATTTAAATAGTATACATCCTCTTGTGTATACAGATGAGTATATACTAAACACATATACTACACCTCTTTTTCAGCTTGGGTATGCGCATACCCGAGTGATACTAAAAAATAAACAAGAAAAAAATAAAAAACACAAAACAAAATGTCAGATATATTCGAAAACGCAATTTTATGCAAGAAATGCAATAGAGTTATGAAACCTACACTTATTTCTAAAAATGGATTTAATCTTAGAACTATTCGATGTGAAAAATGCAATGAAATTATAGTTCATCCAACAGATAAAGCAGAATATGATGAATTCATTAGACTAAAGAATAAAGAATTCGAAGTTAAAATGAGAATGGTTGGAAATAGTTATTCTGTATCTATTCCTAGAGAAATTGTAGATTTCATGCATGAAAGTGAAAAAATGATGGATAATATGGTTAAACTTTGTTTTAATAATGCAAATCAACTAAGTCTAATGTTTAATACTCCCGAAAATGCTGAAAATGAAAATAATAATCGTCAAAGAACAGTTAGTTCAAAAGAAGTTAGAATTATTAGAAATAATAAACCAGTAATGCACGTTAAACAGGTATATGACTCTGCTAATCCTCAAAATAATCGCACCATACGAATAATTAAAAACAGTAAATCCGAAAAAGAACAAGAAGAAATGGAGGAAGACTAAAATGGATTATCAAAATTTAAAACAAGGTTATGAAAATCAATGTCCTCAATGTGGATATTCTGAAATGAACAGCAATTATAGTCTTGGAAATTCCGGTGGAAGCCATATAGGAAATTATTCAGGAAATTCAAATAATAGTTATGATGTGGAGGCAAAACAATAATGGTTGAAAAAGAATTAATTGCAAAATTAAGGGTACAAGAAGCATTACAGGATGATGCATATAAAGGAATTGCTAGAATAGATGCTGAAACAATGAGGGAGATTGGAGTAAAACGGGGGGACATTATTTCAATTAAAGGTGGAAAAGAAACTATTGCTATTGTTGATCGAGCCTATCCTGCAGACGTAGGCGAAGGAATAATTAGAATTGATGGAATTCTTAGAAGAAATGCAAAAACAGGTGTAGGTGAAGCAGTTAGTGTTAAAAAAGCAGAAGTTAAAGAAGCTAAAAAAGTTTTAATTGCACCAGCACAAAAAGGAATAATGGTTCAAGCAGATGCCGATACTCTTCGTGCAGGATTGTTAGGAAGAGCAGTCGTTAAAGGCGATGTTCTAGTTCTTGGCGGAGTTCAAAGAAGAAGAGATGCAATGGAAGGAATGGATATGGAAGAAATTTTTGGAGATATAGAAAAAATGTTTGGTGGAGCTTTTAGAAATATGGGTGGAATGGGTTTTGGCGGAGGAATACAACAAATAAAATTCGTTGTTGCAAGCACCACCCCCAATCAACCAGTAGTTATTACTGAAAATACTGAAGTTCAACTTTCTACTAAAGCAATAGAAATCTCGGAAGATAGTGGAAAATCTTTAGAAGTTACCTATGAAGATATTGGTGGACTAACTGAAGAAGTTAAAAAAATTAGAGAAATGGTCGAGTTGCCATTAAAGCATCCAGAAATTTTCGAACGATTAGGAGTAGAACCTCCAAAAGGAGTTTTATTGCACGGACCTCCTGGAACAGGAAAAACTTTGTTAGCAAAAGCA
>CAYIVX010000062.1:0-4451 GCA_964366925.1 Candidatus Woesearchaeota archaeon | reverse complement strand
AATATAATGTATTTTATAATATTTATGCTGGATATGAAGGACATTATTTCCAGGTATACTTGAAATATACAGCAACTTCAGTAGGTTATGTTGGAAGAGAATCAACTGTCGTTAAATCGGGCTATGTTACTAAGGGAGAAAGTGCAACAGAGACTATTAATTTTATTGATACTTCAGGATATAAACAGCTTTGTGTAAAAATAGATACACAAGAAAAGTGTGGATTCAAATCGGTTACAACGAGTGCTGCATTAAATTATGCTAAGGATGCAGCCGTTAAAGATCAAGCTACTACCACTGTAACGTCTGAGAATGAGTGTATTGCAGGCAGTCATTCTGCTGGTGCATTCTTAACTCCAAATATTCAACAGGGTGTTGAAGAGTTTGTTAATCCTGAATTATATAATCAGGGAATAATTAGGGTTTGTGCTAATAAAAATCCTGGCGAAAATGTTGATCCAAATAGATGGAGTGATGTTGGTTATTGCGACGATAGAAGTGTACGATGTTGGATTGATACTAAGAGTGTTAAAAAAGCAATAACGGTTAAGGGTCTAGAAAATGATACTCTTTCTGAAATAGAAAAAATTAAGATGCAGAATTTACAGGAGCAGGGCGGATACCTTAGTGAAACTCAAGGATTGACTGAAATTAGAAATTTAGAGGAAGTTTATATGAGCATTGTTAATAGTAAAACTGCTACAAATATTGATGAAGCTTTAAGTGCAGGATATAGCGGTACTTCCTTGGTTGATTTTAATCAGGTTACTTATCAGAATAGACTTTTTTCAAATTTAGATGCAGATGTTTCTGCTTTGGATAAAAAATTAGTTTATGCAAGTAATCGTGCTGCTCTTTGGTTTGCTAAGGCTGAAATTTATGATGCTTTCGCGAGAAGATTTGGAGGGAAGATAAATACTGTTTTTATCGAAACTAATCCTGCTACTGCTGATATTCCTGCAGGAGCTACTCCTGCTTTAGTAAATCAATTTAAAATTGAAAATAATAACATAAAAATTTCTACTGATGGTGTTACTTGGGCGGATACTAAACTTGTTAGAAATGGAGAAATTATTAAATATGGTACGACTAATGTAGCGACTATTACTTCTATTAATGGTAAACAAAAAATAAATGTCGGTTCTGCTCTTCCTGATAATTTGCCTGATGTAATTATTGGTTATTTAACTGATTTAAAATCTGCAACAATTAATTCTGATGGAACTATAACTATAATCATTCTTTAATTTTAATAAAACACGAAGTTTTTTATAGGGTATTTCTATAGTTTTTATATGCGGGGATGCCGGAGCGGTCAAACGGAACTGGCTTAGGACCAGTTGCTTAGTGCTACTTAGGTTCGATTCCTAATCCCCGCATTCTTTTTTATTTAGACTTCGTTTATTTTAATAAATTATTAATCACTGAAAGAAATCTGCAACATTTATGTTGCGGTTACATTGTTGCAGATTTCTTTCGGAGAATCCGAAAAACAAGCACATTCAAACCACACCATTTATGGTGTGGTGTGCATTGTTTTTCTGATTTTATCCCATTTCGGAAGCAGAAGTTTTAAGTGCAGTTGATTGTGACTTATTTTTTAATAAATTTGGTTTTCATCTTTATGTCTGGGTTTTGATTTATTTATTGTCTAGAAGTTTTTTATTAATCTCCTAAATACCTTTTGGAAAGGTATTTAAATCTACTTTTGATAAAAAATTTATGAATAAAGGAAGAAAAATTAGCGGAGGAAGATATCATGCTAATCGAAAGTCTAAAAAATATGAATTAGCTGGAATTCCTAGAGTTGTAAAGTTAAGAGAAAATAAAATGAAAGTTCTTAAAACTCGAGGCGGACATATTAAAAATGTTCTTCTTTCTGCAAATATTGCTAATGTAACCGATAAAAAGGGCAAGACAAAAAAAGCTAAAATAACTAATGTTGTTGAAACAAAATCAAATAGATTCTTAGCAAGACAAAATGTTATTGTTAAAGGTGCTATAATCGATACTGATTTGGGAAAAGCAAGAGTTACTAATAGACCTAGTCAAGAAGGCAGTGTTAATGCTGTTTTAATTGAGTAAATATTCTTTTTACCTTTCAGGTTATATTTTTTAATAATTCCTTATCCTTGAATGGTAGTTGGTTTATTTTTTAGGAGGATTATTATATGTCTTTAGTTTGGTTTTGGGTATATTCTTTATCGTTTTTACTTGTTAAAATGTCGTCGAGAAATTTTTTATTTATACAAAGCTTTATATACCCAATCTACTCTTTTCCTTTATAAATTTAACTCTTACTAACTAAAAAAATTAACAATGAGCTTTGTAAAAAAATGTCCGGATTGTGGAAGTACAAGTCTTTATTATGATGATCAAAAAGGCGAAGTTATCTGCAATGATTGTGGACTTGTTGTTGAAGAAAAAATAGTTGATACTTCTCAGGAAATGCAAGGTAGTTTTGATGGTGAAGAAAAGAAAGGTAGAGGCGGAGCTCCACTAAGTGAACAGAAATTTGATAAAGGATTGACTACTAATGTTGGAGAAATTTCTGATATCTATAAACTTAAAACAGATGATACTAGAAAATTCTTAAGATTGAAAAAATGGCAAGAGAGAGTTTCAACTTCTATTGAAAGAAATCTTAGACTTGCTATGAGTGAACTTAGAAGAGTTGCTAGTTTCTTAAATTTACCTCCTGTTGTTCGAGATGAAGCTGCCAGAATCTATAATTATGTATTGCAAAGAGGATTAGTAAGGGGGAGAAGCATGGAAAGCGTTATTGCTGCTTGTATTTATTCTGCTTGCCGTTCATATAATATTCCAAGAACACTTGATGAAATTTCAAATGCATCTGATGTTGAAAGAAAGGAAATAGGAAGAACTTACCGATTTATTATAAGAAAAATGGGAATTAAATCTACACCTAGTTCGCCTAAAGATTATATCTCTAGATTTGCAAATGTTTTACATTTATCGCCTAAGACTCAGAGTGAAGCTATAAAGATTTTAGGAAAGGCTGAAAGTTCAGAATTAACAAGTGGAAGAGGTCCTGCCGGAATTGCGGCTGCTGCTCTTTATGTTGCTGCTTTGCTTAACGATGAAAAGAAGACTCAGAGAGAAGTTGCAGATGTTGCTGGAATAACTGAAGTTACGATTAGAAATAGATATAAGGAACTTCTTGATAAATTGAATCTAGAAGAAAAGATGAAAATCAAGGAAGCTGAAGCTAGAACTGAGAAAGAGAAGATAGAAAAAGCTAAGAAAAAGAAATAAATCTAAGTTCGATTAATTTAAATATTCTTTTCACTTTTTATTGATATGTCCATAAACTTAAACCACACCATTTATGGTGTGGACGTAATTTAGCGGTTTAAGTTTTGGATCATCCTAAAAACAAGTGCCAATTAAACCCACACTTTTAAGTATAGGTGGCACATTGTTTTTTTGATGTATGAAATATTTATTGCAAATACTAAGGCTGAAAAGAGATTAAGGGAGTATATTTCTTTAAGGGCAGATTTGAGAGAAAAATTGGATAAATTAAAAATTGATCCTAGAAGAAATATTGGAGCACATCCCTTGCATGGACGATTAAATGGAAAAGGGAGTTGTTGGCTTGGCTCAAATATTAGAATGATTTATGGTCTAGATGATAAAAATAGTAGAATAATTATTGAGGCAATTGGAAGTCATAAAATCTATTAAATTAATATTTGAATTCTTTGATTTTTCCCTTTTTTATGTTCTTCTCGCTTAATGCTAGTTGATTCATTAAATCCTTGTTTTCTAATATTTCTTTTTCTTCTAATCTTCTAATTTTATCCCTAATTGCTTCTCTTATAAATTCTGTTTTAGTCATATAATTATGCTTTTTCATTACAGTCTCTATTACTTTTAAGAAACTTTCTTCTAATTTAATACTAAGATTCTCCATACTACTAGGTAGTACTAGGTAGTATTTAAATATTTTGGTTGGATTATCTAAATAATTAAAAACTCTTTTTACTATTAAATATTATGAATGGCATTGTAACTTTGGAAAATGGCGTGCAGGTTTGGAGTCCAGAGAATCTTATGAAGGATGCTGTTCCTTGTTCTTTGCTTAGAGATGCTCATCAAGCTTATTTGGCAGAACAAGATAAAATTGGTTATGATGCCTATGCCTTGGAAAGAGCTCGAGATTGGGCTGTTCTTAAAGGTCAGATTGTGGGCTCTGAAATTATTAAATAAAAATTCTTTAAAATAAATTTCTAATTATATACCTTTAAACAATTAACTTTAAAAACAAAGATTCTTATAGAAAATTATGGTTAACGGAATCGAAAGACCCTTGGATATGTTAAATCATTCCAAAGGTAAAGAAATTTTGGTACAACTGAAGAACGACAAGCAAATTGTTGGAACTCTTGTTGCGTTTGACAGATCGGAAGAGCACACGTCTGAACTCC
>CAYIVX010000061.1:0-4453 GCA_964366925.1 Candidatus Woesearchaeota archaeon | reverse complement strand
GGAAGTATCTAAATTTGGGTATTTTAACCCCTCTATTTCCACTGGAACTGTTGGAATATGTGTTGGAGTCATAGGAATTGACGGACTTTCAAATTTATGTGTTGGACTATCTGTTGGATAGTTAATGTAGTGGGTATCATAATTAACTTTATTTTTAATCGATTTAAGGTCTAAAACTTCAATTTTTAACTTATCAATTGCATCATTTATTGCATTTAATTGTGTTTTAAGATCTAAAATATTAGTTCGCAGAGAATAAAATTCATTTCCTAGTGTAAAAATATCTTCTTTTGTCCTAGCGAATGCTTCTTTAATAGCAAATCTTTCATTTTCATCCATCTTAGAATAACATTTATTCTTTTATTTAAAGTTATATGTTATTAGAATAGTATATTGAGAACTCCATGCAACTATAAGGCATTTTCTTTAGCCTTTATATCGTAGGCTTGGTAGACGGGGCCAGAAAGCTGCCATCTTGTTCTTCGAACGAAGTCTTTTCCCTCTTCGTTTTTCTTTATGGCTAGAACAAAGTTTTTATCCTTAAGTTCAAACATAAGAGTTTTAATGAATTCTTCGTCGCGAGCTATTTCTTTGGAAATTTCTGAAGTAAATAATTGTTTAGGAAAACTTTGGTAAAGATGCATAAGAATTTGTTCAGCTATTTTGTCCTTTTTTTCTTTTGATAATCTCATATGTTAACCTCCAGCGGGTTCTTCACAACTCCAGCAACCACTGCATATAAGTTATTCGGTTTTAGTTTTTAAATCTATGTCTGTTAAATATTTCTAAAGCGATAGATTTTTAAGTTTATAAAAAGGTAGAAATCTGCATCATCCCAATTAACTTCCAGTTTTCCAGCAGAGGATATTTCTACAAACTAAAAGGGTTGATATAATTAATATGACTCTCATAAAACAAGCAAAAGAACGGAAGGATTCAGAAATTGTAGCTGTGCTTCACCCTCTTGTTAAAGAATGGTTTTTTTCTAAGTTCAAAGAATTTTCTCCTACTCAAAGATATGGTGTAATGAATGTTTGGGAGAGAAAAAATACATTAATATCTGCCCCAACTGGCGGAACTAAAACACTTACTGCATTCTTGAGTATTCTTAACTATCTTGTAGGACTAGCTGAAAAAAATGAACTAGAAGATAAAATTTATGCTACTTATAACTCGCCACTTAAGGCACTAAGTAATGATATTGCTAAAAATTTAATTGAACCGCTTGAAGAACTTACTAAACTTGCTGAAACAAAAGGGATAAAACTTCAACCAATCAGAGTTGCACTTAGAACTGGAGATACTACTCCTGCGGAAAGAGCAAAGATGGCTAGAAAATGTCCACATATTTTAGTTACTACGCCAGAAACTCTTGCAATTTTATTAACCAGTTCAAAATTTGTAGAAAAAATGCGTGGTGTAGAATTTTGTGTTATTGATGAAATCCATGCACTAGATAATAAACGTGGAACTTATCTTAGTTTAACTCTTGAGAGACTAAATGAGGTTAGTGCTGTCTGGCCTGTAAAAATTGGGCTCTCAGCCACGATTGAACCTCTTGAGGAAGTTGCTAAATTTTTAGTCGGAATAGGTGATGACCGAGAAGTTGAAATTGCCAATGTTAAGTTTACAAAAAATATTGATATCAAAATACTTACTCCAGGAGATATTATTGAAGATCGAGAAGCTAGCTCTAATTTGTATAAATTATTGAATAATTTAATTAAAGAACATAAAACTACATTGATTTTTACTAATACGCGGGCTGCAACAGAAAGAGTTGTTAATAATTTAAAAGAAATTTTTCCAACAGAATATGGTGATGATATCGCGGCCCATCATAGTTCACTATCTAAAGCGCATAGATTCGCAATTGAAGAAAATCTTAGAGCTGGAAAATTAAAAGTTGTTGTTTGCTCTACTTCTCTTGAATTGGGAATTGATATTGGTTATATTGATTTGGTTCTTATGCTTGGCTCGCCAAAAAGCAGTGCCAGGGCTACTCAAAGATGTTTGCCCTATGACTCTGAAATATTATGTGCAGATGGAAAATATCTAAAGATTGGCGAGATTGTAGGGAAAAAAATTCCTATTGAATTAATCTCTTATAAAGAAGGTAGGGGATTTATTAAAAATAAAATTGTCAGGTGGCATAAAAATCCTACTGAAAAATTATACGAAATTGAAACCGAGGCAGGAGAAGTAATTAAGGCCACAAAAAAGCACCCGATACTAACTAAAACTGGTTGGAAAGATGTGGGAGAAATGAAAATAGGGGATGAAATTGCAGAAATTCGAAGTAAGATTGATTTTAACAATAATGAACCCTATATTTTTGAACTTCTTCCAAAAGATAAAATTTTTGTTGAGAATAAAGAAAACTTTTTTCAAAAAATAATTGATAAATATAGAAAAGATAACCAGATTAGTGCAGCAGAATTTGCAAAGATATTTGGAATGCCCTATTCCCGATTTATTGACTGCAGAAGATTAACAGGAAGAAGAAAAAGTGTAAGGCTGGATTACTTTCTAAATGCCTGCAAACTATGCAAAGTTAGTGAAGATGTATATTTGCCATATCTTCAAAATCTCAAAACAAAGGGAACAAAATGGCCAAAATTGCCATTAAAATTAGATAAAGAACTCATGTGGCTAGCAGGAATATTAGCTACAGATGGTTGCATTGTCAAAAGCCAAAAAGCCAATCGGGCAGAATATTATAAAATAAAAATAGGTAATAAATCAGAAGTTATGATTGATAAAATAAACGAAATTATTTTCAAATATGATATAAAACCCTATGTTAAATTTAATGAAGTTGAAAATTTTTACAATCTTGAATTTGGCTCAAATCTTTTTGCCTACTTGTTTGAATCTTTAGGGATACCTTCTAAAAGAAAAAGCTATGAAATTAAGGTTACGAATAATGTCTTTTCTCTTTCAAATAGCCTCATCCATGCTTATCTTGAAGGAATTTTTGAAGGCGACGGAAATATAAATATTGTTAAGGGACAAGAAAGAGGAAATATTCGAATTTTTAGTGCGAGCAAAGATTTTGCGTTTGGCATGCATAAGTTATTTTCTAGAATGGGCTATGAAAATAGTTTAACCAAAAGTGTTATGAAAACATCTAAACTTGTTAAAAAAATTAATGGAACCTATATATATCAAATAATTATCTCTAGAAAGGAAGATTTAAGAATGTTTTTTGAAAGCATTCCTTGTTTTGGTCAGAAGGCAGTAAAGGGGAGAGAATTAACTAAAAATTTTGAACCTTACTTGAGTGCTAGAAAAAACTATAATCCTTACATTAGTTTCAAAAAGGTAACAAAAATAGAAATTATAAACAATAAAGAGTCCACTTATAATCTTACCCTTAAAAATGAGCCCAATAATTTTATTGTAGAAAATATTATTGTCCATAATTGCGGACGAGCCGGTCATAAGCTTCATGATGTAATTAAAGCTCGTTTTATTGTTATGGATAGAGATGATTTAGTTGAATGTGCCGTAATTCAAAAAGAAATTATTGAAAGAAAGATAAATCGCGTTGTTTTTCCTAAAAATTGTTTAGACGTACTCTCGCAACAGATATTTGGAATGTCAATTTACAAAGTTTGGAAAGTGGATGAATTAATTAAGCTGATTAGAAATAGTTATTGCTATCAAAATATGACTAAAGAGGATTTCTTTTCAGTAATTTCTTATTTAACAGGAGATTATAACTTAGAAAAAAGTAATGTTTATGGAAAAATATGGTATGACAAGGAAACTCAACAAATTGGCAAGCGTGGAAAATTAGCTCGGGTTATTTATTTAACAAATATTGGGACAATTCCTGAAGAAAGTTATATTGAAGTTAAAATAGCACCTAGCGGAGAGCATATTGGATATATTGATGAAGGATTTTTAGAGAGAATGAAAAAAGGTGATGTTTTTGTGCTTGGTGGTTCTAAATATCTGTATCTTTATACCCGAGGAATGAATCTTTATGTTAAAGGAAGTATTGAGAGGTCTCCGACTATTCCCAGCTGGTTTTCAGAAATGCTACCTCTATCTTTTGATTCGGCACTGGAAATAAATAGATTCAGACAGCTTATGCGAGAAAAACTAGAGGGTAAAGAATCTAAAAAAGAAATTGGTGATTTTATTAAAAAGCAGGTTTATGTAGAAGATAATGTTGCGGAAGAAATCTATAATTATTTTAATGAACAGTATCAATTTTCAGAAATACCAGATAGTAAGACTATAATTATTGAAAGATATCGAGCTGAGAAAAATTATTTGCTTGTTCAATCTATGTATGGACGAAGAGTAAACGATGCAATTTCACGAGCTTTAGGCTGGATTATGGGCAGTTATGGAAATAGAGATGTTGAGTTGGGTATTAATGATAACGGATTTTATTTTGCAGGAGAATCACTCAACATAGAAAAAGCTTTGAAAGAACTTA
>CAYIVX010000060.1:0-4467 GCA_964366925.1 Candidatus Woesearchaeota archaeon | reverse complement strand
AAATCACGCATTTCACAGAATATCTGACAATGTGAGAGAGGAAATAGGGCTTCCTGTTGGTGAAAGAGTTTTCCCCGCCTGGCAGAAGTGGTTAAATCAGGAGATAAAGGGGAAGAAGATTTAGAAAGCAATTATAATAAAAATTAAATAGTTATTTTTATTCCATTATTAATGAAAAGGGGGTTAGTGCTTTTTTCTTTATTATTAATCTTACTGGTTTCTGTCTCATTCGCTTCTGCCAGTATTTTTTCTGATTTTTGGAATAAAATTACAGGAAAAGTTAGTTCAGGAGTTTGTGGAAACGGAATTCTTGAAACAGGAGAGCTTTGCGATTACCAAGCAACAGACTCAGTTAATAATCCCTATGGAAGCCAATGCTCGACTAACTGCTGGGTGAATGGGGTTCCACCTTATTGGCGAGGATGCAGAGGAAGCGGGGCACATGTCTGCATAGATCATCCTAATGTTACAGACCAATATTTCATAGATCATCCAAACTGCATCAAAAACCCAACTTGTGCTGGATTGTTTTATAATTGCAATGGAATTGTTTGTCCACAGCCTACGTCAACAACTGCAACAGGCACATGTACTGACTCAGATGGCGGTTTAAATTATAATGTTAAAGGTAATTTGAATTTCAATAATCTTGAATTTTATTCGGATTTTTGTAATAATAATGGTCAGTTAAATGAGACGTATTGTGTTAATAATGCAGCTTATTCATCATTATTATATAACTGTCCATATGGCTGCTCTAACGGGGCATGTCTTCCCGCTCCAACAAATAATAATCAAACAAACCAAACTAATCAAACCAACCCTACGACAGGAACCTGTACAGATTCTGATGGCGGTAAAAATTTTGATGTAAAAGGCACTTTGAATTTTAACAATGCTAATTATTTAGATTTCTGTATTACTGCAAGTCAGTTAAATGAGGTGTTCTGTATTAATTATAACACATCTTATTCATCAGTATTGTATAACTGTCCTTATGGCTGTTCCAATGGGGCATGTCTTCCTGCTCCAACAACCACACCAGGCACATGCACAGATTCAGATGGCGGAAGAAACTATAATGTTAAAGGGAGTGTGAGTGGTGTTTATACTAATAATCAAGGAACAACAACACCTTATGACTGGCCAGATTATTGCATATACAATATTCTAAATGAATATTCATGCGGTTATGGTGGTTATGGCAGTAGTGGTAATGGTGGTTTAGCACAAGGAGATCAGACATGGACTGATTTATACACTTGTCCAAATGGCTGCAGCGATGGTGTTTGTTTACAAGAGGATGCCCCTGGGACTCTTGGTGGCACTGAAGACCAAACAAGCGAATCTGAACAGAACCAGCCTCCACCAGAGGATAGTTCATATCAGCAGGAAAATCCTGAGTTCGGATTTATTGATCAAACTTTTTCTTTAATCATAGATTTTATAAGAAGTATTTTTAGAGATACAACACCGCCAATAGCCACTATAACGGCGCCAATAGCAAATCAGGTTCTTGTTGTAGATACAACTTCAACAACTTTATTTGTTACAACAAATGAAGCAGCAACCTGTAAGTGGTCAACAACAGATCAATTATATTCAAGTATGCCAGATACAAATACCATGACTGGGGCAGGAACTTCAAGTCATAGCGCAACAATTAGTGGATTAACAAATGGACAGAACTATAATTATTATGTAAGATGCCAAGATACTGCAGGAAATGCAATGATAAGCAGTGTGAATATTTCATTTAATGTAGCTAATCCCCCTGTATTTTGTGGTGATGGAATAATTGAAACAGGAGAAACGTGTGATGATGGAAACACCATTTCGGGAGACGGATGTTCAAGTACATGCCAAAAAGAAGAAGGAACAGAACAACAGGGATGGATTTTTACAAATCAATATTCTGCTTGTGGTAGTAGAATTGCTGTTACAACAAACGGAAATATGAGTTCTGTTAAAAATATAATGGATGGGAGTCTTCTCACGAGTTGGATTAGGGGAAGAGATGGAAATGATTATATAAAATTTGATTTTGGGTGCAGACTTCTTATACAAAATGTTAGAATAAAAATGTATGGAAGTCCAGTAACTCTAAACTCAGACCCTGAATGCGAAATTTATGTCTCTGAAGACAATTCAAATTATAGACACCTTATGAATGTTGATGTTCGAACTGAAACCGGTTGCCCTGAATGTGGCAATAACGGATTTAAAATTAATATAAATGAAGAAGGTAGATTCTTGAAATATTATTGCCCAACTAGGCTAGAGACAAATGCTTATTACGAAGAAATATATTTCGAGACAACAACAAATACTGCTTTAATACCCCCGCAAATAACAATTAATGAGATTGTTCCAGATTATTTGCTTATAACAGATATATTTAATCCAAAATTTACTATAATAGATATTGACGGGGTGGATAAAAATTCTGTTATTCTTAAAATTGTTGATGCTAGTGGAAATGTTGCGAGACAAGCACAGTTATTTGACGATGGATTTCATTCTGACCTAGGTGTAAATGATAACATTTACGGGGAACTAATAAATTTAAATGGATTAGTTGACGGTACGTATAAAATAAATATGGTAGCCTCAGATACTAAAGGCAATGTAAAGAATTTAGATGTTTACAAAATAACAATTCTTGAATCTCTTGATCACTGTTTGGATGCCATACCAAATCAAAATAATAGAAATGACCTAAATAGGATAAATGTAATATTTACTATGATTGGGGGGAATAGGGATGTTGGCATCTACAAAGAAAATGCAGCAAAAGTAATCAATGAAGGGTTTAAATCTTTGCAACCTTTTGAATCAGAAATTGACAAATTCAATTTCTTTTTTGTAGACACTATTGGGGATATTCCATTAGATTCTACCTCGTCGGACCCTAACAATCCGAATTCGATGACTAGCAAAATAAATGAAATGGCATCTAAGTGTCCTTATGGCAATGTTAAATATACAATGAATTTTATCGCTAAAGAAAATCGAATCGGTGCTAGCGGAAGACACATATTTATGTTTGATATAAATATACTCAACCGAATTCTTAATTCTGAACAAATTTCTGCTTTTATGCACGAATTTGGCCATTCTTTTGGAAACCTTGGCGATGAGTATTCAGATATTAATCCACCCCCTCCTTGGAGCGTGTTAGATCCACCACCCATGCCAAATTGTTTTGCAGCATCCAGTGTTGATGATTGCCTAGATAATGCCCCATGGAATTATCTAGTTGGAAAAGGATGTGGTGATCCCAACAAAATAGATTGTACCTCTAATAATGATAAATATGATTTAGAGGTGGGATGTTTTGACGTGTGTGGTAGTGCATCTGGTTTATATAGGAGTATAAATGATGGTCTTATGAGAGGATATAATAATGATTATGGTCTCTGGAATGAAAAATTGATTTGTGATCAAATTAAAAAGATTGTGGGTGGTGTTGGCGAATATTGTCAATCACTTAATAGTACAGGGTCATCAACAATAGTTTGTGGCAATGGCATAATTGAAGGAACTGAAGAATGTGATGGGACTAATTTAAATGAAAAGACCTGTACATCTTTTGGATATACTGGAGGAGCATTAACTTGTACTTCTGGTTGCCTTTTAAACAAAACCTTGTGTACAACTAATTCTTCTGCTAGATGCGGCAATGAAATAATTGAAACAGGAGAAACATGCGATGACGGAAACGCTATTTCAGGAGATGGATGTTCGAGTACATGCCAGAAAGAGAGAATACTAGATCGGCTTAAAAAACTTAGGGATCTTTTGAAGAGATTGTTTTAGTAAAACTTAACATTTAAAAGAAAATTCTTCTTTATCAAAACATGAAAACACGCTGGCGAATTTTTTTTGGGGCTGTAATCATTGTCATATTATTTTATATTCTGAAAGAGGTAAATTTTTTAGCTATTTATCAGACTTTAGAAAAAATAACTCCAAAATTTTTTTTACTTGCGTTTGCGAGCTATATGTTAAGCATACTTATCTTTAGTTTAAGAGGAATGATTGCCCTTAGAGATTTAACAGAGCACAGGTTTTGGTTCTTTTTGAGAATAACCCTTGCAGGCTCTTTCATTAATGTGATAACTCCTGGTTCACAGGTTGGCGGAGAGCCAATAAGGGCGTATTTCCTTGCAAAAAAATATAATAAGCCAAAATCAAAGGTATTTGGTGCTGTTCTCGCGGACAGAATAATTCATGGTGCTGCCTCTCTGTTCTTTATAATTGCTTCTCTGTTATTTATCCTGACATATATACCTGTTTCAAAAGAGCTTAAGACAATTTTCCAGGCAATTCTATTCTTTCTCCTGGCTTTTCTTGGTTTTATTTTGTTCTTAAATCTAAAAAAAACAAAATTCAATTTTACAGGCTTCCTGAAAAAAATAGGTATTTTGAAAAAAATAAAGGGTAATAAAAAGATACGTCATTTAG
>CAYIVX010000059.1:0-4556 GCA_964366925.1 Candidatus Woesearchaeota archaeon | reverse complement strand
TTATAAAAGTAAATGACCAGCCTCTTGCATTGCTTTGGAAGGGCAAGATAGAGAAGGGAAGAAGATAAAATGATAAGTAAAAAAACAACTAAAAGCTTCGCTTTGGCATCAGAAGTTTTTTTACATTCTGGAAATTGCGAATTTCCAGACTGTTTATTTTTTGAAATAAATAAGGAGTCAAAAAAATAAACATGAAACTATTTGATTTATATGATTGCGACGCGGTTGTTGTAAATGACCCTGGACTGAAGAGAGTTATCAATGTAACTCCTAAAATTATGTTAAAATCTCATGGAAGATCTAAAGGAAAATTTTCTAAGACAAAAGTAAATCTTGTTGAAAGACTTGTTAATCTTCTTGGTGTTCCTGGACACAGAAACAAAAAACATAAGATTATGACTTCTCAAGCTTCTGGAAAATATTCAAAAAATTTGAGAGTAGTTCTTGATGCATTCAAGGTAATTGAAGCTAAAACTAAATTAAATCCTGTTCAAGTTCTTGTAACTGCTGTTGAAAAATCTTCACCTAGAGAAGAAGTTACAACAATAGAATATGGTGGAGCAAAATATCCTCAAGCTGTTGATTGTTCACCTTCAAGAAGAGTTTCACTAACATTAAGATTAATAGTTCATGGAGCCTATGATAAATCATTTGGAAAGAAAACAAAAATAGAAGATGCACTTGCAAATGAAATAATACTCGCCAGTCAAGAAGCTCCAGAGAGTGCTGCAGTGTCAAAGAAAAACGAAATGGAAAAACAAGCCAATTCAGCCAGATAAGGTTATAAAAAAAGATGAAATTTAAAAAAGATTATAAGTTCTCACCAAATAAAAATTTTTCTAATTCTGTTGGAAATCTAAAAGGTATTGTTGCTGGAGATTATTATATCGGCGAAGTTAAAATAATTGGAAAAAGTCAGCCAGGACCGGTTATATTCGTAGTTACAGATGGACAAGGAAGTGTTGATGCAGTTATAAAAGATTCTCAGTATAATGCTGGCGAGGTCGTCCATCTTGAGGGACAGGTTAACGAAAGAGCTGGAAGATTACAACTAGAAATTGATGTAATCAAACCTTCTAAAATAGATTTTAATGCAGTCATAGAAAAAAGTAGCGAGCCAATTAGAAAAGAATTTAGCATAAAATCAGATAGACTTGAAAAGTTAAAACCCTATTTTGTAAAAATTGCTAAAAGAATGAGAAAAGCAGTTTTTGATAATCAGCCAATATTAATAAGACATCATGCTGATGCAGATGGAATTATTTCCGGACTTGCTATCGAACATTCTTGTAAGGCATTAATGGAAAGTATCGGACTTAATCCTGATTATAATCTTTACCGTAGTCCCAGTAGAGCACCATTCTATGAAATTGCAGATGTATTTCGAGATGCGGTTCTTACAAAAAGAATTATTGAAAGTCACGGACAGAAAAAACCCCTGGTTATAGTTTTAGACAATGGTTCTACTCCCGAAGATATTCTTGGAATAAGAACAATAAAATCTTTAGGATTTGAAGTAGTAGTTGTAGATCATCACAATCCAGTTATTATTGAAAATAAAAAAACTGCTGTTTGCCCCTATGTTCCACTTCATCTTAATCCATACATTGAAGGATTAGATAGTAAAACTTGCGCAGGAATGCTTGCTTACGAACTTGCTAGAATGATTTATGAAAAATATGATAGCCCGATGCTTCCAGCAATAGCAGGAATAAGCGACCATTGTGAAATACAAGAAACTGAAGATTATATTAAAAAATCTGGAAAGTCTAGAAAATTCCTTGAATCAATAGGAGTTGCTATTGATTTTATTTCTTATAATCTTAAATTTGATGGCGGAAGAGGATTATTCGAACAAGTATTAGTTAATGAAGAATTTGTTACAATAATTAATGAAGAAGTTAAAAAAGGAGTTGAAACACAACTGCAATCAACATTGCCTTATCTTAGAACTCAAGATATTGATGGAATTGTATTCTCAACTATTGATTTAGAAAAATATACAGTTAGATTCAAATATCCTGCACCAGGAAAAGTTTTAAGTTTAATACACGATACTGTTCATGCTCAAAATGAAACTAAGCCGTGCATTACTTTTGGTTATTTGGCAGATATGGTTATTGTTCGTGCTACAGAACCAGTTTTACCTGTGGATAAAATAATTAAGAAATTAAAGAAAGATATTCCTCATGCTAATGTTGATGGTGGTGGCCATGAATGTGCAGGAGCTATAAAATTTGTTTCAGCACACCTGACAGAAATTTTAGAAAATATTAAGGAACAGGTTAAGAGCTTAAAATATTTAGAGAATAGTAAGAAAGAATAAATTTTAATCCTTAAAGAATTTTTTAACTTCTTCTTTGCTTAACATTCTAAATCTATCACATTCTCTTTTCAAATGATAAGAAAACTTTGTTTCAAAACCCACATTTTCAACATTTTTACCTATCTCTTTTACGGCTCTAACAGCCGGATTAAAATCTCCATCGCTACTTACTAATATCGCAGTATCATATGCATTGTTAAATGCTAACTTAACCATATCTACAGCTAAATTGATGTCATCTTCTTTGACTTGATAAATTTCTTTCCCATCAATTCTTACTTTTTGCATTCTGCAAAGAATTAAATTAAAGTTAGGTATTCTCCTCAAAGTATCAAAAAATCTTTGCTGTTTCATATAAGTTTCCTCATCTTTTTTTCTATCTAGGGGTGCAGAATAATAATAAATTCTTATTAGTTCCCTATCGCCAACAAGGTCTTTAACAAACATTTCAAAATCAAAATTCATGGATTTTTGTTTACTCTTAAACCTATCCTTAACGATATGATAATGATTGCTTCCGTCAATAAAAACCATTACTCTTTTTTTGGTCGTCATAAAAATAAAATCCTAGGGTTGCGGTGCAAACCTAGGGGGTATATAATTATATTACTTTTTACAGGTTTTTAAGTCTTTTCTTTGATTTAAACCTATTTCTAGCAAGAAAGAATAATATATTCTATATTATAACTTAATTTTTAAATTGATTTTAATTATATTAATTATGGCAACAAATCACGTTGAATCAGAAAAAAATTATCAAGCAAGAATCAGGGCGGCTAGAACTTTAGGAGTTGATTCTTTTTGGCTTGGGCTTATTTTGAAAGATGATTCTGGAAAAACACGGGGACAATATAGCCTTTCTGAATCAAGAGAAACAGCAAAAATTGCAAGAGAAGTTTATAGAAGACATGAATCTGAAATTGATGCAATGTTTATGCAATACGAAGTTATTCTTGGAAAAATAAAAAATGGAAAAGAAGTAGCTGGAGAATTAAGAAGAGGAAAAGAATGCCGAGTTTGCAAAAAATCTAATATGGGCAGTCATGATGCCTGTCCTGTTTGCCTTGATGTTTATCTTCATGAATTTCGGAATGATTTCTTGAGACAGGTTAATAGCTGTGATGCACTAAGAATTATTGATGCGAAAGGGGGAAAATAAAAAATGGCAAAAGATGGATGGATTTCACAGGAACAAAAAAGAAATTTTTTTGCTTCAACTAGAAGATTAATCCAAGTAAAGGATAATCCTCAAGCAAGATATGTTTGTGATGAGATTAAAATGAGCTCTAAAAGTTTGGACAGACTAACAAGTTATGTAAGATTTCATTTTGATAAATTTGTTAATGGTGGTTCAAGAGTTCTAGAACTGGAAGAGGCTATTTCATTAATAAGACCTGCTTCTTCGATTAGAGAAGTTTTTGGTGGATATAGAAATTATCAATCGATTTAGAATTATTATTTTTTATCTAGAGTCTATTTGCGCATGAAAGTCGCAAACTCTTTTTATTGCTTGTTGAAATTCGCGAGAATTTAGAATTTGGTTTGCAGACCTAATTCTTTCTTCGGCATGTTTGGCTGCTTTAATTGTATCTTCAAGCCAATCAGCATAGGATTCAGGTTTCTCTCCTCGGCGAATATCATCCACAACTCTGCAATTATCAGCACATCGGCCCATACTGCACCAAGTTTGCAAATCACTTTTGTGATAATGTTCACATTGAATTTTACCTTTAGCTACCGCAATTCTTTCATAAAGTTTATCACACCAATATCCCCTAACATCTTTTTCAGTAGCCATTTTATTTACCCTTTTAGAAGTTTTTAAGGATTGTTATTCTATAATAGCTTTAAGTAACAAGATGCTAAAAAATTCCTGGAATTTTTGGCAACTTCTGCTTTAAAAACAATAGCAGAAGTTTTAAAAACCATCTTTCTTATCTAATTTTATAGAGAAAAACAACGGAAATAAAAAAGCAGACTAATCCTTCGGATTGGCCTCAGAAGCTTTTTTACATTCTGAAAATCAAGGATTTTCAGACTGTTCGTTTTTTGCTAAAAACAAACATGGCTAAAAAGGAAACAAATCTTGAAAAGATACAGCGATTATGCACAGCACAAAAGAATATTAGAAACATCGCTACTTCTGCACATATTCATCACGGAAAAACTGCACTTACTGATAATCTTTTAGCTGCTGCAGGAATGATGAATGAAAAACTTGCAGGAGATT
>CAYIVX010000058.1:0-5063 GCA_964366925.1 Candidatus Woesearchaeota archaeon | reverse complement strand
TTCCTCCAGCAAGACATAGAAGCGGACATCCACTTAAAACAATAACTGAAAGAATTAAAGGAAAAGAAGGAAGAATCAGACACAATCTTGCCGGTAAAAGAGTTAATTTCTCATCTCGTACAGTTATTTCACCAGATCCAAACTTAATGATAAATGAAGTCGGAGTACCAAAAGAAATTGCAATGACTCTAACAGTAAATGAAAGTGTAACAACACTAAATCTTGAATTCTTAAAAAAATTAGTTAAAAATGCAGGATATCCTGGTGCAAATTATGTTATCAGACCAGATGGAAAAAGAAAGAAGATAACTCCTGATTTGAAAGAAGAAATAATTGAAGAACTAGCTCCAGGTTATATTGTTGAAAGACATTTAAGAGACGGCGATGTTGTTTTATTCAATCGACACCCTTCACTTCATAAAGCAAGCCTTATGTCTCACAGAGTAAAAGTTCTTCCAGATAGAACATTTAGACTTCATCCAGCAGTTGCGTTCCCTTACAATGCAGATTTTGATGGAGATGAAATGAATATTCATGTTCCACAAACAGAAGAAGCTAGAGCAGAAGCAGAAATATTGCTTGATGCTTCACAAAATTTAATTTCTCCAAAAAATAATACAAATTTAATTGGATGCATTGCAGATGCAACAACTGGAAACTATCTGCTTAATCTTAATCAATTAAGCAAGGGAGATGCATCACAATTACTATACGAATCTGGAATGGATTCTAATTTAACAAAGAAAACTATTGAAGGAAGAGAAGTATTCTCTCACGCACTTCCAAAAATAGATTTTACTCTTAAATCAAAATCTTCTGATGAAATATTTACTATTAAAAACGGACAATTAATCTCTGGAATTCTTAATGACCAAATTTTCGGAGTAGAAAATGGTGCCATTATTAGTGACCTTGATGCAAAAATTGGAAGAGTAAAAACTATTGAAGCAATAAGAAAAGTTTTTGCTATCGGTACTAAATATTTATCCAAACATGGATTCACTATTTCTATAAATGACTTGAAAGTAAATAAAAAAGTAGAAGATTCTACTGAAAGAATAATCAAAGATGCTGAAGATAAAACTAACGAACTGATTAAATCTTATCATGCTGGAACTCTTGAAATAATTCCTGGAAAAACAAAAGAAGAATCAAGAGAAATCAAAATTATACAAACACTTAATGATGTCAGAACAAAAATCGGACAGATTGTTAAACAAGAATTCCCAAAAGATAATCCCATTAATTCGATGATTATTTCTGGAAGCGGTGGAAATATTCTTAACATAACACAGATGGCTTGTTGTGTAGGTCAACAGTCTTTATGGGGAAAGAGAATTGATATTGGATATACTAACAGAACACTTTCATTCTTCAAAGAACACGATTTATCTCCTATATCTAAGGGATTTATTGCATCCCCATTTATGAAAGGACTTAAGCCCTACGAATTCTTTTTTGGGGCTGTAACTGGAAGAGATTCGATGATGGATACTGCTTTGAGAACTCCTAAATCTGGTTATTTATACAGAAGACTTGCAAATTCACTTCAAGATATGAAAATAGCTTACGACGGGACAGTAAGAGATGGAAGCGAAAATATTGTTCAATTCAAATATGGCGATGATGGAATTGATGTTTCTAATCTTCATAAGAATAAACAAATTCCTGCTGGAGAAGCAATTGGAATCTTAACTGCACAATCTATTGGAGAACCTTCAACACAGATGGTTCTTAACGTATTCCACTCAGCAGGAGTTGCTGAAATGCAGGTTACGCAGGGATTACCGAGACTTATCGAAATTATCGATGCAAGAAAAACACCTTCAACACCTACTATGGAAATTTATCTTGATAAAGAACATAATGAAGAGAAACACGCAAGAGTTTTAGCTGAAAAAATAAAAGAAACAAAATTCGGCGAAATTATTGATAAAATAAAGATTGATTTCGGAAATAAAAAGATTGAAGCAATAATCAGCCCAGATTCACTTAAGATGATACACATTGGACTTAACGAACTCGCGGACAGATTAAAAGAAGAAGGATATCCAAGTAAAATTAAAGATAATACTTTAGTATTCTCAGACCCCAAATCTACATTCAGACAATTATACAAACTTAAAGAAAAATTGAAAGGCATAAGTGTTTCTGGAGTAGAAGGAATAGACCAAATACTTGTAGTTAAAAGAGAGAATCACTTTGTTATTCTTACTGCTGGAAGCAATCTTGAAGAAATATTATCGATAAAAGGCGTAGATAAATCAAAAACTTCAACAAATGACCTTCACGAAATTAATAAAATTCTTGGAGTTGAAGCTGCAAGAGCTGCGGTTGTTTGGGAAATTAGAAAAACAATTGAAGCACAGGGTCTAGACATCAATATAAGACATCTTAAGCTTATTGCAGATGCTATGTGCTTTATTGGAAGTGTTCAAGGAAGCACAAGAATGGGAATGATTGGACAAAAATCTTCTGTTCTTGCAAGAGCAAGCTTTGAAACACCAATCAAACATTTTGTAAATGCAACACTTAAGGCAACAAAAGACGAACTTGCATCTGTTATTGAAAATATTATTCTAAATCAGCCAATACCTGTTGGAACAGGATTACCTGGATTACTGGTTAAGGTTACTGGAAGATTGGCTGAACTTGAAACAGGAAAGAAGGGAAAAAAGAAAGAAAGTAAAGAAGGAAAAGAATAATAACCAAGATTAATTCTAAAAACAGATGGCTAACAAAACATTCGATATGCAATTTATTAGATATATGAATCTCTTTTCTAGAGTAACCAGAATAGACCCTAAACATTGTTTTGCCTATAATAATGGATTATTATTTGTTGTGCCTGCTGGTGCAGTTCAGATGGCGATTGGAAGGGATAACTCTAATTTAAAAAAGCTTAGTGAAATTTTTGGAAAAAGAATAAGAATTGTTGCTCAACCTTCGGGAATTAAGGAACTGGGAAAATTTATTGCAGTAATTGTTGCACCAATTCAATTTGAAAAAGCAGAAGTTGTAGAAAATGCAGAAACAAAAGATAAAGAAATTGTTATTACAACGACGGACAGAGAAGCTAAAGCAATGTTAATCGGAAGAGGAAGAATCCGTGAAACAGAACTTAAGGATATTCTAGAACAATATTTTGGTGTGAAGAATTTGAGAATTATGTAATTAATTCTAATTTGCACTTCGTTAAATATAAACTAATTATTAATAATTCACTAAACCTAATTCTTACAGCTAAGATTGCTGGACTTGTAATTAATTTCCAGACTAAGCTTACCCGAACCCCTAAAATTGGCGAAGCCTTATGTAAGAATTCTATTTAGATAATTTTATTAACTTAATTTATGATAAAATATCATGAATTTGGAAGAATTTAAGCAGAAACTTAAAAATTATAAAAAAGAAGACATAATATTTACTGCTCATGCAGAAATTCAAGCATTGGCGAGAAATATTAATTTAGACGAGGTTAAAGAAAATATAATTAATCCAGAAAAATTAGTTTACGCTGAAGAAGAGCCGAAAAATTCTAATTCAGGAAGATATGAATGTTATTTTGCATACGAAGAACATCACTGCCATAAATATATTCTGACATTAAATCGAAAGGTTATTATAGTTACAATAATTAATATAAATAGAAACTGGCAAAGAATAATCGAAGGTAAAAAATAAAATGGAAAATTTCAAATTTAGCTATGATGAAGAAAATGATGATTTATTCATTTATTTAGAAAATAAAAAATCTGAGGGGGCTGTTGAGATGGGAAATTTTGTTTTTGATTTTGATGAAAAAGAAAATTTAGTTGCGATACAGATTTCAGAAGCTTCAAAAGTATTATCCAAACTTCTATCGAAAATTATTGAATTAGTAAAAATAAAGAACGTAAGAGTAGAAATAGTTAATTTTAGAAATATGACTGCAATAAGAATGTTTGTTGAAACAGACAAGGATAAATTTATGGCACCAATAATTGTTCCTAGAATAAAACAAAATAGTCCTGCTTTAAACTACTAATTACCTTTTAGTTTGCACTTCGTTAAAATAATTAATTATTAATAATTCACCAAACCAAATTCTTACGGCTAAAGATTGCAAGTCGGGCTGTTAATTTTATATGCCACTAATCTCCTAGCAGTCTCCTCTTGCTCAACTGCTTAACTAAAAAATTTTATTAATTGTAAATGTCGAATAAGAATTGTTATTAATTATTAGTTTTTTATTTAAAGAAATATAAAAAACTTAATGTCTTTTAACATAATGTTTCCAAAAATCTTCTGGAACATCATAAGTTGTTTTACCGATTTGAACGTCTACTGAATATTTTGCTTGAACATCATGTCGATGATTAACTTTCATGAATTTTTGTTCTGCGGTTTTTATGGCTTCTTGAATATTGCCAATATATCGATGAGTAATTGATTTTTCACCATCACTGCCCCAAAGAGAATGCAAACTAACTTCATAAATTGCATTATTAAAATCCAGACTATCGAGTTCCTTTAAGGAATTTTTTCTTACAGTTATAAGTTGTTTAAGAGAGACTATCGACTGTTTAAGTGCTTTTCTAAAATAGATTTTCTTTTTCATTTATTATTTAAATATTTGATATTTTTAAATAAAACTATGATGGAGGATATATTGGGAATAAAGAACTAATAATTAATAACCAATCAAATCAGATTTAATAATTATCAAGAAGTTTTATTACACGAAGTGCAAATTGCGAGGCGAAGCCGAGCAAGTTCATGAGTTTTTAATCCCCATTTTTACGAGAAGACTTAGAGGTCTAGCAAGCAATATCTTTTTAAACCATCTTTTGTATAGAATTCTGTTACAAATAATAAGGAACAAAAACAACATGGGTCTATTAAATGCTACAAAGATGAAGAATGTAAGAACCAAGTTTAGATGGAATAATAAAAAATATAAAAAACAAAAACTTGGTTTATTCGCTAAATCAGATCCTCTTGGTGGTAAAAGCCAGGCAAAAGGATTAGTTGTTTCTAAAGTACAAAAAGAAGCTAGACAGCCAAACTCTGCTATGAGAAAA
>CAYIVX010000057.1:0-5660 GCA_964366925.1 Candidatus Woesearchaeota archaeon | reverse complement strand
AAGAAGTTGTTTGTTTTAATATTGAAATAGAAAATGCTCTTACAGCAACACAAAAGATTATTTCAGAATTCGATAAACATGAAATAAAAGATAAAATAGTCCTTATGCGACTGTCCGGAATAATAAAGCAAGGAACTAATGCCGATATTGATTATAAAAGAATAACAGAATATTTAGAACAAAGAGGAATTTATAGTTTTCTAAAAAATACAAACAAATTACAATCCGCAGACGAAGAAATAGCAGAAATAAAAATAACTGCAGGAGACATGAATAAAATTGAAGAAGTTATTATAAAACAATATGAACTAGATAATCCAGACAAATTTAATGAGCTAGTACTTCCACTTATGCATTCGCTAGATTTAAGCAAACAAGAAGATGAAAAAACAGTAATCTACGAAACTAGACTACTAGCTGATTTAAATAAAATTTTAGGAATTGAATTAAAATAAGATGACCGAAATATTCGTTGAACTTGGTGAAAGAAGTTATTCAATAGAAATAGAAAGGGATTTAGTAAAAACTGCTTTAGAGCGAGAAGCCTATATTGTTACCGATTATAATGTAGCAAATGCCTATAGCCAATTACTAAAAGACAAACCAAATGTTGTTATAATAAAACCAGGAGAATTAAGTAAATCCCTTAAATTGTATGGCAGCTTAGCAAAAAAGCTTAAAGATGCTGAAAAAATTATTGCTTTTGGCGGGGGAGTTGTCGGAGATTTAACCGGCTTTGTTGCTTCCACCTTAAAAAGGGGAATTCCACTAATGCAAGTCCCCACAACACTTCTTTCAATGGTTGATGCTAGTATTGGCGGAAAAAATGGCATTAATCTCGATGGAAGAAAAAATTACCTAGGAACAATCTATCAGCCAAATGGAATATACGTCGACCCAAATTTATTAAAAACTTTGCCAAAAACCGAAATAACCAATGGCGTTGCAGAAATAATAAAATATGGTGCAATAAAAGATTCTTTTCTTCTAGAACGAATGCAAAATGAATTCTCAATTGAAGATAAAGATTTAGAAGGTCTAATAGCTAAATGTGTAAATATCAAGAAATATTTTGTAGAGCTAGATGAAAGGGATGAAAATATAAGGCACGCTCTTAATTTTGGGCATACAATAGGCCACGCAGTAGAACTAGAATATGATCTTTCTCATGGACAGGCTATATCAATAGGAATGGTTTATGAGTCATTACTTACCTTTGACAGAAACAAAACAAGAAAAATAATAACTGCATTAAAGGCAAACAATCTACCCATAACACTGCCAAAAAATACAAAGGTTAATAGAGTAATCCGGCGAATCAAAGCAGACAAAAAAGGAGAATTTATTTTTGCCTTTGATGAAAATCATTATAATGTTAAAATAAATGAAGATATTCTTAGAGAGGTTTTAAGTTCATAAAATGATTACAAAACAAGGCTATGTTTTTATAGCAGAGATGGAAAACTTCAAACCCCTATTTGGAGAACCAAAATATGTTTCAGCAAGTTATGAAAACATAGAATCCAATGATTTTTCATTCTTCCAAGAAAAAAATAAATTAAAAAGAGCAATTACAGAATTTAAGAAAATAAATCACTCAAAAATTACTCAAGCAGAGCTTGAAATGAAAATTGCCGAATCACAACAAGAAGCAGACCAATTCACAAACAACAATTTAATAATTATCTATGATATGAGCGACAGATCTGCAGATAAAATAGTTTATTTACAAAAAAGATTATACGGCCCAGTAATTCAAGACAGTTCAGCAGAATTCAATGGCATTTGTTCGAGATTAGTTCACAATAATTTTAGAACATTTAATGAATTAGGGGATATTTTCAAACCAGGAACAGCCAAATATGTTGCCAAAGAGGCCCATAGACAAGGCGATAACGCACCAGTTACAATAGCTAAATTTAAACTTGAATTTTTAGATAAAAATTAAAATGATAAAAAGAATAATATTACCCAAAACTTATGTTCTAACTGATAATGCCTCGCTGATATTCTTAGCAGGTCCAATAAAAGGAGCACCCAGATGGCAAGATAAAGGAATAGAAACAATTCATACAATAAATAATCAAATTTACGTAGTTTCTCCAAGTAATAAAGTAAGAGAAGAGTATTTAGAAGATAGACTGAGGGGAACTAAATCGGATTTTCCTTATCAACTAAATTTTGAAAGACATTATTTAAAATCTGCATCTGAATCAAAAAAAGGGGCAATAATCTTCTGGTTGCCAAAACAAAGAGAGCCTATGCCAATAAATCCAGAAACAGATTTTACACAACCCTATGCAAGAGATACAAGACCTGAAACTGCTGGTTGGGGTTGGAAATTACTAGAATCAAATCCTAAAGCAAATGTAATAGTTGGCGGAGAAGAAGGTTTTGACGGATTTGATGTAATCAAAAGAAACTTTCTTGCAGTAAAACCTGATATGAAATTTTATTCTACCTTAGAAGAAACCTGTTTAGAAGCAATTAAATTAATAACCCTCTCAAAATAAAATGATAGAAAAGTTTTTTAATAATATTTTAGAAGGAAAATTAGACAAAGAAGAAATTAAAAGAGTATTAATAGAAATGTATCAAAGAGGGGAAACAGTTAATGAAATTGTTGCAGCAGCAACATCAATGAGAAATCATATGATATCCATAAAGCCAAATGCCGATGAAGATTTATTAGATATTGTCGGAACTGGCGGAGATGGAAAAAGCAGTCTTAATATTTCAACAATTGCCGCCTTTATCGCAGCAGGAGCAGGATGCAGGGTAGCAAAACATTGTAATAGAGGTGTTTCAAGTAAATTCGGTTCAGTAGATTTATTAGAAGAATTAGGGCTAAATATTAATCTTTCTCCAGAAAAGACAAATGAATTAATTGAAAATGTTGGAATTGGATTTATGTATGCCCCAATATATCATCCCGCTATGAAACATGCTGCTGAAGCAAGAAAAGAATTGGGACATAGATCAATATTTAATCTTCTAGGACCCCTAACAAATCCTGCCAATGCCCAAACACGACTGCTTGGAGCATATAGTTATGATGTTGCGAAAAAACTAGCTAATGTCGCGAAAATATTAGGCATTAAAAGAGTAATAACTGTCTGTAGCAAGGATGGTTTAGACGAAATTAGTGTGGGTTATCCAACAATATTTTTTGATACATTGCTAAGAGAAAAAGAAGATAAATATTTTCCTGAAGATTATGGGGCTTCTAGGGGTGAATCGAATCTAAGGGTTGAATCTGCAAAGCAATCTGCAGAAGTATGCAAAAAGATATTTTACAATCAGAAATTATCAGAAGAAGAAACTATAATGAAAAAAGCCGTAATATTAAATGCGGGATTTGGGATATATATCAATAAAGCACTCTCTTCCCCCTATGATGGAATAGAACAAGCACGAGAATCGATAAAAAATGGAGCAGCAGCAAATAAATTAGAACATTTGATTGAGGCAACATTATAAAATGTTACTTAAAAAAATAAAAATAAAAAATATACGGAGTCATAAAGAAACAGAAGTAAATTTCCCTGAAGGCTCAACACTACTAATGGGTGATATTGGCTCTGGAAAAACCTCAGTTCTTCTGGCAATAGAATTCGCACTCTTTGGATTACAGCCAGGACAAAAAGGAAACTCACTCATGAAAAGCAACGAAACAGAATCCCAAGTTGTATTAGAATTTGAAGTTGATGAAAATCAAGTTGTAATTGAAAGAAGTTTAAAGAAATCAGGTAAGTCTATGGCTCAAGCAGACATCAGCATATCAATAAATAATGAACGTTTTGAAGGAAGTGTTACAGAAATTAAAAATAAAATTCTTGAACTGCTTAGTTATCCTCCAGAATTTGCAAAAAAAACTAACGACTTATATAGATTCACCGTATATACTCCTCAAGAAGAAATGAAACAGATCATTCAAGAATCTAATGACGTACGGCTTAACACACTTCGTCATGTTTTCGGAATTGACAAATACAAAAGAATAGAAGAAAACACAAATATACTAACTTCCAGACTTAGGCAAGAAATTAGAATTAAAGAAGCTGAAATGGGTAATATTGAATTAAAAAATCAGCAAATAGAGGAGAAAAAAAGACTTCTAGACTCTCAAAAACAACTAGTTACAAGTGTTGAAAAAGAAATTTCAGACACCCAAAAAATAAAAGTGGAAAAACAATCAGAAATAGATGAACTTGCTAAAAAGATGAATGAAAAGAACAGACTAGAAAATGAAAAAGATAAAAGTGAACTTACGCTAAATAATAAAAAAGATATGTTAATAACCTGTGATAAAGAAATAAAAATTCTTCAACAGCAAATTAAGGGAACAGAAAATTTAGCCTTTAGTGAAAGAGATATTGAACTAACAAAAAATAGAATAAAAATTCAAGAGCAAATGCTTAAAGAATTAAATGAAAATTACATTAAAGCAATAACCGTATTACAAAGTAATGAACTAAAAATGAAAGACCTTAAAACTCTGAGTGATAAAATATCTGCACTCGATAAATGCACAACTTGCTTGCAAGTAGTAAATGAAGAACATAAACATCATATCGTTCTAAAGGCAACGCAAGAATTAAGATCTATCGAAGCAGAAACCATGATATTTAAAAAAGAAAAAATAGAAACTAACGATAAACTCGATGCAACAAAAAAACTTATTGATTCTCTGAAACAATCACTTTCTCAAATGGAAATTCTTAAAATAAAACTTGAAAGCATAAAAGAAAAACAAATTAGAATAGAAACAATGGAGAAACAAAAAATAACATTACTATCGGATATAGACATGATAAGGAAACATATTGAAGGTATCGATGGCCTTTTAGGAGAATTTTCTGCTTACGATATACTATATGAAAAAAAGAGCAAAGAGTTAAGAGAAATTATCAGCAAAGAAAATAGCATAATGATAAAAAAAGCAGAAATAAATGCAGAGATTCAATTCCTTAATAAACAAATAAAAACACTAGAAGAAGAAGTAGAAAAAATAAAAGAACTGGCAAGAAAGTTAAATTATTTCAAAGAGCTGGAATTCTGGCTTAACAATAAATTCCTGCAATTCGTACTTTTCACAGAAAAAAATGTGATGCTCAAACTTAGAGAAGACTTCTCAAAATTATTCTCCAATTGGTTTTCGATACTTGTTGCAGATAATATTACGGTAAGACTTGATGAATCCTTCTCACCAATTATTCAACAATCAGATTATGAAGTTGAATATGAAAATCTATCTGGTGGGGAAAGAACAGCAGTAGCTCTTGCCTATCGTTTAGCACTTAATCAAACAATAAATTCTCTTTTAAGCAGAATAAAAACCCGTGATCTAGTTATTCTTGACGAACCCACCGATGGTTTCTCTGAATCTCAACTGGATAAAATGCGGGATGTTCTAAATCAATTAAATGTTCGCCAATTAATTCTTGTAAGCCACGAGCAAAAAATAGAAGGATTCGTAAATAATATTATTAAATTCAAAAAAGTCGAAGGAATCACGCAGATAGAGAAATAATTAATTTCATAAACCTTGTTTTTCATTATTAATCCTGCTTAAATTCGGAAGCAAAAGTTTTGAGAAGCCAAGTCTTTTGAAGCTGAACAAGTCGAGTTTGATTTGCAGAATTATTAATAAATTATTA
>CAYIVX010000056.1:0-6128 GCA_964366925.1 Candidatus Woesearchaeota archaeon | reverse complement strand
AAGATTTAGTTTCCCAATATCTTTAACCGAAGAAGCAGCAAAAAGACAAGCAGATATAACTTCTAAACTTACAGTAAGCACAGAAAATCCCCAGTATCTTTCTGAAAAACTAGATTTATATGTAGATGGAGAATTAATGGATTCTCTTTTTATTTCTAAAGAATTGAAAGGTGAAATAACTACAAAAATATCTATCAGCGGTTCTGGAACAGGAGCTACCAGACAAGATGCGATAACTTCTGCACAAGAAGATATGAAAAAGCTTCAAACAATTTTAATTACCGGAAGTTTACCCTATAAATTAGAAATTGTAAAGCTAGATACAATATCCCCCTTGCTAGGTTCGGCATTTACTCGGGCAATATTAACCGCCGGTATATTTGCAATTCTCGCAGTTTCATTAATAATCTTCTTAAGATATAAAAATATAAAAATTTCTCTAGCACTATTACTAACTTCTTTTTCAGAATTGGTTATTATTTTAGGCTTTGCAGCAATAATAAAATGGAATTTGGATCTTCCATCTATAGCAGGAATAATCGCAACAATAGGTACGGGTGTAGACTCCCAAATAGTTATTCTTGATGAATCCAGATTTAGAATTTCTTCACTTAAAGAAAGAATTAAGAAAGCGTTATTTATTATATTCACTTCCTTTGCTACAGCCTTTGTTTCTTTAGTTCCACTTACTGGTGCTCTTTCTATCTTTGGAATAGGTGCTGCCGGAGCCGGTCTATTGAAGGGTTTCGCAGTAACAACCCTTATTGGAATAAGTGCAGGGGTTTTCATTACTCGTCCTGCTTTTGCAGATATAATAAAACAACTTAGTGAAGAATAGAATGTTGCCAGGAAAACATATATTTTGGAGTTTTTTATTTTCTTTAGTTCTTTATTTGATTTTTCCAGTTAGTGTTAGTTTAATCGGGGTATCAATTATTTTTCTTTCATCAGTATTGATTGACGTAGATCATTATATTTATTATATTTACAAAACTAAAAATTGGAATCTCAAAAAATCAGTATCCTGGTATTTCATAAATAGAGACAAATTTGCAAAGATGACTCGTGAACAGAAAAATAAAATTTATACAGGATTGTGTTTTCTTCATGGTATTGAAGCTATCCTCATAATAATCTTAATGATAATTATACCTAATCCTCTTTCATATATTATGATTTTTATGTTAATTGGATTCGTATTTCATTTAATACTTGACGCGATAGACTTATATATTAGAAATTATAGATTTGATAAAGTGATATCTTTCACTTATTCAGTTAAAAATGCAAAAGATAAAACTCTTTTGCAAGATTTAAAATAATGGAAAACGAGAAAAAACATGAGGTTTCAGAACATAAAAAAGAAAAAACAATAATTGATAAATCAATTGATTTTATTTTTTCAGATGATGAAAGAAAATGGTTACTCCTTATTTTTATTTTAGGAGTAGTTCTACGATTCCTAGTTGCAAATAATATATCTCTTCTGGGAGATGAGGCAGTTCATGGTCCACACACAATGGGTTATTTAAATTCAGGACTAATTAGCAGTTTTGCACATTCTCCTCTTTGGTTTGCTTTAACCGACTTTTGCTTTAAGTTTTTAGAAGTTACAATCTTTTCAGTAAGATTTTTATCCTTTTTTTATGGTTCGCTTACAATATTATTGATTTATCTTATAACTAAGAAAATTTATACTAAAAAAGCAGGATTATTGGCAGCATTTTTATTATCTGTCTCTTTTTTTACAATAAGATATACCTTAATGGAGATGGATTTATCCTGTCTTTTCTTTTTAATCTTGGCAGTTTATGCATTTATTCTGTCTATGGAAAATAAAAAATTCCCTTGGCTTGCAGCAGTTTGTATCGGTCTTGCAGCCTTAATGAAAACACTCTCATTATTTTTTGTTCCTGCCTTTATAATCGCTTTCTTTCTATTTAGTAAAAAAGAAGAAAATAAAACTAAAAAACAGCACGTAACTAAAATAGTTATAAACATCCTACTTTTTGGAATTATTATTTTAGCAATATTTTCCCCAATTATTATGCATAATTATTATTGGTGCCAAGATAAGGGCATGGTGGATGTTTATTTTGCAAAATATTTTAAAGATTTTAAAAAAGTCACGGGATTCCCTGCTTGTTTTGATTTAGCTAAAAATGCTCAGGCATATGGTATGCAACAAGGTTATGAAACTACTTTTGAAAATGCAAGATTTTTTGAAGGAGTTGGTGCCCTAGCTAATGCCATATTCCTAAAGGATAAGATTATTACCTTACTAGGAATTCTTGGATTATTTTTAACTTTTTCAATTAAAGATAAAAAAAAGTATGCAATATTTCTCCTTCTCTTTAATATTTTTGGATTTGTCTTTTTAGTATTAACTGACTGGTTAGACACTCATTTAGTAACAATGATTCCCGTATTATGTATATTTGGTGGAATTTTCTTAGAAAAGGCTTCTGGAGATTTAGCTAAAAAATTCAATAGCTCTCAAAAATCAATTTTAACTATTGCAATAATTTTAATTGCATTATTTCAATTATTTTTACTATGGCCACACTTAAGCTCTACTTGTGCTATGACCCAAATGAGGGGGTATGCTATAGATAATATGGACAAAAATTCAATTGTGCTTACTGATTCAAGAATATATACTGGCAGGGTTGCACTTCTTTTTAATGATTTTCATTACCTCGATGCTTCACTTCTTAATTCACTCTTGGAAGCAAATCAAAATTCCACTAATCAACTCCCAGTTAAAATATACTATCTAGAATGTGCTGCAGATGATTGTGGTTGGGGTACTATGAAAGATAATCCTGCCCTAAATAAATCTATGGAAGACTTTACTGCCTCATTTTCACAAAGTGTTCCGGTAATTAAAACAATTGTTGGTGGCGGCGGATATGATGAGGAAACAGGCAAACCTTATTTTAGAGTTTATCAAGCAACACTAAACCTTAATCCAGAGTTAATTTCTCTTGTTGATTCAACGCATAATTGGTGGTATTATCCAATAAATTATAAACCTAAAAGTCAAATATTTGATAACTATAATGTTCGACCCGGATTTGATAGTTTGACCTATAGATTAATGAGAATGATTCTATGGCTTTCAATATTTGCAGCACTAATACTTGCTTTTTATCCGATATATAAGATAGTCCGAGATAAAAATTAAAGTAAATAAAAGCTTATATAGTCTTTTTCGTAAATTTAAAAATGAAAGTATTATTAATTGTTCCACCAAATAGTCAAGAAGAAAGGTATGGTAAATTCTCTCAGATAGGTACGCTCTATCCTCCCCTTGGCCTAGCCTATGTAGCTGCAGTAGCTGAAAGCGAAGCAGAAGTTAGGGTATTAGATTCCGAAGCAATGAATTATTCTTACGCAGATATTGAAAGATTAACCAAACAATTTAATCCAGACATAGTCGGTATGCAGTGTTATTGTACTACTATAACTCGGTGTTACAAAGTAGCAGAATTAATTAAAAAATTAAATCCCATGGTAAAAATAATTCTTGGTGGAGCACAAATAACTCTTGAAAAACAAGAGACTATGAAAAATAAAAATATTGACTTTGGAATTTATGGAGAAGGTGAATTTGTTTTTCGCGATTTATTAAAAGAATTAAAGAAATCTGAAAAAAATCAAAATTTTAAAAAAATTAATGGATTAATCTGGAGAAATAAATCTAAATTGATAATAAATCCTAAGCAAGAACTTATTAAGGATTTAGATAAACTTCCCCTTCCTGCCCGTCATCTTTTTCCAATGGAAAAATATCATTCTTCTGCAAATCTTCGTGGAAAACATACACTTAATCTTATGACTTCTCGTGGATGTCCATTTAATTGTGCTTATTGTGCTGGCAGTTTAATTTTTGGAAAAACCCATAGATATCATGGAACCGATAGAGTAATCGAAGAACTTCTTGAACTTAGGGATAAGTATCATGCAGATAGTATACAATTTTTTGATGAGACCCTCACTGCAAATCGGGCCAGAGTTATAGAACTATGCAATAAAATGATTGAAAAAAAATTAAATATCGAATGGTCTTGTTTTACTAGAGTTAATCTGGTGGATTTAGAACTCCTTAAAAAAATGAAAGCAGCAGGGTGTTATCTTATTTTCTTTGGTTATGAATCTGGAAATCAAAGATTGCTCAATCTCATTAGAAAAGGAATAACATTAGAGCAGTCAAGAAAAGCTACAAAATGGTGCAACGAAGCGGGTATTGAAACTTGGGGTTCTTTTATGATTGATTTACCTACGGAAACTAAAGAAGAATCTGAAGAAACAATAAATTTTGCACTTGAAATTAATCCAACTTTTGTTCAATTTCCAATTACTACTCCTTTCCCAGGAACAGATTTATATCAACTTTGCAAAGACAATGGAAAAATCCTTACAGATAATCTCGACGAATACACTGCTTGGGACGTAGTATATACTTCGACAGGTAGAACTGTTCAAGATATAAAAAATACTGTTAAAAAAGCTTATAGAAGGTTTTATCTAAGGCCGAGCTATATTATTAGAAGGTTCAAAAACGTAATGAAACTGCCTGCAAATAAAATAATAAATCTTTTTGCTAGTGCACTCTATGCTTTTTTCAAGTAATATGAATCACAAAAATCCCAAAATATCAGTATTAATTCCAGCTTATAATGAAAAAGATACTATTTTAGAAATTATAAAACAAGTTAAAGCTGTTCCACTTAAAAAAGAAATAATTGTTATTGATGATTTTTCAAACGATGGGACTCGTGAAATTTTAAGGAAAATTAAAGACCCCGAAGTTCGGGTTTTATTTCATGAAAAAAATTATGGAAAAGGTCACGCGATACGAACAGGAATAAAAGCAGTTACTGGAGACATTGTTATAATTCAAGATGCAGATTTAGAATATGATCCAAATGACTATCTTAAATTAATAAAACCGATTGTTGAAGGCGATACAAAAGTAGTTTATGGAACAAGATTTCCTAGAAAAAAAGATAAATTTTTTCCTTTTTTTCACTATTTTAGCCTTTCGAATCCTTATTATGCTGCTAATAAAATATTAACTATAACTTCAAATATTTTATATTTAACAAATATTACTGACGAACCAACTTGCTATAAGGTTTTTACTTCAGATGTATTGAAGAATATTGATTTAAAATGTGAAAAATTTGAGTTTTGTCCAGAAGTTACAGCCAAGGTTAGAAAAGCAGGGCATAAGATTTATGAAGTGCCTATTTCTTATCATCCTAGAAGTGTTAAAGAGGGTAAAAAAATAAAACTTAAAGATGCCTTTGATGCTTTTTGGACATTATTTAAATACCGATTTAACAATTAATTAACATGGGAAAATTCGATCACTTTATACAAGATAGAATATTAAGAAAAATAAGATTAAGAGCTGTATTAAGAATAATAAATAAACTTCCAGCCGGAACAATTTTGGATTTAGGATGCATGGATGATTATCTTCTTAAAAGACTTCCAAAAAAATTTGATTATTCGGGCATTGATGACAATCCTCTTTGTAAAAATCCTAAAATTTTAAAAATGCGTGTAGAAAATCTTCCGAAAAATAAAAAATATGATATTGTAATGGCTACCGAAGTTTTAGAACACATAGATAATCCAGTAGAGGGTATGAAAAAGTTAAAAGAGCTCTCAAAAAGATTTATTTTAGTATCCGTACCTAATGAACCATTCTTTTCTATATTTCGTTTATTCTATCCTGCGAGAGAACATTTATGGACTATTTTTCCGCATACACTCGAGAAACATCTGGGGAAGCCAGTTTTTAAAACAAGAGCTTGTTTTGGAAGAACTTACATAGCCCTGTGGGATATCCAAAAAAGAGCATAAATCTTTAAAAATGCCATTAATTTCTATAAGACATGAAAAAATTCCTATTAATGAATATGCCTTCGACTATCGGAGTTTACAAGGGCAGTAACTCCGCACTTAAGGGGATAATTGCACCACGCCCAATGGTCTCTATGGCAGAATTAGCTGGAAGTGCATTAGCTGCAGGAGCAGACTGCAAAATTTTAGATTTACAAATTTCAGAAAAGCCCTATGAAGAAATAGAAAATACTATTAAAAATTATCAACCT
>CAYIVX010000055.1:0-6265 GCA_964366925.1 Candidatus Woesearchaeota archaeon | reverse complement strand
GCCGATGAGCACGTAGACCCGCTTGCGCTTTGCTGGCTCGTCTTTGAGCATTTTTAAAGTGGTTTTAGCTAAAATATAATACTCTCCTAAACAAAAGAAAGTAGCATTTATGGAATCTTATAGTTCCACTATTCATATGGTAAAATATTTAGCTAAATTTGCTCCAGTTTATGTTATCTTTGGAAATGTAGAAAATTCTAATTCAGATACTCGTGAAATATCTAAAGAAATAGGCATGAAATTACCTTTTTTATCCGACTCTTTTAAAAAAATATCCAGAGTTAGAATTATTAATAATATTGTCGCGAACTTTAGGGGTTTAAGAATTGGTGGCTTAGAATATTTTACTGATGCTTCTTGGGTAAGGGAGTTTAAACCTTCTAATTATCAAGAAAACTTAAGGGCAGTTTTAAAACAGAATAAAAAAACAAAAATAATTTTAAGGAACTTTGGAACTGTGGATATTTTATTATGTCATCAACCACCCTATGGAATTCTTGATAAAGTTAGTTCAAAAATAGCCCCAAAATCTTGGCAAGGAAAGCACGCAGGAAGTAAGATTATACGAGATTATATTCTTAAAAATCATTCTTCTTATGTTTTTTGCGGGCATATTCATGAGGCGAAAGGTATGAACGTATTAGGAAAAACTGAAGTTTATAATTTGGGTGTTTGTGGATATAAAATTATAGAGTTTTCGGATAACTAACTTTAAATATCCTAAAGTCTCTTCTTAATTATACAGAAAACAAAGTTTTCTGTCTTTAAAATTTAAGGATAAATTTCAAATGGACTCAAATCAGGTTAAAAAACTAGAAGAACAAACAAAAAAACTTCTTGAAAAATTTTCAAAAGCTCTTGCTTCTGTAAAGAGCGAAGGAGAAGAATGGAATGTAGAACGAGATGAGGATAGAAGAAAGGAAAAAGAAGGAAAAGATTGCGATAATTATTTTAGAAAAATTATGCTAGAAAATGCTCCTGCACACGATGATGATTTTATTTTAGCGGAGAAAAAGAACTGGTGAAAAAAATGGAGAAAAGCAAAGCTTTTAAACCCAAAATAATTAGTAATACTAATATGCTCCCCGGTGATCTGAAAGGGTCGCCGGATGAGTCTTTTTATTCTAGCGATACTTTGGTGTTTATTGATGAGGCATTTTTATCAAAATTAAGTAAGCATTTAGGCAATGGAAACTATCTTAAATTTGATCGGGCAATTTTTTCAGAAAATATATCCAAGAAACAAAAGTTAAACTGCAACCAGATTTTTCTTTATATTGCTCCACCCTTTCAGAGTTCAAATCCCTCAAGTATTGAAGAGAGTAAGAAAGATGGGCATGATAGGTTTGTTAATAAATTGAAACAAAAAAAGATTATTATAAGGGAAGGAAGATGCCAAAGACTAAAACTCGAAGGAAAATATGAATACAAACAAAAGGCTGTTGATGTGTTATTAACTATGGACCTAACGAGTGTGCCTATCAAATTTCCTAATATAAAGCGAATAATCTTGATTTCTTCTGATAGCGATTTTGTTCCAGTAATTAAAAATCTTGAAGAAAATGGAGTTCAAACGGTTCTTTATACCTATTATGAGAAAAAAAGAGATACTCCTTTTTCAAGGAGCAATGAGCTAATTAAGTCCGTATACAAGTATGCCTTGCTAACAAGGGAAGATTTTATTAATGCACCACTAAGTAGAAATAATAAGGAGAAAAAATCATGGTAATCCTAATTAAAAATAAAAGTAAAGAGAATAAAACAAAATTAAGATTTAAGCCAATTTTTATTGTGGGAATTATTTTAATAGTTTTTATATTATTACTCACTATTTTACGAATTCCTGAAGATAGTTGGATAAAGGGAGATAATGGAATTTGGGTTATGCATGGAAATGCTTCTAGTATGCCTGATTATGTAGAAAAACAATGGGCTGCTCTTGATTGTGCAACTAATCTTTATACAATTCAAAAAATTAGAGGCGTTGGTTCTAATTATGAATGTCTTGGTAATTGCGGAGATTATGCGGTAGATATGGTTCATACTCCTAGGACAAGTGCAGATGATTTAATTGAGAATCAGTGCAATAGTTATCTTAATGGTACGCTTAAAAGTTTTATTGAAATAAATAATGAGGGAAAAATTGTGAGGGTTGTAGAATGATCGTAACAACCGAAGAAAAAATCCAGAAATATTTAGAAGCAATAGCTAAAGATAATCAGAAGGGAAAACAAATCAATGCTATTCTTCACCTTAGTGAGCATGCTCTTCGAGAATCTAAAGAGGTGGACAGCAGGCTTCGAGGAGGCAAGGCTCCTGAAAAACTAGCGGGCCTTGTGCTTGCTGTTAAATCTAATATTTGTGTTAAAGGCTTGACTGCTAATTGTGCTTCTAAAACTCTTGAAAATTTTAAGGCTCCTTTTGATGCTACGGTTATTTCAAAATTAAAGAAAGAGGGGATTGTTATTATTGGTATGACTAATATGGATGAATTTGCCTGTGGTTCTAGTGGTGAGAGTTCTGCTTTTGGTGTTTGTAAGAATCCTGTTGTTTTAGATAGAATTCCTGGTGGAAGTTCTAGCGGTTCGGCTGCTGCTGTTGCTGCTGGTTTTTGTGATGTTGCTCTTGGTTCTGATACTGGCGGGAGCATAAGAAATCCTGCGTCTCATTGTGGAATTGTTGGATTTAAACCTAGTTATGGGGCTGTTTCTCGTTATGGTTTAATTGATTTGGCTATGAGTCTTGATCAAATTGGGGTTTTTGCTAAAAAAGTTTCGGATGTTAAAAAAGTTTTTAGTGTTATTTCTGGAACTGATGAACATGATTCCACTACTATTGAAATTAATAAAAAGAACCTTCTTTCTTTAGAAAAGAAAGAATCACTCCGGAAGAAAGAAACTAATATTGTCGTGGGTATTCCTGGTGGAATTAATGTTGATAAAAGTATTAGCGATTTGATAAATCGTAAAATTATTGGAGTTTGTAAGAAAGAAGGATGGAATGAAAAGAAAATCGAAATAAAACATATTGATTTAGGAATACAAACCTATTATCCTATTTGTTACACTGAATTTTTTAGTGGAACTAGAAAGTTTGATGGCCGTCGTTTTGGATTAAAGATAGAAGATAGTTGCGGAGAAGAAGTTTTGAGAAGAATCCTTGGTGGACAGATGATTTGTCAAGAAGAGTTTTCAGGAAGATATTATAAAAAAGCATTAGATGCTAAAAAATTACTTGTTGAAGAATTTGAAAAAGCATTTAAGAGTTGCGATATTATAGTTATGCCTACTGTTCCTAGATTGCCGCATAAATTTGGAGAAAAAATAAGTGTGGAAGATATGTATAATTATGATACCCTTACTGTTCTTGCTAATATTGCAGAGATTCCTGCAATTTCGGTTCCTTGCGGTAAGATAGAAGGCGTTCCTGTTGGAATACAGTTGATGGCTGCGAAGGGAGAAGATAATTTTCTTTTGAATGTGGCGGAGAAATTTGAATAAATTTTTATTTGTGTAATTATTCATTAAATTCGAAAGCTGCACAAGTTCGCTTTCTTAACTAAACTTCTTGATAATTCTTAAATTTGATTCGAATTGTTATTAATTATTAGTTTTTGACTTAATATTTATGCGTAAGCACATTAGAAAGATGCGAGCGAAACGAGGGCGAGGTGTATTTTTTTTAACATAAAATCTTATAAACTCTAAAAATGGTTAGTTTTTATAAAAAGAGGAAACAAAATGATTTATAAGAATTTAGAGATAAAATGGCTTGGGCAATCTGGTTTTATAATTAAATTTCAGAATAAAACAATTTATATTGATCCCTATAAAATTCCCGATAAATTTATTTCTGAGCCCGCAGATGTTATTTTCATAACTCATTCACATTATGATCATTGTTCTATCGAAGATATTCAGAAAATAAGTAATAATGGAACTATTATTGTTTGTCCTGCGGATGTTTCTAGTAAAATGAGACATATTCAGAGTAAAATTGATTTGAGAGTTATAGAAATCGGAGAAAAAATTAGTTTTTTTGAAGATATTATTGGTTGTTGGCCTGTTTCTGCTTATAATTTGAATAAGGAAAAGATTGCACATACTAAAGAAGAAGATTGGGTGGGTTATATTTTAGAATTGGATGATATTTTTATTTATCATGCGGGAGATACTGATTTAATTCCTGAAATGAAGCAAATAAAAAATATTGATATTGCACTTCTTCCTATAGGCGGAACTTGGACAATGAATGCTGGAGAAGCTGCAAAAGCTGCAGCACTTATTAAACCAAAAATTGCTATTCCTATGCATTATGGCAGTGTAACTGGAATCGGTTCTAAAAGCGATGCAGATGTTTTTGCAAAATTATGTTCTGCTCAAGATATTGATGTTAAGGTTTTAGAAAGAGAAGTATAAATTATAGAGAATTTATTTCATTTTTATTTAACTTAGCAAATTCCTCTTGCTCATTTGCTTACGTGACTTTTATTATTAATGGTAAATGCGATTTGTAATGGGGGATTATTAATTAGGTTTTTTATTTAGTGAAATTTAAACTTCATGAAAATTGTAACTTATTTAAACTCCTATTCTTTATTAATAATATGAGAATAACTTTTGAAAAAAGAAAAGCAGATTGTCTTGGAAAAGATGATAAAAGCTCGATAGGCTCGTGGGATAAACCTATTGCAAAACTTTGTGGAAAGATTAATAAAAAATCTAATTACTATACTCTTTCTTCTTGTTCTGGAAGAATTGTTCTTATTAAAAATTTAGATAAAAAACAGCCTAATATGTTTGTATTTCGCAGCCATGGTAAGGTTGGTTTTGCGGAATTAAAGAAAAAACTTATTGAAGCTGGGCGAACAAAAGAGAATTTAAATTTTAAACAAGAGGCTTGCATTCTTCATGTTTGTTGTAAAAAACTTGCTGATGCTGAAACTTTGCTTGAAAAGGCAAGAGAAAGCGGATGGAAGAATTCTGGAATAATGTCTACTCGTGGAAGAATTGTTCTTGAACTTAGAAGTACGGAATATTTGGCCTTGCCAATTATGGAGAGTGGAACTCTTTTAGTTGACGATGAATTCTTAAAAATTTTGTTGAAGGAAAGTAATAAACGTCTTGAAAAGACTTGGAATAAAATTAGAAAGCTTGAGAAAATAATTTAAACATCAAAGACAAAATAATTTATGGAAGGCGATTATGAAATCCAGAACTTTGTAAGACGGGCTACAAGTGATTTTTTAAGCAACTGCTACGGTGAACTTGATTTAGGAAATCACTACAATCTTTTATGTAATCTCAATGTTTTGCCTATGAACCAGATTACTTGCCTTAATATGTTTCTCCTTGAAAAATGCGAAGGTGGTTATAGAATTACGCGAAGAAGAGGAGCAGTATGTATCGATGCAATGCTTCTTAATTGATGATTACTCGGTTTTTTATAAAAAATCCAAATTTTTCCATACGAAATGCAGGTAAATTAAAATTAAAAATTTTTAGAAATATTTATTAAGGGGGTATACCTTTCGTTTTCAATATATAGTGTGTGCTTATTTGAAAATCTACTCGTTCTACCCCTTTAATAATAAAATAGTAAGCTAGATGAACTATTTAAATATTTCGAAGTTCAAAAAGCGAATAACTGAAAGGAGGGTAAAAAAACAAACAAAAAATGGTACTTGAATTTGCAAAATCGGCAATAGAAGATATGGAAAAAAACCAGATCAACTTCGATGAATTGAAGGCTGGTAAGGCGAATATCAAAGTCGTTGGATGTGGTGGTGCAGGCTGTAACGCAATAACTTGGCTTTTCAACAAAGGTATTAACGGAGCAACTGTATACGGTGCAAATACTGACGCACTTCACTTAAGCATTACAAAGGCTGATGATAAAATCCTTATCGGAAAAGAAATCACTCGAGGACTTGGTGCTGGCGGACATCCTAATGTTGGAAGAGAAGCTGCAAAGGAATCTATCTCTGATATTAAAAAAGCAGTGGCAGGTTCTGATATGGTTTTCATTCTAGCAGGAATGGGTGGAGGAACTGGAACAGGTTCTGCTCCGGTTGTAGCTCAGGCTGCTAAAGAAGCAGGCGGAGTTGTAATCGCTGTAGTAACTATGCCATTCGAATGTGAAAAAGCAAGAATTGAAAAGGCAGAGTTTGGATTGCAAGAATTAAGAGACGTAGTTGATACTGTTATCGTTATTGATAATAATAGACTCGTTGATATTGCAGGACAACTTCCTATTCAACAGGCTT
>CAYIVX010000054.1:0-6265 GCA_964366925.1 Candidatus Woesearchaeota archaeon | reverse complement strand
TTTAAATATTTTACTTTAAAAATTTCCCTAACAATAATTCCTAAAGGCATGGAATTTTTATGTTATTTATGTATGTGTTGAATTTGTAGTGCTAGAGATAATTGGGCATTAAGTGTTCCATTCATGAAGAAAAAGGGAATTACATTCAAAGATGTTCTTAATATTTATTCTATGGAAGAAGTTCAGAGAAAAGAATGGTGCTGGAAGAATGCTCCTCTTTTTGAAGTATTGCTTGATATGACAATTAAACATTTACCTTCACCATTAGATGCTCAAAAATACAGAATTCCAAAAATATGGCATGGAGATATTGAAACAGAATTCGGAAAAAATCTTATAAATTGTAATCCTAAAGGAAAAGTCGGATTTATTATCACAAGAATTGTTATCGATCCTAAAAGCGGAAAAGAAGTATGTGCTGGAAGATTATTCTCTGGAACTATTAAAAATGGAATGGAAGTTTATCTTAATTTAGCTAAAGCAAAACAAAGAGTTCAACAGGTTCTTATCTATAATGGAGTTAAGCCAGAACAGATGGATGAACTGCCTTGTGGAAACGTACTTGCCATTGCAGGAATTAATGCTGCTCCTGGAGAAACAGTTACAGAATCACCAGAAACTCCATTTGAAGAAATGAAAAACATATTTGAGCCAGTTATTACAAAATCTATTAGTGTTCCTAAGCCACAGGATTTACCTAAACTTATTGATGTTCTTAAAAAAGTAGCTAAAGAAGACCCTTCTATTAGAATTAAAATTAACGAAGAAACAGGTGAAAACTTGATTTCAGGAATGGGAGAATTACATCTTGAAATTGTTGAAAACAGAATCAGAACAGAAAAAGGAGTAGAAGTTATTACTTCTCCACCAATTGTAGTTTACCGTGAGACAGTAGATAGAGCTGGAGAACCTGGAGAAGGAAAATCTCCAAACAAACACAACTTATTCTTCTTAAAAGTAGAACCACTAGAACCTGCAGTTTATAATGCAATAAGAAATGCTGAAATATCTGAAGGAAGAATTAAGAAGAAAGATGAACCCCTTTGGAAAAAACTTAATGAATGTGGAATATCTAATGAAGAAGCTAGACAATATATTTGTATTTACAAAGATTGCGTATTCTTGAATAAGATTAAGGGAGAAGTTAATATTGGAGAAGTTATCGAACTTGTTTTAGATGCATTCGAACAAGTTGTTGATGCTGGACCTATTGCAAGAGAACCTTGTACTAAACTTAAAGTATCTTTAGTTGATATTAAATTGCACGAAGATGCAATCCACAGAGGACCTGCACAAGTTTATCCTGCGGTTAGAGACTCTATGAGAGCCGCAATGTCAACTGCAAAACCAATATTATTCGAACCAGTTCAAACAATGTTATTCGAAGGTCCGATACAATTCATGGGCGAAATGACAAAATTAATCCAAGGTAAAAGAGGACAATTAGTTGATGTTACTCAAAATGCTATTGATTGTATTATCAAAGCAAGATTACCTGTAGCTGAAATGATTGGATTAGCTAGTGAACTGCGTTCTGCAACTGAAGGAAGAGGA
Organism: Candidatus Woesearchaeota archaeon; assembly: GCA_964366925.1. Taxonomy (GTDB): domain Archaea; phylum Nanobdellota; class Nanobdellia; order Pacearchaeales; family GW2011-AR1; genus CAIPOI01. The sequence continues at coordinate 4,711 of CAYIVX010000054.1, read as the reverse complement.
AGCTTCTCAATGGTAGACCAGAATTTTGAAAAAGTTCCAGGAAATATCCAAGATAATATTGTTAGAAAGATTAGAACAAGAAAAGGTTTGGCGGATAATGAATAATCCACCCTTTCTTTTAGAAAAAGAAAGGCTAGATGCACCCAAAGAAAACTAAGTTAGTAAGAATTAAAGAGTTCTGATAATATAAAATGAATTACGATGCACATCAACTATTAAATAGAATAAATTTTCTATGGAAGAATCCGGTTCTAGCAGTTAAAAGTTTAAATGGCGGAGATAATTATCTTTCTAATTGTCATGGGACTGTTGCTCATGTTTTAGGAGTTGAAAAAACATTTAAAAAAATGGTTAAAAAATCAGAAGATTTTTTATCAGTAGAAGGAAGACCTGCCTATGCTGATCGAGATTTAATGAAAACTTTTCTTGAAACGAACTGTAAATCTGTCAAAGAAAATTCTAGGTTTGGGGACATAGTAGCATTGTGGAGCAGAGTTCATAGACAAACTCCAGATATGCCCAAGATGAAAGCCATTGAAATTGACCAAATGCCTGCAGTAAAAACAATAGAACATACTGCAATTCTGATTGATTACAAACTTGAACGCATATTTCATGAGCAAGAAACAGGCAGACCTTTTGAATTTTCAACAATTGACGAATATATTTCACAGTGGTTTCCACATTCCCGAAAACGAGGAGTAGATCTTTTTGTGGATTTTTATAGAGTTAAGTAAAACGGATTTTGATGATAAAGCTTAAAAAGTCAAATAATTGATAATAATTAAGAAGAGGGTGTGAAGCACCTTAGAAGCTTATTTCTAAGAAAATACGGAGAATAATATGATAAAAGAACAATTTATGTTTGAAGTGAGTCGTGCTAGTAGATATACTGATGTACCAGGATTGCATACGATTAGAACTCTCCAATTTCAAAGTCCTAGAGATTATCCTTATTTTGTGGAACAAGAAATAACAGGAAAACTAGGATATAAGCCTGTTAGAAAGCAAATGCAGGAGAGCAAGGTAAATAGTCAAGAAGGATTACAAGCTCATCTTGCGAATATGGATTTATGCGTTGCACGAAGAGTAGGTAATGCTAATTATCTAGTTACCTCAGAACTATTTAGAGCCATAAGAGGTTTAGAAAAAAGTTTACAAATAGAACATAAACGTGGAATAGATACCCTCAACATTGTTACGTATAAATTAACAAAAAAAATTACAGAAAAACTGGAAAAAATCAGTGAAAAAATTGAAGGAAGTTATGCTATTAACAATAATCAAACTGCAATAATTAAGGGTCAAAGCGAAATTATTGAAATTCAGAAAGAAACAATTGAAGAACTGAAAAAATCTCGGGAACAAAAACAACAAATTAGGTCATGGTATCAGAGAATTTTTGGATTATAAAAACGAATAATTATTAAAACAGAAAGATATAAATTCTAAGCAAACATAGATTATTATGACAGAATCAATATCTCAATTTATGCTTAGGGACCATGTTAAGATAAACCGAATGCTTCTTCACTTTGATGAAGCACCAAAGGAAAATGCTGAAACGTCTCTGCTTTTTGAAGAATTTAAATGGAATCTTGAAAAACATTTTTTTGCTGAAGAAAAAGCTATATTTTCAATTATGCAGAATATCGAAGGTGCAGATATTGATAGTATATTTCAGCTTATGGAAGAGCACGGGCAAATTATGACTGCCTTAAAAAAAGAAGAGCAGAGCATAAAGATAGGCAGTCATTTAGATATTTCTCCGCTTTTAGAATTATTAAAAACTCATGCTAAATATGAGGATGAATTTTTTTATCCTAAACTTGATGAATTTCTTAAAGATGAACAGAAAAAGGATATGATTAAAAGAATTAAGAGTATAGTGATATACTGATATACATATTAATTTGGTTTATACAAACTTATAAAAACATTCTTTTCATTTATATTATATGCAAAACTTCTATGTTGATACTTGCATTTATCTGAATTTATGGCAAAAAGAAAGAGGTGTTATCTTTGGGAAACCCTTTTGGTTTATTGCTAAAGAATTTTTTGAATTTGCTAAAAAGACAGATTCAACCATCTATTACTCTGGATATCTTTTAAAAGAAATTAGCTTTCTTTTGAAACCCGAAGTTTTTGCAGATAAATTAAAGCTATTTATTTATTCTTCAAATTTTAAGAGGATTAGTCTGGATAAATCCGAATTTGAATTAGCCCAAAAAATTGAAGTAGATAATAAATTTACTATTGGTTTTTATGATATTCTTCATATGTTACTAGCTAAAAAAACAGGATCAGTTTTGATAACAAGGGATAAAAAATTATTAAAAATGGCCAGCAAATATAAAGTTATAGCTAAAAAACCAGAAGAAGTTATCTACTAAAATTGTTTAATGATTCTATATCCTTATAACTTTTAATTTCTTTTGAAAGTTTGTCACGTATTTTTCTTACTTGTTTTACTGCATCTCCTTTATTAGGTATGCTTCCTACTTGTCCTTGCCAAATAAATCTTCTTACAGCATCGCGAATAACATCAGCTCTGTTTGCATAAAATCCAGATTTCACAACTTTATCTAACTCTTTAACAAGTTGTTCATTAATTCTTATCTGCATTGTTTCCATTACCATTCAATTACTATGGTAATGTTATTATTTAAGCCTTTCTATAGAAAATCTTAGGCTGCACTTAGAATATATCTTTTTGCGGGATTTGGAACTTTAATATAACTGAAATTTTTTCCAGCATAACCTTTTTCTCTTAAATCTTTTTCAGCATCAGAAGGTTTTGAATCTTCTCCTACAAATCCAAACAAAAGCTTTCCTTCAAGAGAAACCGCATAAAATCCAGGTTCTCCTTTATTTGCCCTTACTGCCGCATTAATTCTATCCATAGATGATTTGTATTTCATAATAACCAATCGTTTGCTGATTTTAAAAACATTTTTATAGTATATTAGCTATATTTATTCATGAAAGAGGGGTTAGCATTAAAAATTATATTTTGGATTGCAATAGCAGGAATGTTGTTTTCAGGATATCTGAGCTATGGAGAATTAATTGCTAAATCCTGTTATGCTGCCAAACTTGGATTGGGAAGTTGTGCTATTGTAAGTGGAATACCTGCCTGCGTATATGGTTTTGTGATGTATCTTACTGTTTTTATTATTTCTATATTGGGATTGAGGAAAAAGTAATAAAATGGCTCGCCAGATAATAAAAGAGAAAATAAGGCCGGAGTATCTCAAAAAACTTGAAAAAATTCAAAATGAAGGCTATGGCAAAACTTTTAATTCTGTTGAACAATTAAGGAAAGAAATAGAAAAAAATTAAAATACCAACGTCCAACAAAATATATAAATAATGAAACAGAAAACTAAAAAAAGCAGACCTGAAGAATTATTGCATAAGACAATCACAGAAAAACCTCATTATAGATACCATATAAAATATCCAAAATTTCTGGCACTTGTTTTAAGTTTTGTTGTGGCATATTTTTTATTTGAATATCTAAACATATTTAGGCTTGATGAATTTCTTTCTTCCTTGGGTTATTTTGGAACTTTTCTTACAGGACTGCTTTTTTCCTATGGATTTACTGCTGCACCAGCCGCTGCTATTTTTTTAATTCTTGCAGATAGCCAAAATATTTTTATCGCAGTAGTACTCGGAGCAATTGGAGCTTGCATTGGAGATTTTCTAATTTTTAGTCTTATTAAAACTGGATTTAAAGATGAGCTTCGAAGATTTGAAAATGAAAAAATAGTTAGAGAAATTGATGAAGAAATCCCCCTTAAACTTCGGCATTTTCTTGTTTTAATGTTTGCAGAGATAATGATTATCACGCCCCTACCTAATGAAATAGGAATATCAATGCTTGCCATGGATCATCATATGACTCGCAAAAAATTTATTGCTATTTCATTTTTGCTTTCATTGATTGGGATTACAATAATTATGGTGATTGGAAAAGTGATTTGATTCTTCGACGATAGAAAAATACTCCAAATCTTACAAGAAAAGAAAGATTTATAATTAAAGTATCCTAATAATTAATATGAAAATAACAATTGACAAAGAAGCAAATGCAATGTATATAGAAGTTAGTGATGAAAAGTTTGCTAAAAATAGAAAGATTGATAATGAGACAATCTTGGATTTAGATGCTAAAGGGAACATCATCGGAATAGAGCTTCTTAATGTTAGCAAGAGAATGACAAAAGATTTTCTTTCGGACATTCGGGTTCAAAATTTAGTTTCTGTATAATTTCTCTTCTCAATTTAAACGAGTTAGCCCATTTTGCATAAGCACTCCAACCTAGAAAGCTTTCAAGAAATTTCTCTTCGCTTAACTCTCCACTTCTAAATATTTCAATCTTTCTTCGCATATTCCTTATATTCCTTTTTCTAAGAAGCTTAAAATAATAAAAATTTCTGAAGCCCACAAAATCAACTCCTCTATCTAATAAAATAATCTTTGATTTATCGGGATGAAGTTCAAGTTTTAATTCTCGCCCTAAAAATTCATCAATCTCAGATTTCCATTTTTCAAGCTGTTCTCTATTTTCGTGCAAGATTACAAAGTCATCAACATATCTTAAATAAAATTTCACACCAAGTTTATGCTTGACAAGATAGTCCAATTCATTTAAATAAACATTAGCAAAAAATTGTGAAGTTAAGTTTCCAAGAGGCATAC
>CAYIVX010000053.1:0-6301 GCA_964366925.1 Candidatus Woesearchaeota archaeon | reverse complement strand
TTTGTTTTTGCTTCCTTACGGGGAAGATTAAGAGAATTTTTTAAAGTTTCGGCAGAAACTTGAGGAGCTTCTATTTTTGGTTGTTTAGGAATTTTCTGTTTAATATAAGGATTACTATTTTCATTTACCTCTTCTAATTGAAAACCCGCAATATTTCCTGGAAGATTTACTTGCTGGCCATTTATAAAAAGTTTGAATCCAGGATTTAAAGAATTAGGCTTTGTATTTTTCATATGCCTTAATTCTTCTTCAGAAATTTTTTGAACTTGCCGTTCTATAACCTTAAATGCACTTTCAAAAATTTTATCAAGAAAGCTATCTGCTAATCCAGCAGATTTAAATTTAGGATTTTCAGCATCCCTAAAATTATCATTCTTACCTAGCAGACCATAATCTGCTCTATCTACAAAATGATTTGAACAATAAGGACAAAAGTCAAAACCTTTGTCAACTTTCTTAGAACATCGAGAACATTTTTTCTTCCCAAACATAAATTTATACTCGATTTAGAGTTTAAAAATATATTGTATTAATCTTCTATATCTACGAGTAGTCTAATTAAAATTTCTGCCAGAAAGCTCCTCGAACCCGTATTTTTATTATAACTCAATTACTTAAATACAAATTCTCGCCTCTTGCTCGCTTTCTTAACTGAACTTCTAATAATACTTAATCCAATTTGACTTGTTATTAATCCCTAAAAATAAACCAGAATTTCAAAGCTTAAAAGACTTAATTGGTTAAATCAACTTCTGTTTCCGAATTATTGCATTAATAAGAATAGATATAAACGAAGTCTAAATAAAAATTATCGTTAACTATAAAAACACCAATATCCCATTAAGACTAGAATAAAAAAGAGAAAATGATAGAACTAACCGAAAAACCAAAAAGTCCAACAATTATTGAGGGATTTCCAGGATTTGGATTTGTAAGCACAATTACAACCGAATTTCTAATTAAAAATCTCAATGCTAAAAAAATTGGTAGTTTTTATTCAGAAAAACTTCTACCACTATCCATAATCCATAATTCAAAAGTTATGGAACCTCTAGAAATTTACTATGCTAAAAAAGAAAATTTAGTAATTTTCAGAACAATGACAAATGTATCTGGTGCAGAATGGGAAATTGCTCAAATAGTAAAAGAAGTTGCAGAAAAATTAAATGCAAAAGAAATAATCAGCATAGAAGGAATTTCTGCCCCTGAAAAGTCAGCAAATAAATCAAAAGTTTATTGCTATACCAATTATGAATCTAAGAAATTTGAAAAAATAAAAATAGAAACATTAAAGGATGGAATAGTTATGGGCGTCACAGGAGTTTTACTTATGAAATCTGGAAAAATACCAATATCCTGCCTATTTGCAGAAGCAACTCCGGGCATTCCCGATTCAAGAGCAGCAGGTGAAGTCATAAAAGCTCTAGATAGTTATCTTGGATTGAAAATAGACTATAAACCTTTAATGAAAACTGCAGAAGAAGTTGAAAGCAAAGTTAGGGATATTCTTTCCAAGGTCAAAGAATCAACTTGTCAAAAAGATAAAAAAGACGTCAGTTATCTAGGATAAATCAGAAAAAATTAAAAATAATCAAAAAGGAGGTAAAAATATGCCAAAAGGAAAAGAAATGAAAGAAGAAAGTTGCGATTGCAAATGCCATAGTCCAAGAATGATGGGCTCAATAATGCTTTTATTCGGAGTAATCGTATTACTTAATGCTTACTACAACTGGTTAACATGGCCAATATTCATTGGTGCATTAATCGCACTAAAGGGACTAAAGATTCTAGTAATGCCAAAATGCAAATGTTGCTAATTTAGCAAAATTTGTTTTACTAAAGTTTTTTATATGTTGTTTATTTATATTTATTAATCAAAAAAGGAAATTTAAATGTTATACTCAAAATTATGCGAAGTCTATGAAGAACTTGAGAAAAATTCCTCAAGATTAAAAAAAACAGAAATAATTTCAGAATTTCTTAAAAAATTAAAAGAAAAAGACCGTGATGTATTATACCTTCTGCAGGGTAGAGTCTGGCCAGATTATGAAGAAAAGGAATTTGGAATATCTTCACAATTGACAATAAAAGCTCTTGCAAAATCTTCAGGAAAATCAGAGTCAGAGATAGTTAAAAAATGGAAAAAAATTGGTGACTTGGGTGAAGTTTCTGCAGAAGTAACAGGAAAAAAATCGCAATCAACTTTATTCTCAGCATCACTCACTACTGAAAAAGTTATAGAAAATTTAAAAAATCTTCCAGAGCTAACTGGTAAAGGCACAGTAGATAAAAAAATAGGACTCATAGCAGAACTTTTATCCGGAGCAAGTTCGATAGAAGCAAAATATGTTATAAGAACTTTATTAAACGATTTAAGAATTGGGGTGGGTTCAGGAACACTAAGAGATGCAATTGTCCAAGCATGTTTTTCTAAAGACGATGAAGCAACTGAAATAGTTCAATCTGCCTACGATAAGATAACCGACTTTGCTTTAGTTTTTGAAAAAGCTCTTAAAGGAAAACACGAATTACAAAAAATAAAACTTTCACCAGGTCAGCCATTAAAAGTAATGCTAGCACTAAAAGCTGAATCAATTCAAGATGGATTTGAACGAGCAGGAAAACCCTGTGTATTTGAATACAAATATGATGGATTCCGAATGCTCATAAATAAAGACGAAGATGGAAAAATAAGAATATTCACTCGTAGACTGGATGAAGTAACAAACCAGTTTCCAGAAGTACAGCAATATGTAAAAAAATTTGTAAACGCGAAAACATTCATAATAGATTCAGAAGCAGTGGGCTATGATAAGAAAACAAAAAGATACACTTCTTTTCAAAATATCGGTCAAAGAATAAAAAGAAAATATGATATCGAAAAAATGGCTGAAGAACTTCCGGTAGAAATAAATGCTTTTGATATTTTATACTATAACGGTGAATCAATGATAGATGAACCCCTTGAAAAACGAACAAAATTATTAAGAAAAATTATAAAAGAAGAAAAATGGAAATTTGTAGCAGCAAAACAACTAATAACTGATGATGAAAAAAAAGCTCAAAAATTCTATGAAGATGCAATAGAAGAAGGAGAAGAAGGCGTAATGATAAAAAATCTTCATTCTCCCTACAAACCAGGAGCAAGAGTAGGAGACATGTTAAAATTAAAACCGGCAGCTAATGAATTAGATTTAGTTATCACTGGTGCAGAATATGGAACAGGAAAACGTGGCGGTTGGCTTACAAGTTTTAATGTCGCCTGTAGAGATTCTTCTGGAGAATTATTAGAAATCGGCAGAGTTTCAACAGGAATAAAAGAAAAATCTGAGGAAGGTACAAGTTATGATGATATGACTAAACTTCTAAAGCCATTAATAACTGCTGAAAAAGGAAAATTTGTAGCAGTAAAACCCAAAATAGTCATAACAGTAATCTATCAAGACTTACAAAACTCTCCTTCCTACAGCTCAGGATTTGCGATGCGTTTTCCTCGTTTTACAACACTAAGAACAGACCGAAGCGTGAATGATATTGCAACCCTAAGTGAAGTTCAAAAAGAATTTAAGAAAGAAATTAGAAAATAATTAGTAAAAACTGAAGTATAACTGTTCACAAAGAGTTCTTGCATTTTTATTTCGGGCAGGAACATAAATTTGTTTATGTTTTCTTGCCATCATCAACCTTAGATAATTAACTTCTTCACCATTCTCCCAATAAATCTTTTTAGCTTCTTTATCTATTTCATCTTCACATGGGCAGTCCATACAGCTGGCCGGCCTTACTGAACATCTATGTTCATCGCTATACATACAATCTAAATGAAGAAACTCGTGCAGTGCAGTAATATATTTACTTTTTCCCTTAGTAAAATCACTAAGAAATACTACCTTTCCAGGCCAACGAGGGCTTATCCCTCCAGAAAAAAAACTCTTGATAATTATTACTCTTCTCCCACTTTCAAAATATTTTTTTATAGTATCTAATAAGACCATAAACCCGGATAAAAATAAGATTATTTAAAGAAATATATTCTGCAACACATAACTTCGCCAAGATTCCTATTTCTTATTTTTTTCTCAAACATTTTAATCCAAATTTTCTTTAAAAAGCCAAAAATCTTCCGACGGCAAATTCTCGCAAAAAAGCAAACCTTTAAAAACCCAATCCATTTATAAAACCTAACAGAAAATGACAAAAGATTCTCTAAAAATTCAAAACATCGTAGCAACCACTTCTTTAGGAAAAGATGTTCCATTAACCAAACTTGCAAAAACATTACCTAATACTGAATATAATCCAGAACAATTTCCAGGATTAGTTTTAAGAGTTAAAAAGCCAAAATCTGCTGTTCTTGTTTTTTCATCCGGAAACCTTGTTTGCACAGGAACAAAGTCCATAGCTCAGGTTAAAGAAGTTATTCAAGAAGTTATAAAACAATTAAGAAAAATTGGAGTTAGAGTTACAATTGTCCCAAAAATAACTGTTCAAAATATTGTAGCATCGGGAAGTATAAATATTAATCTTAATTTAAACTTACTAGCCCTTGAACTAGAAAATACAGAATATGAACCAGAACAATTTCCAGGACTTGTTTACAAATTAGTTGAACCAAATGCAACATTCTTACTTTTCAGCAACGGCAAATTAGTTTGCACAGGAACAAAAAACCGAGCACAATTAGAAGATAGCATGAAACAACTCAATAAAAAGATAAAAGAAGTTATCAAAAGACTCGAAAAATAATTAATTTTCTAAATATAAATCTTTAAATAGAAGTTAGCTTTAACATAAGTATGGTTAACTATGCACTTCCAACAAATCTAAATTACATTTCAACACCATTACCCCCTAGAGTCCTTGCCAAACATCCAGAAATACCTGCAGACATCTTACAAGATTTTTCAGAAGTAATTCATAAAAAATTGGTAAAATTTCATCATGACAGTGGCATTAAAAGATTTGGTACTTGTGGATTAGACTTAGAAGACCCCTGTGATTTAGTAAAACTCTGTGCCGCATTTAATATGTCTGACCAACCAACAGATGATTAATAATTAACTCCTAACACTCTTATTCTAAAGCAATATATCAAATTGCATAATTATTTATAAAGCAGAAACCATCCCCTAATGTATGGTAGAAAAAAGGGAAACCGAAGAACGAATAGCCGAAGCTAAAAGATTTTTTGATACCTATAGAAAAGAAATTGGGCAAAGTATTCGTGAAGATAAAAGAGTTATTCAAATAGACTTTAATGATTTAGCTTCTTTTTCCCACAAACTCGCAGACGAACTCATAAATACACCAGAAGAAATTTTTCAAATTCTAGAAACCGCTCTTGATGAGTTAGGATTAATTAAAAGTGCAAAAGTTCGTTTAACTAATGCCCCCGAAACACAACATTCTAAAATAGGACACATAAGAGCAAAACATCTTAACCGACTTATTTCCATAGAAGGTATAGTTAGACAGGCTTCTGATGTTCGCCCCCAAGTTGTTTTAGCAAAATTTGAATGTCCAACCTGCGGGACGATAATTTCAGTTCTACAAATAGAGAAAAAATTCCGTGAGCCCTCAAAATGTTCCTGCGGAAGAAAAGGACAATTTACTCTTAAAAGTAAAGAAATGGTTGATGCTCAAAGATTAGTAATAGAAGAATCTCCAGAATCTCTTAGTGGCGGAGAACAACCAAGAAGACTTGCAACATTTCTCCAAGAAGATTTAGTAGAACCGCGAATGGAAGAAAAAACGACCCCCGGTAGCAGAGTTCGTGTTGTGGGAATTTTAAAAGAAGTTCCGATTCCATTGCCTACTGGAAGTATATCTACAAGATTTGATTTAGCAATAGAAGCAAATAATATAATCCCCTTAGAAGAAACCTATGATGAAGTTAAAATTAGTGATGAAGACGAAAGACAAATTTTAGAACTTGCAGCAGATCCGAAAGTTTTTGAAAAATTAGCAGCCAGTATTGCTCCAAGTATTTGGGGTTATGAAGAAATTAAAAGAGCACTTGTTTTACAAATGTTTAGTGGTACAAGAAAAGTCGGAAGAGATAGAAGCATCAAAAGAGGAGACATCCATATTTTACTTATAGGCGATCCTGGAGTTGCAAAATCCGTAACTCTTAAATTTATTTCTGAGATGGCTCCAAAAGGAAGATACGTTGTTGGTAAAGCCGCATCAGGAGCAGGTATGACTGCCACAGTAGTTAAAGATGAATTTCTAAAAGGTTGGGCACTAGAAGCAGGAGCAATGGTTCTAGCAAATAAAGGTATTGTTTGTATTGATGAAATAG
>CAYIVX010000052.1:0-6400 GCA_964366925.1 Candidatus Woesearchaeota archaeon | reverse complement strand
ATAGAAGGACATCTACAAAATAACTTTCCAGTATCTAGTTGCTGATGTATTTCCAGCCCAGAACGCATTTCTATCTTTTTAACAGCTTTTTCAACCATAAAAATAATAAGAATGATGGAGTTTTAAAGTTTAGCTTTTAAAATAAATAATTAAAAATTATTTTGAAAACCTAGTTGTTAAATCATCCTTACGACAACTTACACCCGGAAAACTACAAATATTTCTACCAATTTTTCTAGTTAATTTTTCTTTAAAATTTACATGAAGAACATTCGAGCCAGTTAAATAACTATCTCCCAAATTCGAATTTAAAGATTGTAGATAATTGCTGCAACCCAAGGAAGTATCTTCTATACCCAATAAACCAATATTTTCTGCAAATTTTAAATAATTCTCTCTTTTACGAACAAATGCTTCCTTAACAGGAGAACCCTCGCTAGCCAAAGAAGAATCGACACCAGAGTAAATAAGATCCATAAACTGATTAAAATGAAAAAGATTATCTCCACTATCTTGGATATGCCAACTTCCAGCACCAACAAAAAATTCTCTCCCATTATAAATAAAATTCTCTGAAATCTCCATCAAAGAAGGATATACTACTGCTGAAACCCCTAATAAAGAAGAACCAGTGTCTTCAGAAACAATGTTAGGTATAGGCAACATTTTTGTAAAGTCTGCTTTAGTCCTATCCTGTAAAAATCTTTTAAAAGGAGTTTTTAATTTTTTACCATCATCATCGACAATCAAAAAAGCATAGGGTCTTATGGCATCCGGATCCGGAGATGCTGCGTCATATCTTTCTTTAGCCATAATATCAAAAGATCTTAAAATTTCATTAGAAGCTCTGCCCGAAATAACCGTATCAATCATTGCAAAATTATTTATAGCTGGAAAATTTTCATAGGAAGAAGATACTTCTTTTCTATCTTCTAATTCTTGAAGAACAATTTCATTAAATACTCTAAAGTAGGGATCTACCATTCGTTCAGATGTATCTTTAAAAAAAGCGGCCGTAACTCTTGCCCAATATTCTCTTGTTTTACCGGTATATAATGTTGTTCTTTTATCATCAACTTCCGTAGAATCATTTCTATCTTTTATGCTTAAATCAGCAGTAAATGGAATAAGCAACACATTAACTCCACCATCAACATGTTCTGTAGAAAGCCTACAATTTTTAGGCATTAAAGGTTTAAGCATTGGTTGAATTGAAAGCTTTTTATAAAAAGAAGAAATTTCTTCGCCCATGCCTTGCATTTTATCAAGTGCATAGGTCATGCCCAAAAAGAAAGGAAAGGCCCCACGACTAGGAATAACCAAAGTATCAAAATTAAAAGAATTATTTTTAACATCAGCCATAGAAAGAGCTAAATCTATACAAGCATCAGAATATTTCTGAATATTCTCCTGTGAAAAAATATTTTCAAGACCCATTTTAAACCACGGCCCCCGAAGTTAAACCTAAATAAGTTTCTATTTTATTTCTAAATCCCGCAAAATCAAAATCCTGCGGATTCTGCGGTTTTCTAATAGCATCTACAACATTTCGATATTTTTTCCAATCTTTAGGCGGATGACTTGAAAGAATAACTAAAGGAACTTTTATACCCGGATGAAGACAATTAACTATATCAAATAAGGTTTTCCAAGATTCATCATTAGGACATTGTCCCCTCTTATCAGGAAGATGTCTATCAAAGATATAAAGATTAGCAGAAGGATAATTAGCTTGTCTAAAATCTTCAACGCATTCATAAGAAATAACAGGTTCGATAGAATCATCGAGCATTAATGCCGATCGAACATTATCTCGCCATTCTATTTGATCTTCAATATGGATTATTTTTTTCATGAAACAATAAACTAATTTCCCTTTTTAAACCTTTCCTTATGTTGTATCTATAGAGGAGTAACAAATCATAAGATTTAAATACCCTAAAAAACCCTAAATAATATGAAAAGATACTCAAAAATCAGGGATAACCTTGAATTTATAATTGACAGTGTAAAAACGGCCTTGCCAATAGCGAGCCTATTTATTACAGCCCTAGCTCTCTATGGATTTGCCCCAAGACAAAATCAATCTGCAGAACAGGAATTTAAGAATCCCCTTGCTCCTGTTGTAGATACTTCTGGCTATAATTTCTATGCTCCAGTAACTGGAGATGAACATACAGAAGACCCAAAAGGAATTCCAATGGAACTTGGTGATGAAATTGACTTTATATTCAAAGACGATATGAGTCTTCCATTTAGAACAACTCTAGAAGACATAATGCAAAAAAAAGAACAGATACACGATAAAAATCCTCAAAAAAATGAATCAAAAGTAAAACAACCAGTTATAAGAGAACAACTCCCGACCTACACTGAAAAAGATTACCCCCAAATTTCAAAAAATATAAAACATCTAATGACTAATGAATTCTTCAAAGATGAAAATTATCTTAATGAAAAAGATATTACTCAAATATTAGATAGTTATAATTCAGTATTAAGAGGCAAAGGAATAGAAGCTAAAATAATAAATGCTGCAAAAAAATATGGAATAAATCCAGCCATTCTTCTTGGAAGATTACAAGTAGAACAGGGATTATTAACAAAACAAACAGCTTCTAAAAATGCGTTAAAATATGCTGCAGGCCACGGAGCAAGGGACGATAAAACACTACCTTCAGGAGGATTATACGACCAAATTAATAAAATGGCACAAACCTATCATGAACACTATGAAAATTCTAACGGCAATGAAACTCTTAAAATTGATAATGGTTCAAAATTAGTAAAAGTACAAAACCAAGCAACATATTCTCTTTTAAAATACACACCCCATACACATGGAGCAAGATTAAATAGCGAAGTTGTAACTAATTATGTATTGGCTAAATTAGATAAATAAAATGACAAAACCCCTCGAACTTTTAACACCAGCAACAATAGAAGATCTAAAAAGAGAAGGTAAAATTAAGTTCATCTCCTATGGTTTTGATAATGAATTCTTTGCAATAGTAAATCAAAAGAATGATGCAGATGAAAGGAATATTTATACCCACGAAAAAAAAGATTACAGATTTTTAGCAAGACTTCCAAGAAGCTAATTTAGATAAATTCTTCACCCAATCTTTCATTATATTCCTTAGAAATATTTTCAAGCATTAATTTTTTTATTTCTTCTTTATTCTTAGTTTTTCCTAAAACATAACCAAGTTTTACAAAAGCTGTTTCAGAAAGCGTATCCTTAAGATAAATAACACCAACTTTTTCAAGCTCTCTTCCAGGAGAATAAACTAAGGGATCAAGTCTGCCATAAATAGTCTGAGCCGAAGCACAAACAGTTATTCCTTTTTCTATAACTTTCTTAAGTACGGGCAACCAATTATTAGTACCCTCCGTAATAACATGTCCAAGACCAGACATTTCAATAATAATTCCCCTATATCCCCGATTTAAATAATGCTCAAGAATTTCAGGATTTTGTCCAGGATAAAATTTAACTAACGCAGTTTTATTTTCAAAAGCAAAATCAGAATTTATTTTTACACTAGATTTTCCACGTTTATTATAATCGCCTTTTAAAATTTCAATTTTATCTTTGTAAATTTTAGCAATAGGTGAAGAATTTATAGGCTTAAATGCATCTCTTCTCGAACTGTGCATCTTTCTAACTTTCGTTCCAGCTAATGCATAACAAAAATCATCACTGGAACTTCCATGCCCAACAAGCATAACTTCCGATATATCCGATAAAGCCATTTTAGCAGCACAATATAAATTCAGATCAGCATCAGAACTTCCTCGGTCGCTCGAACGCTGAGAATAAGTAAGTACAATTGGCTTATTGGGTTTAGGAAAAAAGAAACTTAAAACTGCAGAAGTATAATGCAAAAAGTCCGTACCATGAGTAACAATAACACCTTTAACATTTTCATCTTCTAAACTTTTCTTAACCTGTTTAGCAATTCTGATCCAATCTTCACTATCCATATTTTCAGAAGATTTCATAAAAGGATTAATTATCCTTATATCTGCTAATTCAAAAATATCAGGATAATATTTAAAAAATTCTCCAGGAGAAGTCAGCCATTTTACTCCGCCAGTTTTAACATCAAGAGAACTAGATATTGTTCCGCCAGTCATAATTAAATCAATAACTGGTTTTTTATGACTTAACTTAAATTCAACTTCTTTTTCAGATTTTTTCTCATTTTTCTTAACAACCTTAATATCCAAAATATTATCTCTTGAAATTCCAATATTATATCCGCTAGAAAGTTTTACAAGAACAACACCAGGCTCATAACTCTCAATTAAAATTCCATCTATCTCTTCTTTTGCAGTCTTAACTCTAATTAAATCCCCGGCACTAGCATCTTTACCCTTCATAATTGTTGGAGTTAAAATGAATATAAAAATGTAATGATTACCTCCAGAATAAAATATCTTACCTCCTCGAACCCTCCTCCTGCTCGGGTTCTAACTAAACCGCTCTAAAAATGCCCTAACTTCAATTCTATTTTGGTTTAATTATTAGTTTCGTTCAGTTGAAAAATAGGCGAAGCCAATCTAACTAAAAAATGTATAAAAAGTTAATGATTAATTACCAGAGTCTATAAACTGCCGTAATTGTTCCAGAAATATCCTGTTCACCAGGTTGTATATTTGTGGTAGCTAATTTTGCATCAGCAGCTTCAGCCAAGGCAATTCCCCCACGATTACTATAAATTGGCCAAGGATTATAGCCCCATTCATTTACACTTACACTTTTAATTCCGCCAAGCTTGCTACCGAGTCCCTCTGCAATTCCTTCTGCTTTTATTCTAGCATCTTCAGAAGCCTGCTTAAATGCAAGTGCCTTATACTCATTCTGTTTAGCATTACTCAATTCAAAATTTATGTATTGTATTGTTGCTCCAGCATTTGCCCCAGCATCAATAATATTACCTATTAAAGAAAACTGAGCTTCATCAAGTTCGATAACAATTTGATGATCTGCCTTATATCCCTTATTTACCATCTTATTATTTTCCCATTCTTGCCAGATATTAACCTGAAAATTTTGTGTGACAATCTTATCTTCAGCTATTCCAATTTTAAGAAGTGCTGCCTTCATTATATCTACAATTTCAGAATTTTTTAAATTGGCCTCGCTTGAACTAGCACCTGTTGTTTCAACATTAAAATAAACTTTAACCACATTAGGGTTTGCCTTTACAACAGAATTTCCTTGAACTGAAATTGTTTTTCCCGCAAATTGATAATAGGCAAAAAATCCAATTAAGGCAAGCAAAACTATTGCACCAGTTATTATCCAAGTTATTTTAACACTATCTTTCATATTATTTATTATAATTTTCTCTATTTAAGTTTATCTACTTATCTTCACGTGTTTAGGCTTTTTACCATATAAATTAGCTTCTAAAACAGGCAAACTTTCTTTTATTTCATTCATTCTTTCATGATATTTATTAATTCTAATATTATATACTAAACTAGAAATTTTATTTTCCTTATATCTTTCTCGTTGAGTTTGCATAACTAAATTAGTAAGAACCTGTTGCTCTGCCTTCATATGAGTTATTTTCTTAATAAGATTATACTTTTTTATTTTTCCTCTTAAAAATAAAAATATAATAAAAATTAAAATAAAAGCCCCTAAAAGATAATACCAATAGCTCTGAAAAAAGTTAATAGAATAATATTTTAAAATAGATAATCTTGCTTTCTCTCCTGCAGATCTATCTAATTCACTATTTGCGTTAGCAATTAAACTTAAGGATTCATTATATCTTTCAGCATTAAAAGAATCTCTCGCTTGCTGCAAAATATTATCAGAATTAGAAGTATCTGTTCCAAGTTTCTTTTCATTATCAATTCTTGAAGTTATTGCACTAAGACTATCTAAAATAAGAAACACTTGTTTTTGTGCTTCTTTAATATTATTTGTAGATTCGATAACAACACTATAATTAATATTTTTCCAATCAATAAGATTCAATGCCTGCGAAGCTTCTGCTTTTTGAATAGGGGTAGCTGAATCATTTCTTATAACTTCGGCATAATCTACTGTTTGCAAATTTCTTTTAGCCTCAACAAGCAAATCTGAAGCATAATTTACCGAAAAATTATTATTTTTCATATTTTCTATAATTAATTGAGAATCATTTATTGCCCTAACTGCATCTTCTCTGCTAATTGTGGTATTATTTTGGTCAGCAGATACAACTAAAGTTAAACTAAATAAAATACCAATTAAAAATAAACTTAAAAATATCTTATTTTTTTCCATGTTTTTCCAATATCTCCCGTATTTTTAATTTTATCTCATCATCTTTTCTCTTTTTCTTGCTTTCAAAATATTCTTTAATATAATGGAACATTCCAAATCTTTTTTTCTTTT
>CAYIVX010000051.1:0-6538 GCA_964366925.1 Candidatus Woesearchaeota archaeon | reverse complement strand
AAGGAAAAGTTACCCAATTTCCAATTAAACTTAGAATTAAAGAAAAAATTGAAACAAGAAAAGGAGTAGACCAAGCAAATTTGATTTTTGCTTATCATGTTCCTTTAGCTACAAATAAACAAAGCTATTCTGCAGAAGTTTTGAATGCAGTAATGGCATTAGGAATGTCTTCTAGACTTTTTGCAGAAATTAGGGAAAAAAGAAATTTAGCTTATGCTATTTTGGGTGGCAGTAATGCTACTAAGGATTTTGCATATAATTTAATTTATGCTGGAACTATGAAAGAAAATGTTGAAAAGGTTAAACAAATAATTCTTGAAGAATTTAAAAAAATGATTAAAGAGTTGAATGAAAAAGAGCTTAATCAAGCTAAAGAACAGTTAATTGGAAACTATCATATTTCTATGGAAGATTCTCAAATCCAAATGATTAATCTTCTTTTAGAAGAAATTGATGGAAATGCTGAAAGATTTTATGAATTTGAAAAAAGAATAAAAGAAGTTAAATTGGAAGATGTTAAGAAACTAGCTGAGAAAGTAAGGCCTGGAAATTACAGTTTTTTTGCATTGGTGCCCGAATAAAAAGGACTAAGGTCCTTCTTATGACATCTCCTTTAAATTTGCCTCAATGGTGATTAAAGAACCTATCGGTTTTCTCTCAGAAATTAAAATTTCTGGGACTTCAACTTTATCAAGATTGAAGTTTATGAGTTTTTCCTTTAAGTTTGTGCTTATGACTAATAGTGGATTATTATTAACTTACAGATTAATATATTTTTTATTAGCTCATTAATTTCTTTAAAATATTTTTATCGAGGTAATAATCAAATTTTATTTTTAATAATAATATAAAAAAACGTGAAAATCTCTCTCTCTCTCTCTCTCTCTCACAAATTTTCGAAATTACAGAAATATTTATAAAGTTATTTTTTTTAGTTAAGAAATGGAAAGAGGGGTGAAGGTTGGAATTTGTTTAAGTTTATTTCTAATTTTATCTATCTCTTTTGTTTCTGCTAATGCTTTTACAGATTTTTTTAAAAATATTTTTGGCGGTGTTCAACTTTCTCCGGAAGATGGTTTAGTGGGATACTATAAATTTGATGGAAATATTCAAGATTCTTCTGGTAAGTCTCATGGTGGAACGTGCACTATAAGTGCTGCGGGAAATAAATGCCCAACCTATGTTACTGCTAAAGATGGAACAACAAGTGCAGCAAGTTTTGATGGGTTTGATGATTTTGTTTATGTTAAAACAAATACAGATTTTAATTTTGGAAGTGAAGATTATTCTATAGCTTTATGGATGAAATTCCCAATTTCTGGAAATAGCTCTTGGGAAGGAATTGTTTCTAAAGGATATTCTACAAGTGCAGCAACAGTTGGTAGTTATGGGCTAGTAAGAGATGGGACAAAAACCAATTCAATTAGATTTCAGGATGTTGCAAGTGTTGGAAGTTTTAATGTTAATGTAGCTTCAGGAAGTTTAACTGATAGTTGGCATCATATTGCGATTGTAAGAAGTGGAGGGGATGGATTTGCTGGAGCTGTTACAAAATTATATGTTGATGGTGTTGAAAAAAGTTCAAGTGTTTTAGGAGCAGCTTCTTTAGATAATTCTGCTGATTTTAGAATTGGACAGGCTAATGCAAGATTTTTCAAGGGAATAATTGATGATTTAAGAATTTACAATAAGGCTTTAAGCCAAGATGAAATAAATAGCTTAGCGGGAATTTCTTCTAATACTTGCACAGATAGTGATAGTGGATTGAATTATAATGTTAAGGGGCTAGTGCAAATAAGTGATTCTTTAGGAAATATAATTGGTTATGAAGAAGATGGTTGTGTAGATTCAATTGTTTTAGAAGAGGGATTTTGTCTCTCTAATGGACAAGGAAATACTGTTGGCTATAATTGTCCGAATGGATGTTTGGATGGTGCTTGTATTGGTGGAAATGTAACAACTTGTACTTCTGATGAAGATTGCCCTAGCCAAACAACAAAGTATTGTGACAAATATGGGGATGCTTGTGTTTCTAGTATGCAATATTCTTGTGTTGGTGGAGAGTGTATTTCTTTTGGTGGTGGAGCTTCTTGTAAGCATTGTAATAGTGGATGTGAAAACGGAATTTGTTTAAGCGGAAATGAAAATGAAGATTTGGTTAAATTAGAAAAAACAAGTAATAAATTTAATTTAGGTGAGTCTTGGTGGGACATTAGTATACTTCCCTTTGTCGATTCTAATATGCCTAATTTTTTAAAAGATAAAGAGTTTAAAGACAATCAAGGAAATCTTTTCAAATACGCTCAGAAAGTCTTAGTGGGGGATCTATTTTTGAGTGAATTTAGTGATAATGATTATCATGACGGGGAATTAACTACTGGAATTAGAATTCTTGGGGGAGAATTTGTTTTGAATTATACTTTAGAATTTATAGATCAGCCAAAGTGGGATGATTTAGATGGAAGTGAAATATACTTATTAGGAGAAGATTATTTGATTCAAGGAGATATTGCCGGGCAATCTCTCGACTTAATTGGGCGGGCATCTGGGAAACATGTTATTCTTTCTAATGATAAAGATGTTAATATTAGTGGTAGAATTGTTACTGGTATGAAGAGTTATTTAAAGAGTTCAGGAGATTCTCTTAGTAAAATTATTCTTGAGTGGCAAGCAGATGATGACTTATTTATTACTGAGGAAAATAATGTTGTAATGCCTGGTTTTGAAACTTTAAGGTTTGTATTTAAGGGTATGACTACTGCAGGGGGTGAAACTTATGGAAATTTATATCTTGGCGGAAAATATTCTTCTGGTTCATCTACTCAAGTATGTTCAAATTTCATAAATGAGATTAAAAATCCAAAATCATTTACAGAAAATGAGGTTACATATACCTTATCTTATAATAGTTCTTATAAAGGATATAATTGGATAAATGGGCAACAAGAAGTATATCATTCTTATTATTCTGCCTGGGATGTATGGGATGGACAGAATAGTGGATATCTTTCTTATAGTATTAGAGTTTTTGATAATCCTAATGTTGATCTTAAGGAGATAGAAGAGTCTTCATTAGACAATCCAGAATGTAAACTAAGTAGCAGATATATTGAAGGAGAAGGGAATTCTGTTATTGTTTGTAATTGGAATGCATTATCTCCTAGTCCAATCAATCCCTACCCTTATAAATACAGAACTGTTTTATGGTATTCTGGGAATGTCCAGGTTGAGGCATATATTAGCGAGTATAATTATTTAAGTGATGAAGAGGTTGCTAAAGCAGTTCAAGAAAATATTAATGATTTCATTATTTCTTTGAGAGGAAGTTATACTTCAACTTATGTTGGATGGGAAAATTTTGATTTATTTTATCCTCAAGCAGGGCAGATAGACACAAGATTATCTTCTTGTCCGTCTAAACTTAGTCAAGAGATTTGTTCTCCGTCGTGGAATTGTCTTTTAACTCCAACTATTTGTCCAGAGTATGGTTCTCAACAAATAAGATGTCAAGATTATACTTGCGATAAATCTGCTAATATTATGCTTAGCTGTACTCCTGGAATTTGTTCTGGATGTATTATTCCTGCTTGGATTTATCCTGAAGGAGAAAGTTTAGATACTAAATGTATTCCTTATGGAATAAGATTTGAACATACAATTGGATTTTCTGAAGGTTCAAGTTCTGAAAAAGAGACTGATAGTTTAAGTGTAGCTCAAGCAGAAAGTGAGCAAGGCTTAAGCCTTTCAATAACTTCTGATGGTGTTGCTAGTTTATTGGTTGAGGGATGGGATAATCAAACCTATACTTTTAAGAAAGGAGATACTGTTGAGGTTGACGCTTCTGTCTGGGGTGATGGGGTAACTAAAGTAAGTTTCTATGCAGATGATGTTGTTTACAATTCAGATAATTATGAAGAGAGTTATATTATTATAACTTTTACTATTACTAGGGAAGGTAATGTTGTTGAAAACAAAGTAAATTCTTATTGCGATTATGATGGGCAGGTAAAAATGCAAAAGACAGTTAATTCTAAAGGTGGTTGGGCAAATTGCCAGAATAGTTATGAATGTGAAAGCAATATATGCTCTTCTGGAGAATGTATTGAAGTAACTCAAATGATTCAAGAAGCAAGTGCCTTTAAGAGGGCTGTTGTAAAGCTTTGGTGCAAAGTAATTAACCCAATTAGCGATACTGAATATGCTAATTGCGTTTATAATTTAATTGGAGAGAATGTTGGTACTGGCGGAAGCGGCGGTGGTAGTGGTGGTTCTTCAGCTTAATCTTTGTATTTTCTTTAATTAGAATTTCTATAATTATCTAACAATCAATTACATCTTTTGTTTCTAGAATACAATCATTAATTTCTAAACTTATTTTATCTGGTTTTAAATCTATTGGCATGAAAAGATCTTTTTGACTTAAAATTGAAAGGGGTAATATGCAATTTGGACATTGTTTTCCACAACACCATTTAGATGATTGAGAATTCTGTTCATTAACTATTAGATATAAAGATTCAATATTGTACTCATATTTCTTTTCTATGCTAACAATTAGTTCTTTAGTTGTTGAATTGTAACATACCCTATCTAATGTATAAGGTGGAGATAGTTGCATATCTAAACAAGATTTTGGAGAAAGAATTAATTCTGGTTTTGTAAGCTTCTCAACAATCTGCCAGACAATTCCCAAAGCAGCTAGAGATAAGAGAATTATCATTAAACTTGCTATTATCGAAGACAATCCTTTCTTTTTATTAGTGTTAAGTATTTTTTTTATTTTCATTCTATTTTGCAGGGCCTAGAGCTAATATCTGAAAGACTAGTTTCAGCTATTATCTGCTCCTCTTTTAGTATCTCTAGGGATTTTGCATCTTCAACTATTGGAATCTTTAGGGAAAATTCTCCTTGATATTCTATTGCAGAACCTGTTTCTAAATTATCAGTAAATATAAATTCTGGATTAAACTCTTTTTCCTTTAAGGTAGTTGTTTCAGTATTTATTTTATACGTAAAGTCACCTGCACCATTATTTCCCAAACATCCTTTTTCTATTGTTTTATCTTTTATTGTTATATTTTTGTTTTGATAATTTCCTGTTATTAAGGCATATTCTTCTTCAGAACAATTAACAACTTTATTTATTGCAAAAGAAGTTATTTCTGAACCTTTACTTGAAGATTCATCAATTTTTTCATTAATTAAAAGTTCATTAAATTTTCCGTAACTCTTTGAACTTAATGTTCTCATTACACCCTCTTCTATAGCTCTAAATCTATTAGATTCAGAGCAACCTGAAAAACAGCCTTCATTTAATTCTTTAAAATCTTTGCAATCCTCTACACAATTTTTAGATTTCTTCGGAAGTTGAGAAGGTAAGTATTCATCTGCTAAATTAGCTAGAGAATGTCCTATTTCATGCAATAAAACTGTTTTTGGGTGTTGTATATTGATACTTAAGACATTCATATAAGAAGAGCTTCTTATTTCTGGAGGAGAGTCTTTTATTACAGCGATTATATCTACAGGGCAAGAAGAGGCTTTTCTAACTAAATCTTTTGAATAGCAAAGAATAGCAATTCCCTTATAAATTTCACATTCAGGAATGTAAGAATCTATATAAAAAAAGTTAAAGTTTTCCTTTTTTAAATTATAAGGAGAAGAAGCAAGAAAATAGTCTACATAATCTTTTGATATATCTGAATCAGAAAAGAAAACAATATTTATTTTATTATTGCCATTATACTGTAAAGTTTTACAATCTTCGAGGATATTCTCGTTTTCAGAACTTAAATTAGGGCTGGAAGAATTTGAAATAACAATTAGCATTATTAAACCAATTACTACAACTCCTGAAATAGAAGAGAGTAGTACCCATTTTGTTTCCATAAAATAAAGAACAGATTATTATTTAAATATCTTCTTGCAATTTATTTTATGTATATCGTTAAGGTTCCTGGAACAAACTCTTTAGATAATAGTGAAGGCTGTCAAAAAGCAGGAAATGCAATTCTTAATGAATTAAAGAAAATTGAAGTGAATGAGCAAGGAAAATTGATTAATTTTGATAACTTGGAGCTGGAAGAGATTCATTTAGACAATAAAAACCTGAAATTAACTAACAAACTAATTTATGAAAACGCTTTTAAGGATTTTCAAGAAAAACCAAAGATAATTTTTTTGGGAGGAGACCATTTTATAAGCTATTCTTTGACAAGAGCTTTTTTAGATTATTGTGAAAATGAAGGTAAAAAACCTTGCCTAATTGTCTTTGATGCTCATGCAGATTGTTTTTCTTTGAAGGATAGTAAGGAAGTGAATAATAGAAATTGGTTAAGAAATTTGATTGAAGAGGGGTTTCCTGCTGAAAATATTCTTTTGGTAGGAATGAGAAGATATTCTAAAGAAGAAGCTCAATTTTTGAGAGAAAAAGGTATTAGAATAGTTTCTATAAATCAATTAAGATTAGATTTAGAAGATTCCTGTGATGTTTTAATGGAATTTTCAAATGGAAAAGAATTGTATGTTTCTTTAGATA
>CAYIVX010000050.1:0-6567 GCA_964366925.1 Candidatus Woesearchaeota archaeon | reverse complement strand
ATTGAGGTAGGGCGGAAATGAAGTGGAAGGATAATGCATAGCCAATTCTTTCAATCTATCTCGTATTTCTGAGAGCATTTTTGGTGAATTAAAAAAGCCTTCTTGCTTTAATGAAATTAACTGCGCATATAGTCCTGTTACTGCTTTATTACTCGAGGAAACTAACTCAAATTTCTCTGACTTCGCTTCTGTTTTCAATGAGTCGTATTTCTCTTTAGCCTCAGCTAATGTTTCAGCCTCAATCTCAGCATATATGCCTTCTTGGAGTTTTAGTATGAACTTCATAGTTAGAGTCTGATTTCAGGGTTTATAAAGTTTATTGTTCTTAATTATACAATCATGTTTATTAGTTAATTCTTTGAGGGAAATAGGTTATTTTTAGCACTATGTAGATATAACCTTAAACATATATTATTTTATATGGATTTTCGTCGAATGTTAAGCTTATTATTTTATATGAAATAGATTATAATAGCATATTAATCTTATAAAAATACTCATCACTTCCTAATTATGCCTCTAAAAATAACACCCTTTCATGCATAATCGTTCTTCAATAATCTAACAAAAATACGCACGGCATCACTTTTGACACAGTTATTACTTAGTCCCCTGCACCCCATAAGAACCCGATTCTTCCTCATTAGCAAACTTTAGAAAAACAAGCACTGCTTCACTTTTGAAGCATCTCTTAGCAATCCATTGCAATACCGATATGCGAAGGTGGCAATATAATAAATGATAAGAAAGTTTATTTTTAAGGTTATCTATCGCATATTTGAAATTAGTTCAAGAGATATATTCTATATATTGATTAAACTTATTAATCTCCATCTATTAAAATTTCTATGAAGAAGAACATCTTTACAATAGTCAGAAGTTATACTGATTGGCAAGATGAACTAAAAAGAGAAGCTCAAGAAATGGTTCTATCTTATCTTAAAAAAGATTATAATTTGACTATTGAAACTAATCTGGGTGAAGCAAAAAATTCTTTAGGTAGAGAAGTATCTCGAGGCATACAATTTGACGCAATTATTTCTAATGTTCCACCAGGCATTGTTCAAGGCAGTACTTATTCAAGTGAAGAAGAAAAGTACATTTTGGGTTATAAAAAAACATTGCAATATTTAGGAGAATTAAAAAAAATAGCTTCAAGTTCTGGAAAAAGAATTCCGCTTATAGCTTATACTTCTGTAAAATCTCAATTTGAACCTTTATTTAGACAAGAAGGAGTAGATGCAATAATTTACAAAGTGGATGTTAATACCTGGAAAAATGAAGCTAATCAGATAAAACAAGCCTTAGAATCTTTGATTCAATAGGTTTCTAGTTAAAATCACAAGTCTTTTAAATCAAAAAATCATAATTGATTATGGGAAATAAAACAAAAGAGATTATAACTAAAAAACCAAAAGAGTGGAGTGCAGAATTCTGGGAACATAAATACTTAATTATAGTATCCTTAATCTTCCTTATTGTTGCACTTTTATTAGGCACTATTGCGGGAAATTATGTGGATGGTAAAAATAGTCTTGCGGTTAAAGATATAATCCTCGATAATATTCCTACTCTAAATTTAACTTTTCTTTATGTCTATGGCTCTGCTCTAATAACCTTACTACTTTTTATTTATCCTTTATTTTTTGAAGTTAAAAGTTTGCATAGAGCGATAAGTCAGTTTGCTCTCTTAAATTTAATAAGAAGTTTTTTTATTTCTTTAACTCATTTAGCTATACCTGTTAGTGCATTAGTTTATACTACTCCTGCATGGTTTATCTTTATTGATTTTAAAAATGCATTATTTTTTTCACAGCATACTGCTACGCCTTTTTTAGGATTTTTATTATTTAAAAATAAAAAAATAGGAATATTCTTTTTAATAGGAACAATAGTTATGGCACTAACTGTATTGTTTATGCATGTTCATTATAGTATTGATGTTTTTGCTGCATTATTTATTGCCTATGGTAGCTATAACTTAGGTAATTGGCTATTCAAAAAGATTAATCACTATTAAACACGATAATTCTTATAAACTAAAAATAGTTAGGATAACTATGAAAACAAAGATAATATTTGTGATAAGTAGTTTATTATTCACCTTAGTTTTAATTGGAGTTTACATCATGGCTATAATTGCCCGCGGTAAAGATCCTGTTTGGATGGAATCATTTGCACCATTAATTATTTTAACTGGCTTTTTTATATTTATTATTAGTGCTGGATTATTCATTTATGGAATAATTAAATTAATAAAAAAAGGATAGTTTTTATTCTATTCTCTATCCAATAATTATTTAAACTTCTTATTCTAATAAGCATTATGGATAAAGAACAACTTAAGATAAAAATTACTAAAAATGGACCATATTTAATTTCTGGAAATATACCTATTTCAAAAGAAATAATCGTCACTGATTCTGAAGGAACCCCTGAAAAATGGAAAGAACTTAAAAAAATAGTGTCTTCTGATTCCTGTGCCCTATGCCGTTGCGGAAAATCCATCAATAAACCCTTTTGTGACGGAACTCATGTTAAAGTTAAATTTAATGGCACTGAAACTGCAGATGTAACTGAAAAGTTTAAAGATAATATTGAAGTAATAAATGGTCCAAATCTAATTCTTCAAGATAATGAACAATTTTGTATAGGTGCAGGATTTTGTGATAGAAAAGAGGGAATTTGGGAACTAACTGAAAAATCTAATCTCAAAGAATGTCGAGCTCTCGCAATAGAACAAGCCAATAACTGCCCTTCTGGAAGATTAGTCGTTTTAGATAAAAAAACAAAAAAGCCAATCGAAACTATTTTCAAACCTTCAATAGTATTAATAGAGCATCCGAATAGTACCGTAAGCGGTCCATTATGGGTTAGGGGTAATGTTTCAATAGAATCCTGCGAAGGTAAAGAATATGAAAAAAGAAATCGTGTAACCCTATGTAGATGTGGAAAATCCATCAATAAACCCTTTTGTGACGGAACTCATGTGGATATTAACTTTAAGGATTTTTAATAATTCTATTTGGTTATTGGTTTAAAATAGTTTTAATAACGTGTTCTGCAGTATATTCTGGATTATCTTTTGTACAAAAACGCCCTATGCCGGAAAAATCATCCCCTAAAGTTATTAAGGCCTTTTCAAGTGTTCCATCAGAAAGTAATTGTGATCTTCCAATATTTGCAGTAAGAGCATTGCATAAACATTTTCTTCCAATTGTGTCTTGAAGTTTTCCGCCTTTTGCGAGAAAAACTTTTTCAGGTTCAGCAGGACAACGATAGTCAATCTTACCTCCTTCAGTTTGATAGACCTGACGAAGAAAACCCAAATCACATATTCTTTTTCTTTTTTCATAAATCTCTTTTTCAGATAATGTGTCTTCAAGTTTTGCAACTTTAAATGGAAAACCAGTTGGTGAAGCAACAGGGTCTGTAAAAACAACTGCTTCGCCCCTTAATGCCTTAAGAATGAGCTGATTTTTTAATTCATCATCTAATCCAGATTCTTTGCAAAGTGCAAAAGCTGTCCCTATCTGAACTCCATTAGCCCCTTGATTTATCGCTTCATGAAATCTTTCCGGAGAGCCATAATTTCCTGCAAGCCAGAAAGGCAAGCCTAAATCTTGCAATTCTTGAATATTAATTACATCTCTAGAACCATAAATTGGTTGACCATCAGAAGTTAATTTTAATGCCCCCCTAGGAGGGGCATTATGTCCACCTGCAAGATTACCTTCAATTACCAATCCTGAAATTTTTCCATTTGATTTTTTAAGAAGTATTGAACCAAGAGCTACGGACGAAATAATTGGAAAAAAATCGGGTCGATAAAGAGTATTTATTTTATTATTTTCTTGAAATAAAGTAGGATTAAATGAGGTCCGATATACTTTGTTATCACTAACTCCTTGAACATGAACTAAATAACTTGTGGGTTGATTTTTGGCAAGAGCATCAAGTACTCCTGGAATTTCAATTGGAATACCTGCACCCATAACTACAAAATTTACATTTGCAAGCATGGCGCCATAAAGTGAAGGGAGATGAGATAACTGAATTTTTTCAAGATAGTTAATTCCTACGGGATTAGAATGACATTCATGAGCTAAAAAAACTTCGACAAAATTTCCGGCTATGCAAAGTTCTTGGGCTTCGCGATTTCCTTCAAGAGTGTGCATAGGAACTTTTTTGTAGGGTTCTCCCTTGCGTCCCCCTGAAATAAAATAATTATTAGTAATTCTGCTAGCCATATCCTGAAATGGAAAGTTATCGAGTGCACGTCTTATATCTCCATTTAAATCTCCATCTTGAAGTCTTCTTGCAAGAAAAACATCAAGACCTGTTCCAGAAACTATACCCCCTTGACCAAGGCTTGAAACTGCCCTTGCCAAATTATAACTTGAAACACCCGCACCCATTCCTCCCTGCCATATCGGAATATTCCATTCAGTCATAAAAATCGTAATAATAGCAATATTATAAAGATTTATGTAATCAAAAAAATATTGTTTTTTGCGAGAAACTTGGTTCCTTTACATTTTTATGTTCGATGTTTAAAGAATTCAATTTGTCTGAATCGTTTCATAACTATTGCATAACTGCCAGTTTTAACTAGAACCTTTTTCTTATTACTGCTTAAAAGTCTAAAATTATATCTGCTTACGGATAGTTTTAGTTTGGCTTTTCCATGATAATCTTTCCATCGAGTTTCAGATTTGAGTTTATATTGTAATACCATGTTTGTTTTGTCCTCTCTGTTCGTTACAAAATCTTCAACTCTTCAGAGTTGGAGAGTTAGGAAATTTTATTTCCTAAACAAACAGTCAGAAAATTTAGAATTTTCTGAATATAAAAAACTCTTTAACACGAACCCGAAGTCTTCAAAACAGCGAAAACATACTTGTTTTCGGGGCGTTCCAAAATATCCATTTTGGACGTATACTTGTTTTGAAGAGCCAGAAAATATAAGATTTTCTTGAGGCAGTCTGAGTTTTTTATTTTTCATCATTTTATTTAAAAAGTCAAAACTTCTCCAATGCTCGGGATATAGGTATTCATACCTTCTTTTTGAACTCTTTTTGAAAATGCAATACTCTGCGTTTCTTCACCATGGCATATAATTACTTCTTTAGGTTTTACAGTAAAATTTTTCAGCCATCTTATAAGACCTAAATAATCTGCATGAGCTGAAAATCCATCAAGGGACTCTATTTTAGATTTAACTTCTGCTTCAATTCCAAGTAGTTTGATTTTCTTTTCGCCTTTTTTTATCCAATAACCTAAGCTACCCTCTGCTTGATAACCTACGAAAAGCAAAGTATTATTAGGATTTCCTATATTATTCCTTATGTGGTGTTTTATTCTTCCAGCAGTACACATACCATTTCCCGCAATAATTATTATTGGGTCTGAAATAACATTTATTGCTTTAGACTGTTCAACAGATTCACTATACTTTAATCCTGGAAAATCAAAAAGATTTTCATCTTTTTTTAAATCATTCCTTAATTTATCATTGTAGTATTCAGGATATTTTGTAAAAACTGCTGTTGCTTTTTGAGCCATAGGCGAATCTAAATAAACATCCATTTTTGGAATAAGTTTTTCTTTCTCAAAATCACCAAGATAATAAAGTAATTCCTGTGCTCTTTCAACAGCAAAGGAAGGAATCATAAGTTTCCCACCGCGTTTATAGGTTTCATTAATTATCCTCATAAATTCTTTTTTTCTTTCTTCTAGCGGAGGATGTAATCTATCTCCGTAAGTAGATTCTATAAATACATAATCGGCTTGTTTTATTGGTTCTGTGTCTTTTACTATTATAGGTTCCTCTTGTCCAATATCTCCTGAAAATGCAACTGATGTAGTTTTGTTTCCCTCAGTAACTTCAATTCTTATGGAAGCCGCACCCAAAATATGACCTGCATCATAAAATCTTGCAACAATATTTTTAGTTATTTCTATATCTTTACCATAACTTATAACCTTGAATAATTTCATGGCAGTTTTAACATCCATATCATTGTATATTGGTTTTCTAGGGGGCAAGCCAGTTCTAGCCCTTACTTTATTTTCATGTTCAGTATCTTGCTTGGCTATTTTTGCAGAATCTAACATTATTATTTCTGTTAAATCTTTCGTGGCATTAGTACAATAAATTTTTCCCCTGAAACCATCTTTAACAAGTTTAGGTATTCTACCGCAATGATCTAGATGTGCATGAGTTAAAATAAGGGCATCATATTGTTTAGGATCAAACATAAAATTTTCATAATTCAGTCGAATAAGATCCTTACTACCCTGGAACATTCCACAATCAATAAGTATTTTTTCCTCTTTTGTAGAAACGCCATAGCATGAGCCAGTTACTTCTTTTGCTGCACCGAAAAGTCTTACTTCCATCTTTGTTTTGTTTATTAATTTTATTTAGGCAAAACAAAGAGTCAGAAATCTTCAATTCGTAAGAATTGAAGAGTCAGGAAATTTTATTTCCTGAATTTCTTAAATTTCTAAATGTAAAAAACTCTTCAACACGAACCCGAAGTCTTCAAAACAGCGAAAACATAC
>CAYIVX010000049.1:0-6711 GCA_964366925.1 Candidatus Woesearchaeota archaeon | reverse complement strand
TCTTTACTATGTTGACGGAAAGGGAAACGTATGTGAAGCTAAAATGGCTAGAGGCGGAAAAAAGAAGAAATTATAAATTTCTTTTTTGATGCTTAATTATTAATTTTTTATTTTTATCTTTTTTATTTTTTCTATATTTTATTTTGGGCCCGTGGAGTGGCGGGGGTTTTATTTCAAGGTTATTTTGGAGGTTGGCATGGCGGCGGGGATTTTAATTTAGTTATTATTTTTTGATATTATTAATAAAAGCGAGCCGAGCCAGTAGGTGAGGCTAGTGGTTGGGTGAATTCACCAAATTTCTAAGAATTATTTCTTATTGTTGATACAGGCCTTACATGCATGATAATGTTTTCTTTTGAACATTGCTTTTGTATTACTGTGTAATTTGTATTTATTCTTTAACATTTTGCTAAATTTACAAGTCCTTCTATGGTAGGTTTTTGTTTGTGTTGAACCTATGAATTCGAAATGAGGAATATTAAGTTTTTTATGTTTTCTTTCAATATATCTTATTACTTCTTTTTCAATTTCAACTGGAACTTCTCTGATTACTTCTTGAATAACAGGTCTGTCAACTACTTCTATTGTTCTATTTTCCATTGGAACTTGTATTTCTCTTATTACTTCTTGTATAACTGGTCTGTCAACAAATCTTACTGGATTAAAAATTACTTTAGGGTCTATAAGAAAGAATGCGAATAAAGCATAGGCAGTTGTTAAAATCCAACTTGTTACTAGATTTCCAACAATACCAAATTGAAAGGCTATACTCATTAAAAGTGCTAGGGCAATTACCATTAATCCTACAGTTATTGCTATTAGAATCTTCAAAACTTTATTTGTTGATGCTTCGTTTTCCATGAATATACCAGGTTAAGCTACTATATAAATGTTTCCTTTTGTTGTTACTAGATAGTGATATCATAAATGGATGAGGTTGGGCTGATTAGGTTTTTATATTGAAGATTTATTAGATTTCTATGATACTGGGTATAGAATCAACAGCACATACCTTTGGTGTAGCTGTGTGTAATAAAGGAAAAATTCTTTCTAATGTTAGAGATATGTATACAACTAAAACTGGTGGAATAGTTCCTCTTGATAGTGCAAAACATCATCGAGAAGTTTGTGATAGATTGCTTTCTGAAGCTCTTGAAAAAGCAGGAACTTCTGAGGATAAAATAACTGCGATAGCTTTTTCACAAGGTCCCGGAATTCCTCCTTGTTTACTTGCTGGAATACATTTTGTGAAAAAACTTGCTGCTCGACTTGGGGTGCCGGTTGTTCCTGTTAATCATTGTGTCGCACATCTTGAAATTGGAAAATTAACTGGTGCAAAAGATCCAGTTTTACTTTATGCTTCAGGTGCTAATACTCAAATAATTGCATATGCTTCGGGAAAATATCGAGTTTTTGGAGAAACACTTGATATTGGAATAGGAAATTTTATTGATACTTTTGCTAGATATGCTGGAATGGGTTTTCCTGGTGGGCCAAAGATTGCTGAGCTTGCTGCTAAATGTTCGGAGAAAGATTATATTGAACTTCCCTATTCTATAAAAGGAATGGATGTTGCTTTTGCAGGAATACAAACGAAACTGAAGCAGATGCTGGACAAGAAAGAGTATTCGCTTGAGAAACTTTCTTATTCTTTGCAGGAAACTGTTTTTGCAATGCTTGTTGAAGCTGCAGAAAGAGCACTTGCACATACTGGAAAAAAAGAATTATTACTTGGCGGAGGAGTTGCTTGTAATAGTAGATTGCAGGAGATGGCTAGAATAATGTGTGAAGAAAGGGGATGTAAGTTTTTTTGTCCAGAAAGACAATATCTTGTTGATAATGCAGGTATGATTGCTTTTTTAGGTGAAATTATGTTTAATTCTGGAATAAAATTTTCTGGGAAAAAAATAGAAAAGTTAGATATTATGCCGAGAGAACGGACTGATGACGTGAATGTTAGTTGGAAATAGAATGGAAAGAAAAACAAATCAATTTTTATTTTTGTATCCTATAAAGGAATATTTTGATGGAATGATTGACAAAGATGCGTTCGCTTTTCTTCAGATTCAGGGGCTTGGAAATTATCCAGATTTAAAATTAAGAATTGATAGTGCTAAATCTCGTCAAGAACAGATTGTTGTTTGGAAAGAAGCACAAAAAAGAGATTATGACTTGTTTAAACCAGAATATTCTAAAATTTGGAATAGTTGTATTGATCTGAGATATAGAAAAAATAATTTTAATATAAACTATTTTGTTTTTGATGATTGCAATGTTTCGGATGTGGTAAGACTTTGTGGGGCAGATAAAATTGTTAAGGTAGGATTAACGTTTGCTAAACATACTTCTAAAAAAGTTTATCCTAATCCCGATTCTATCTTAAATAAATTGCCTAAAAATATGAAACATTTAAGGATGGCTGGTTTTCATATGTGGGACTGTGTTGAAAAAGTGGCAAAACGAGCCCATGAAAGGGGAATAGATGTTCTTGTTGATGAAGATTTAACCGAATTTTTAATGGGCCGTGTGATGACTTCTGATTTTAAATTTGATAAATATCCAGGTTATAATCCTAGAAAATATTTTAAGGGAACCAGAGGATATGAAGAATTTATGGAACCTCGAATAAAACGACCATGGCTTTTACAAGATTATTAAATATTTAAGAAACCTTTATAAACTCATTTTTCACATTTATATTAACCAATGACCCGATTAGGGGAGGCTAAAATTGCTTCTTCTTATTTGGCTTTATTGATTCCAGAAAATTAATAATTTTCTGGCTGTTCAAAACAAGCATACATCCAAAATGTAAATTTTGGAATGCCCCGAAAACAAGTATGTTTTCGCGGTTTTGAACATAATTAACTAAACTAAAAACCACTACAAAAATAACATGGCTAATGTATACGAAATTGTTGAAAAAGCAAGAAAGACTGGAAAGATTGAGAAAGGATCAAACGAAGCGACAAAAGCTGCTGAGCGAGGAACTGCGAAGCTGATTGTTTATGCTGCTGATGTTGACCCTAAGCAAATCGTTCTTCATCTGCCGATTATATGCAAAGAAAAGAATATTCATTGCGTTGAAGCAGACAGTAAGCAAAAGCTTGGACTTGCAGCAGGATTATCTGTTGGATGTGCTGCTGTTGCAGTTATAACTGCTGGCGATGCTGAAAAAGATTTAGCTGCTTTTAAATTAAAGAAATAATTTCACACTCATACTAAACAAAACTAAAAACAGAGTAAAAAACTACTAAGCTTCCAGAAAATTTATAATTTTCTGGCTCGTTCAGTTCTTACGAACTGAAGACTTCGGGTTCGTGGTGAAAAGTTTTTTACATTCTGAAAATCATGGATTTCCAGACTGTTATTTTTGTTTCACAAAAACAACATGGCTCAAGAAAATAAACAACAACAGCAACAAAGTAAAAGTGCCTCTAAAATGGCAGCAGTACTTCTTGAAAGTTCAGAAGCAGTGCCTGCAATAGTTGAAGAAATGGTTGGAAGAACAGGAAAATTCGGAGAAGTTACTCAAGTTAAAGCTAGAATTTTACAGGGAAGAGATAGAGGAAAAGTTATGAGAAGAAATGTTAAAGGTCCAGTTAGATTAAAAGATGTTTTAATGCTTAGAGAAACTCAAATTGAAGCTAGAAGATTAAGAACTAAAATTAGCATGGGGGAAAAAAATGCTAAGATTAAGAGATAAAATTTAATAAAATGCCACGATGTACTTTCTGTAAACAAAATTATGAATTTCCGAGGGGATTAACTTATGTTCTTAATGATGGTAATATTATGTATTTTTGTTCTAAAAAATGCAGATTAAATGCCCTTAAATTAAAAAGAGATAATAAAAAGGTTAATTGGATAAGAAAAGCTGAAGCAGATACTTCTGAAACTTCGGAAAATAAGTAACTTTTTATTTTATTCTCGTATTTCTCTCATTTTGGATAACATTTAAATAGTTCTTTTTGCTCGTATAATTATAAATTTTTTATTGTTAAAAGAGATGGAAAAAAGGAGATTTAAAGTAGGTCCTGCTGGGGTAAATTATGTGCATAATGAAGAGATTAAAACTCATAGTTTTATTTATGTTCTTTTAGTAATTGGGCTTATTTTATTGCTTACTTCTTCTTATTTATATTATGATAAAACTAGTGAAAAAAATGTTTTAAGTGAAAGTTTTTTAAAAATTAGTTCGCAAGTTATAAATCTTGGACAAACTTTTTATGCTACAATTTCTGGAAAATCTGTTGATGAAAATCCTGTTGCTTCTGATTCTTCTGCTCTTACTGCAGAAGTTATAACTGAATCTGCTCCCACAACTTCTGAAGTTCCTGTCGCAGATAATGCTCCTGTAACTGAAGCTACTCTAACTGCCCCTGTTGAAATTCCTCAAGGAGAAGGTCAAACCGATATTCCTATAAATGATAATGTTATTCTTGCTCCGCCTTCTCCTCCTGAAGTTCCCGAACAGCAAACTGCGGCTGAACAACCACCCTCTTCTGAAACAACTAATAATACTGCTAATCCCGTAACTACTGCTGTTGGTGTAGAGATTGCTGTTGTTGATTCTCTTGTTGATTCAGTTGCAAATATTACTAATCCTGTTGATCAAACAGTTTCTGAGCCTGTTGTTCAAATTAATGAAACATCTGTTTCTAGTGAAAGTGTAAATGTTAATACTGCGATAACTACTAAACAATATTCTGCTGTTATCGGCAAACTTGTTAAATGGGAGAAAAAAGTTAAAATAGAAAAAACAGATGCTCCGGAAGAAAATGTTTTGGCTAAGTTTAATGTTGAACTTCCTTCACTTGCTGGTGATGTTTCGGTAACTAAAATAGATAGTACTACTGGGGCCAGTGAAGAGATAACTTCTTCTGCGGTTATTAAAAATGAAAAAACTATCGAAGATGTTAAGCCTATAACCAGTGTTACTGGAAATATTGTTGTAGATTATTCTGATAATAAAAATGGAATAATCAGTAAATTAGTTAATTTAGTTTCTAAATTATTTAATTCTTTTATTGGTTTGACTGGAAAAGTTGTTGATGATATTACCAGTTCTAGTGGGGCTGTTAGTGTTAGTGTTAGTGAGGATGTTAGCAATAATGATGAAGTTGTTGTAGAATATTATACTGATGCACCCTATGCAGAAGAAAATATAGTTAGTGATAGTAAAAAAGATATAACTATTGTTGGTCCTGATGAGGTTCATTACAGTGAAGTTTTAGCTTATTCTGAACTTCCTTCTGAAGTTAAAGATGCTAGTAAAATAAAATTATATTGGACTAGTTCTGATTCTGGAACAAAAGAAAGTGTTAATTTTAAAGCTCAAGATACTAATGGTAATGGATTAATTGATACTATTGAATGGGTTGTTCCTCATTTAAGTAATCAAACCTATGAAATTATTCTTATTACTAAAGCATTACATTTAGATGCTAATCGAAACGAAATTTCTGATATTTATGATTACGTTAAAGCTAAAGATGGAAATTGGAGTGAAGTTGTTACTGATGGAGAATATGTTAGGGTTACGTTTGAACAGTTATTGGATAATACTAGAGACATAACTGTTTATGCTCGTTCTGTTAATGGAACTTCTAGTATTGAAGTTTATTCTGAAAATTCTAATGAGAAAATTGCAACAATTTCAGATATAACTTCTGAAGCAACTTATAAAACTTTATTGACAAATATGGCTGATGGTGTTAGTTCTGATGTTTTTGATTTGAAATCGGTGGGGAATATTCAGTATGATTATATTGTGGACCCGAATTATCCGACGAATACTAGTGTGCTTAATGTAATTTGTCTTGACACTTGTACTGCATCTACTACTGGGCTTTATCTTCCAGATGGCAGTTGGGGCGGACAGACTGCTTATTCCCGTGTTGGAGGTGGTTATGCTATTTGGTATGATTCTGGTTCTTGGACATTATCTACAGGGATTGGGAGTGGTGTGCCTCCTAGTTGGTATGGTGGTGTTTCAGCGAATAGTGTTTATGCAGCTACGCCTGGTGCCGAGGGTAATCTTAGTGCAGATTGGGCGAATGTAACTAATTATACAATCTCCGATTGTGGAACGATTACTACTAATGGAACTTATACCTTGAGTAAAACTATAGTTGTAAGTGGTGCAACTTGTATTACTATTCAGGCAGACAATGTAACTTTAGACTTGAATGGAAATAATATTGTTGGAGATTCTGTTGGAGGACATTATGGAGTTTATTCTAGTAATTATGATAATTTAACTTTAAAAAATGGAAGAATATTGGATTTTGATTATGGAATATGGCTTAGAACATCGGATAATAATACTTTAAAAAATCTCACAGTTGATCAGAATATTGACGGAATATTCTTAGAAACTAGTAATAATAATCTTATTCAAGATGTAATTACTCGTGATAATCTTGATAAGGGTGTTGTCCTTATTGCCGGATCGGCTAATAATAATTTTGTAAATTTGAATTCGTTTACTAATACTGCAGAGGAAATATCGGATGGCTCTGGTGGCCCTAATTATTTAATTTATAATAATTCTTATGGTGAAATAAAGTGGACTGGTTCTGCATTGATTAATAATATTGGCGTTAGTGGTGACTTAACTTTTCCTGGAAATATTATTCTTGCAAATAACTCTGCTTATGTTAATTCTGGTGCTTTAGTTGTTTTGAATGTTCCTGCAAATATTACTCT
>CAYIVX010000048.1:0-6743 GCA_964366925.1 Candidatus Woesearchaeota archaeon | reverse complement strand
CTTTTTCCTTTGATTGAACGTTGAATATTTTTCAAGAAAGTAGAAAGTCCTTTAATAACACTTTGATTTACTGATTCTTCAGTTGTGTTTAGTTTGTCAGCGATTTCTAAAGGTTTATCTGGTGAGCCATCTTTGCCGTCTTTGCCATTCTTACCATCAATGCCATTTTTGCCATCTTTGCCATTTTTACCTATTTTTCCATCTTTACCTATTGAGCCTATCGGACCTATATCACCTTTAGGACCAATGATTGAGTCTCCTTGAGGACCCATATCTCCTTTATCTCCTTTTGGTCCAGGAATAATAGAATCTTTACCATCATTGCCTTTTAATTTTTCAATTACATTTGAATAATCAGGAATTTCTTTTGTAAGTTCATCTTTTATTTTAGACATTATTAAATTATGTTCTTTTTCCATTTCCATCATTTCAGATTTATGTTTATCTTCCATTTCTTTCATTTTCGTTTGCATCATATCTCTCATTTGTTCTTCCATAAGACGAACTAATTCCATAAAAGCCAGAGAAGGGTTATCTTTAGATTTTCTCATTAGTATTAGTTTTTGTTGAGAGGTTATCATTGTCTTGATTTATTTATGAGATTAAGCTATACTTATTATATGATATTTATTATAATTTTAATACTTTTTGTCATTGTTGGTCTTTTAACCCAGACTGAACACCTGCACTTCCGCCAGAAATCAGACCAGCAGTCAAAGGAGAAACACTACTATTTTTAAGTGCTTGTCCTAAATATGTTGTGCCAGGAGCTGACATAATAAGTTTTCTTAACATACCCATTGTTACACCAGGGATAGGATTGTTTCCAGCATAAGCACCACTTAGGAATAAGCTATCTATTAGAGATAAAACTTGATTGTTGCCTCGTCTAGATGCTTCTCTAGCTAAACTTTCCAAAGCATCAATATAAAAAGAGTAATTTTTCATTACTTCACCCATTCCTGGTATTGAATTAACTCTACTTCTTACTGCATCAGCAAGAGTTTTAAGATTACCTTGACTAGTTGAAAGATTTACAACTGGTTTATCAAATGAAGTGGCTATTCTAACTCTATCAAGAAATCTTTTTACTTGAACCGCCACTTTTGCTGTAACTTCGCCTCCTGAGTTTTTTATAGTATCAGCCAAAGAATTTGCTTCATCAGCAATTTCACCAAATCCGACATCTTCATATTCTGAAGCAATTTTTCTAAAAACATTTTGAAATTGTGGTTCTTTTAAAGATATATTACCAGAATAATTATTGGCGATAGTTTGCACTTTATCTTCACTATCCAAAGCTCCGTGAACAACTTCATCAGCCATTGAACGAATACTACCTCTTAAACCTTTATCTAATGCTTGTTCTGCTAGAGTATCATTTAATACAGGAGAACCATCTTTGGAAACTTTAATAATTCCTTTGCCTACTAATTCTTGAAATTTCTGAGGATTATTCTGTTGAAGAGTAGTTAAACCACCAGACTTTAATTCCGTTATCATATCTTTTGCTGAATTTTTAAATATAGTGCTATATAATCTCTCAGGAAGATGTAATGCTCTTGCTCCTTCACCTATTATAGCTAAACCTCCTCTAAGTCCGCCCGCCACTCCTCCCGCCTTCATACCTTCTTTAATACTGCCAGTTTGAGCAGTAACAACAGCACCTGTTCCAATACCAGAAATTAAACTTTTTGCCCCAACTCTACTTAATGATTGAATTAACCCTTGACCTTTTATCATTAAACCAACAGCTTTTTCTGCTTTAGCTATTTTTGTCGCTGGTAAAAATAATTCAGCAATTCTTTCAGCCCCTTTTCCCCACTCTTGAGCAGTATTTTTAGCTTTCAACTGCTCTGGTTGTAATCCAATTTCTTTTTCGGGGATACCCATTGCTTTTCCTAGTGGTTTTGCGATAACATTTCCGATATTAGTCAAGGTTTCTCCAGCACCTTTCAAAGCTCCAATACCAAAATTTCTTATTGGGTCTTCAGGATTTAAAATTCCTTTTTGTTTTGGAACATTGCTCCAAGCATTATCCAATTCTGAAACACGATTTTGAATCCCTATATCAACATTAGGTGTAATACCTAATCTTGTATTCATTGCTTTTATTTGTTCTGGTGTAAGTGACATAAAATTAGATTGAAAATCCATTAGCTTTTAAATATTCAATAACTTCTGAATAAGTCATTGGTCTACCCAATTCTGGTTGATTTTCTGAAACTAAACTTTTTATAAGATTTTGTTGACCAGTATTATTAGCTCCAAAATTTATAACTGATTGTTTAGCTTCTTCCTCACCTTGAATAAGATTATTATTCACTTCGTCGTAAGGTCTGTCATAACCACCCAGATACTCGTTAAATGCTTTTCCAACTCCAGCCGTATTTGCTTGAGATTTATATTGTTTTTCTTTTCTTTGTCCAGCTTCATACCACATTTGAGCTAGTTGTTTTGTTGCGAGAGCGAGTTCTTTGGTAGTTTTATCATCAATCAATTTGCCCTCTGAAACTCTTTCAAGTGTAGTTTTATATTTTCCAAGATAACTTTGAGCTTGTTGAGCTAATGCTAATTCACCTTCTCTCACGGCAGAATCAGGGTCAAGATTTTTAACAAGTGTATAAAGAATCGTAAGTTGATTTCCTGCACTTTTAGGATTAGCAATTACTTGATTAGCTATTGTAATAGCAGTTTTTGCTTTACCAGCTGTTTTCATTACCTCATCAGCTTGAAACTTATCAGAAATTCTTAAAAAGTTTTGTGTTTGTTGAGAAGTTAATCCGCCAGCAGTAATTGCCGCTTGAGCAATAGAAATTTTTCTATTAGCATCTTGTGTTTGATAATCATTAAAACTAATAGGAGTTAAACCTCTTGAAATAGCATCTTTTTTATAAAGATTATATTCATTTGCAATAGATGAATAAATTTCAGGTGCAATAGTTTCCAAAGCTTCTTTTACTTGTTTAGCAGAAACAACTAAACCTTGCTTATTTAATGTATTCAAAATAATTGCTTGGTCAGTTGTTCCTTTATTATATAAATCAGCTATAGACATATCAATATTTGCTTGTATTTTCTTTTCGTTAAGAGCATCTTTCTGTTTTTTTAATTCCGCTTGTTGAGTTTGCAATTCTTTTAACTGTTCAGATTTAAGAGCGTTTATTTCCTGACGTTTTTTTACAAATAAGTCGTAAGATTTCTCGCTACGAGCATTTTCCGCGGATGCTATAGCTGAAAACATTTGAGAAGTTATATCAGTAATTCTTGCAAGTCCTGCACGGGATTCTTCATTTAAAATTCCTTGAGCGACTCCAGAAACATACCTCGCTGTTCCACTTCGTATACCAGTAGTTTGGGTTTGTGCCTCAGACCTCATATTCATATCCTTTGCTTCGGTTATTAAACCTGCAAACTGATTTCGTATGCTTTCAATCAATGCCGATGTTGGTGCGTCCACGTATATTGATTGAGCATTATCATAAGCGGTATTTATTGCTTGTTCGTCTTCATCTAAAATTGTATTAGTATTTTGAGTAGATTGTTTAGGTGTATAAAGATTAGTTCCGTTTCTCGCCCATTCATATTGAGTTATATCACCACCAATTGCTCCAATTTCTTCCATTGTTAAACCTCCACTTTTTCGTATATTTTCTTCAGTTTTTTTCTGTTTAGCTTCTGCGTTAGCAATTTCAGTTTTCTTTCTTTCTTCTAGATTCGCCACATCATTCGCTTGAGCAGTAGTTGCTTCGTTTAGTTTAGGAATGGCTTGAGAGGTAGAAATAATAGGCACAGGTGATTTGGTGCCAGTTGTAGATACACTAGGAATAGTTGGTAAAGCTTGCTTACCCATTATCTGTTCAGTAGAAAGATTGCCTTTTATTTTGTATGCTTCAAGTAATTCTTGTGGTGTTGGCATTTTATTTAATTATCGCTGATAAACACTTATGGTAGTAGATGACATTTGAGCTGTGCGAGAAGCTAAACTAACTGATATTGAAGTTATTGGCGTTGTGGTTGACCAAGTAAAGACACCTTCGGTTGTGTTATTAGGATAAGGAAATGCGAAGCCAGAGTTTAGGGAACTTTGAGCTTGAAATGTTCCTGACCTATAATGTCCTGTCAGATTATCTATTGTCAGGTTTATGTAACTTAAATGTAAGTTCGTGCCTCCACCATTCAGAGAAATATATTTAGATGTTGCGTTAGTTGAATTTAAACCATTCAAAGAGGAAACTCTTACAATATCATCTAAAACGCTATCGTTAAATCCGACATTTGTCCAAATATCATCAGCGGCAGACAATGTCGTAGTTCCAATATAGATACTGACATCGTAAATTTTATTAGCTGATAGTCCTGTAATGGTGGTAGTCGCATACCAAGTCCCTGTTGTTGTAGTAGTTGATACTGTTGTATTAGCATATTTTGAAAGAGCAAAAGTTGCTGGGTCCATAAATAGAGCGGCACTTGTTCCGCCAGTTCCTGTGCCAGCATCAATTTCAGCAGTAGTAGCTTGCTCTACTATACCTTTAGTTGTGGTATTTGCGTCTGCCGCGCCTGACGAACCAACAGCATCTACATAAGATTTATTCGCCACATCTAAAGCATCGGAACCAGAGTCAATAGAATATCCTAGAGTTAATCCTTGAGAAAATGTTGATGTAGCCGAAAATGTTTGAGCAAAAGGAAATGTATAAGAACCTGCTAATGTTCTCGCTACTGTTGTTGCCACATCAAGATAATTTTGATTAACCCAATCCGCATAAACCATTTGAAGCGATGATGAACTTACAGCAAATTTTTGGTCATATAGAAATGGACTTGTTGAAGATGCCGTCCAAGAACCAGAAATAAGTTCCGTATTAGTTTTGGATGCATATTGATTAAATAACTGAGGAGGGTCTGAGAAAATTACTTGTGAACCACCTGAATGAACAAATTGAAGTGTTGTTGATGCTGTATAAGGAGTTAAAGGAGAAAGACCACGAAGACATCCAGAAAGAGTAGCAGTTCCCCCACTATTTTGAGTTACAGTTGTGCAAGATACTATCTCTTGTCTCGTTTTATTTCCTGGTTCAAGAGTTAAGTAAAAAGTAGAAGACATATCTGCATCTAAAATTGGTTGAGAGGTTTGAGGAATGGTCAAACTTTGAAGAGTAACAGATGTTGCTGAACTTGAAACACCTGAACCAGAAAGATTATAGGTTGTTCCTGCTATTGGAAGTGTAACACCTAATTGAACTTCTGGTGTTACTGTTTTGTAAAGTCCAAAGAATGAACCTACTGAAACTAAGGCTGAGATTAAAATTGTTGCAAGTGTATTTATCATTGTATTTATTTTAAGTTATTTTTTAATGTTAATCAATTTTCTTGGAGATAATGTTACATTCGCCCCTCTGGCTATAATAGCCCAGTATCTATCTACTTCATTTGTAGAATATATATCTTGTATTTCATTAAAATCTTCACGGGCGATTTCAAATAAAACTCTAAACTTTCTAGCATCAGAAGGTGCGTTTAAAAGTCCTCCAAGAGGATTGACAGCTAAAGATTGCTGAGCTAATGAGTTAAACCCTAGAACACCTTCCAAAATATCGGTATCCGAACCATCTATAGTTTTTTCAAGTTGTTGTGTCATACCACCATAGTCATAATTTAATCCAAGAGTTAAATCAGTCGTATTTGTAGTAATTTCACCTTCTACATAAAATTCATCAAAACATTTAAGTTCAGCTCTCTTTCCATATGATTGATAAGCAAAAACTGCTTTAGCATCTATAGGTAATTTTTCTGTCATTTCCATTCCTGCATATTGACCATCAGAAGCACCATCAAAGAGAAGATAAGTTTCAGGAACTGAATTGGAATGTCCATGTAATTTATCTCCATTTGATAGATTATTTCCTGTTCCTGAATCAATAATTGATAACGGACCAACTGGAAAGATTTGAGGAGAATTCCAATATCGGACAAGTTTTCCATCTGCATTCTCAACAAAATTAAGCATATAGAGATGTGAACCTTGTGGTGCCGAGAATATAAGCATATTCTTATACCAAATTCCAAACGCATCTGGTTTATCAGAACTATCCAACCAATCTTCAGCATCAAAATCAGGTTTGATAGGATTTGAAAAAGTGCCTGGTGTTATTCCTGTTAACTTATCTGGGTCTGATATAATTCTTAGAGCCACTTCATTTGTAAGATAAGCCAAACTATCACCAATAGGAACTATTGCTTCTTGACATAAAGCACCCTGATTAACACCTGTTTCAAGTCGTTTAACAGCAACAGTTTCTGAAAGAGTAGTTGAAACGGTAATGTTTTCAAAAGCTAACTTATAAGCATAACTTTTACCTGAGAAAATGACTAAATTACCACCAAGAGTTCCAAACCCTTTATTCGGTTCATCTAAAGTAAGCAAAGCACCATCTCCAATGATACGAGGTGCGGCAAAAGTAAAATCGTCATAATCATCATCTTTTGAGAGATATACTTCGTTATTATCTTCTGAACCTATAAGTAACTGATTTTGAAAAGAGAAAATTGTGTGATTAGTAAGTCCTGCGGCTGGTTTATTTGAATCGGTTATAACTTTCTGAACTAAAATATCACCCGCTATAAGTCCTGTTGTATCAGCAATACCTGTTAAAGTAGTTGTTGTCTCACCTCCAGTATAAACATATTCTGTTCCTGTGTGAACCTTGGCGTATTACGGAAACATCACTTCCAAAATGACC
>CAYIVX010000047.1:0-6814 GCA_964366925.1 Candidatus Woesearchaeota archaeon | reverse complement strand
CATAACTTTCACGCCCCGTTTAGCCCCGATAGTTTCAATTTCGATTAAAGCAGGATTACTAACAAGAAATACATTTTTCATTTCGATAAGAGCTTTAGCAAATGTTTCGTCAATAGCTGGCTGTGGCTCAGGAACACGAACCGCATCATGCTGACCGGGACAAACAATAATATTGATATAACTAGGAATCATCTTAAAATAATCTGCAAGCCTAGCATATTGTTCTTTTACATCTTTGATTATT
This sequence comes from Candidatus Woesearchaeota archaeon, assembly GCA_964366925.1. Classification (GTDB taxonomy): domain Archaea; phylum Nanobdellota; class Nanobdellia; order Pacearchaeales; family GW2011-AR1; genus CAIPOI01. The sequence goes on along the minus strand of CAYIVX010000047.1, from coordinate 6,570 downwards.
AAAAGGGATTCCTGTGAAGGATAAACTCCAATTCCATCCACATTATCACCAACAACAAAAAGATATTTTATTCTTTTAATTTTCTCCCTCATTGCCTCATCAACTTCTTCTCCACGTAACCATTTAATAAATCTGGCAAATTTTTCTTCTAAAAATAATTTAGAACCGAAATGAATATCTGAAATAAAAACAGCATATACCTCTTCTTCGGTTTTTCTTTTTTCGATTATAAAACTCTCAGCAAAAACAATCTCTCCTGCATAAATTAATTCTCTGCCCCCCGAACATTTTATTCCAATAACATCATCAAGAACTACTTCTTTAGCTTTCTTTACGAGACTTTCTTTATCGACACTGATTAAAACACTAACCTTCCCAGTTAAATCTTCAACCTCAAGAATAATGTTTTTATTTTTAGTTACCCTTTTATTAGCCACTAATCCTATTATAGAAAAAGTCCGGTTCATACCTATCTTGTTTATGGAAATAAGGTTTTCTAATTCTTTTCTTTCTTTAAGAATTTCTTTAAAAAAGTTATATCTATTCTTGAAATGAGCTACAAAATCCTTAACTTCTATCCTCTTATGGGGGATAATATTTGAAGATAAAATTTTAATTTCAGGATGATAAGCTCCCGAAGAAATTTTGGCGGCATCACAAGATTCTGTTTTAACCTCGGGCACCATCAATTGTCCCGCTAAAAAGAAATTATTTATGAGTTCTTGTTTTTCTTTTTCAAAATGCGAAAATAAGCCTTTTAATTCCTTATAATGTTCAACTAAAACTTTTTTAGAAATAACTCTTGCTCGAGTAATTAACAAAATCTTATTAAGAATTTCTTCTGCAACCTTAAAGTCCCCTAATAGATTTAAAAAATCGAGAGCTTCCTTATCTAAAAGAAATCCTTTTTTTATGAATGAGATTATATTTTCATTTACATTGTTCATTTTTAGCCCCCTGACGATATCTTTGGTGTGTTAAAGTGAAGCCGTCAAGTTTCAGACTACTTATTTTAGACGCCTAAGGAATTATTTATGATCTCCTTAGTTTTTTCTAAAATGGAAACAGGAATTAATAATTTGATTTCTTTCGTTCGTCCATATCTGCCTTTACTAACGACCTGTGCATTAATCAGCCCAAGCATATCAAATTCGCCAATAATATCTCCAACTCTTCTCTGAGTAAGGATCTCCATACCTATTTTTTTACAAATAGCTTCATATACATTATAAACATCGCCCGTAAAAATTTTACTTTCTCCATCCTGAACAAGATTTTTCTGAGTCTTCAGTCTATCTTTGGTTTCTTCCAAGGTCATAATGGCATGCAAAACTGCCTGAAATTGTTTTGGCTCTGTTTCAACAACTGACAAGATTTTATCCCTTTCTATTTTCTCATTAGCCTCATCAATATGCTTTGTCGTTATCTTTTTATCGCCCACTCTCTCCGCAATTTCTCCAGCAACTCTAAGCAGATCTAAAGCTCTTCTTGCGTCTCCATGCTCTCTAGCCGCAAATGCAGCACATTTAGCAATAGCTCCTGAATCAACAGCATTATCTTTAAATGCCTCATTAGCTCGTTTATTTAAAATATCTTTAAGTTGTATGGCATCATAAGGAGGGAAGACTATTTCTTCTTCTCCTAGTGAACTTTTAACTCTAGGGTCCATATTTTCTAAAAATCTTAAATCATTACTGATTCCAACAATAGTTACAATCTTTTTAGGAAGCTCGGAGTTAATTCTAGTAAATTGATATAAGAATTCATCTGAAATTTTTTTAACGATTTGGTCTATTTCATCTAAAACAATAATCAAAACTTTCTGATCTAACCCCTCGAGTACACTTAAAAATTTATTATAAACCTGATCCGTGCCTAATCCTGTTGCAGGGATAGTCCCGCCAAGCTTTTTTATTAGTTCGGCAAGCAATCTGTATTCAGTATCTGCAACTTTTTTAAATTTACAGTTAATATACTCGATTCTGACTCTACCATGACCCTCTGAATTTGCCGCTCTTTTTTTTAATTCGTTCTCCACAAAACGGATAGTCAAAGTTTTGCCAGTTCCAGTTTTACCGTAAATAAACAAATTAGAAGTTTTCTGCCCGATAAGTGCGGGAGCAAGAATAGAAGCAACTTGTTCTATTTGTTTATCCCTAAAAGGGATATTATCGGGAGCATACCCTGCTTGAAGAACATCCTTATTTTTAAAGAGAGTTCTAGCCCCAATAGAATCAAAAATTTTATCGATATTAGTTGTACCCAATTTTTTCACCCTTTACTTGTTTTTAATAATAAATAATATGTCTTCTACTATTTAAACATTCTTATAAATCAGACCAGCATTTCCCATGGAGCTCGTCGAATCAGCCTCGTCAAGAATAAAAAACCAGTTTTTTTACTTAAAAGTAGAAACTCCTCATCTTCCGATGGAAACTCAAATAAATTCAAAAATAATACCGAATAATTAATAATTAAGCCCACACCCCTTCTTGGTAGATGGAACTAGTTTCTTTGATACTATCGTCGAAAAATAACCCTATTCTACAAAATAATTATTGTATTATATATAATATATAATATAAATATTTATAAATATAAATATAATAAATAAATTATAATTTTTTCTTTATAAATATATCTCTATACGAAATCAAAGGGTCCCATTGATACCATTTTCCTTTATTTTTATTAAATTTTATGCAGTTATTCGGTTTTAGATTAGTTTTATTTAAAAAAGTTAATAGGTTTAAAATGATATTTTTATTAAAATTAACAATAAAATAATATATTCAAGCTAAAATCTATTATTCCTACAAAAATAATCTATAGCAGTTAAACATACAATTGATTCAAATATGAAAATTAACCATTTTTATTTTTATTTTGTTATTTTAACTTCATTTAATTCTTTTTTATTGAAGGTAATCCTTCAAAATAAACACCCAATATAGCCAATTAATATTGCAATTGGATTATAGAAATATTTATAAATAACTCTTGGTAACTAAAATCATGGCAATTGAAAAAAAGACGTTAAGGGAATTAATAAGTAAGCTTATTGTTACTAAAGAAGGCAAAAGACTCGGAATGGTTCAAGATGTTACCTTTGAAACAAAAACAGGAGAACTAATCCATTTAGTTATCAAAGAACCAACAGCCTATACTCGTTCTATCAATCTTGAAAAAACAGAAGCAAATGAAACTCTTATACCTTACAATGCAATAATTGCCATCGGCGATTTCGTTGTAGTTTCTGAAGAAGACTTGCTATAGTTACTTAAAATTACTTAATTAGTCCTAACAACCCCTTTATTTTTTCCTCTTTTTCACAAAGTTCTTTTCTTAATTTAGAAGTTTCTTTTCGTACAATTCTCTCCACTTCGTCTTTTACATACCAGTTTAAACTTTCTTTCCAAAAACCCAACAGGAATTTAATGCCTTCCAGATTTGCATACTCTTCCAATTTACCATATAATTTAATTCTTGTACTTTTATCTGCGGTAGAACTTTTCTGAATAGAGTCATAATAACAAATTCTGTCAATGTACCATCCTATTTCTGCTTCAAATTCTTCCCCCATTGAATATTATTTTGAATAGGGTATATAATCCTTATTATATTTAATAACAATCTTTAAAAAGCGTAAGTTTAGTATAATATTATGAGAATAATCGGTTTTAACATAAGCAAAATTCAAGCAGAAAGAAAAAATCCTATGAAGGATAAGTTAGAGATAAAATCTGGCTTAAATGTAGATAATATCACTAAAGAAGAGATAGACATTTCTAAAAGTCCCGCAGTTAAATTTGATTTTACCTATTCTATTGATTATGCACCAAATATAGCTGAAATCAAAATAAAAGGATTTGTAATCGCTGTCGATGAAAAAGATGAATCAAAAGATCTTTTAAAAGAATGGAAAAAGAAAAAATTTAATTCTCCGCTTAAAATACCTCTATTTAATTTTATAATGGACAAGTGTACTATCAAATCTTTAGAATTAGAAGAGCAACTGGGTCTTCCCTTTCACATTCCACTTCCAAAATTAACCCCTGTTCAATCAGAAAATCCTGAAACCAGAGCAAATTATACGGGATAATTATTTAAAAAAGAGAGGTGTCACTCACCTCAGAGAGTTTAATTCTGAGTCATTAAAAAATGGATTATAAAAAATTAAAACCCGAACAAAAAAAAATCTATGATGCCTTACCTACAAGTTCTCAACTTTTAGCAGAGAGATTATTCAGTGTAGTAAACGAAATCTCAGACATAGAAGAACAATTAGGAGGTTTAGCAAGAATGACTAGCGAACTTGAAGTATTAAATATCCGAAGAAATTTAAGTGCTTCACGAGATTATCTAAATGATAATCTTTATAAAAAATATCTTCTCCCAAAATTGGAAGAATTAGCACAGAAGCAAGAAGAAGCTAGACAACAAGAAGAATTGAAGACTCGTGCAGATAAAATCAATTTTTAAAATGCCAATAGATATTAGAACTCAAAAACTTGCAAAACTTCTGGTTAATTACTCCGTCTTCGTTAAGTCTGGCGAAAATGTAATCCTTTCAGGAAATACTGAATCAGAACCTCTTCTTCTTGCGTTATACAAAGAGATTATTCTTGCAGGAGCCCACCCAATTATGAAAATAGGACTAAAAGAAGCTTCACCATTTTTCTATAAACATGCTAAGGCACATCAAATAAATAAATATCCAGATATACTTGAAGACACCATAAATAAATGCCAAAAATATATAGGTGTTAGTTCTGAATCCAATACTCGTGAACTCTCAAATTGTGACCCTAAAAAAATAACTGCAAGAGCAAAAGTAACAGGTAAAATATCTGATTTAATTTGTAACAATCAACCTAAAATGCACAGGGTATCTACTAGTTATCCTACCGAAGCTCTAGCACAAGATGCAGAAATGTCTCTTAATGAATATGAAAATTTCTTTTATAATGCTTGTTTGCAAGATTGGAAATATCTAGAAATTAAAATGGATAAAATATTATCTTACTTTAAGCAAAATAGTAAGGTTCATCTTTTAGGTAAAAATGTTGATTTAAAAATGAAAGTTCGGGGCAAGCTAGCTTTAGCAGATAAGGGCGAAGAAAATATGCCTGGTGGAGAAATATTTATGGCCCCTATTCGCGAAAGTTTAAACGGAAAAATAAAATTCGATTTCCCCGCAATAAAAGATGGAAAAGAGGTTACGGACATAGAACTAACTTTTAAAAATGGAAAGGTTATTGAAGCAAAAGCAACAAAAAATGAAGATTTTTTAAAAGAAATGTTGGCTACTGATGAAAATGCAAGTTTTGTTGGAGAATTGGGGATTGGTTGCAATCCTAGAATAAACAAATTTACCAAGGATCTTTTGTTTGATGAAAAAATTAGCGGGACTATTCATCTTGCGTTAGGAAACGCCTATAAACAAAATGGTGGTGGTAATGACTCTGCGATTCATTGGGATATCGTAAAGGACATGAAACATGCAAAAATAATTGTAGACGGCAAGATTATTCAAGAAAACGGAAAGTGGAAATTATAATTCCCGATTTTGAATAGTTTTATAGATTTTTAAGTTTTCCAAAATTTAATGCTTCTAAATTCCCTTCAGAAACAACATATACCTCGAAATTTTGCAGTTCAAAATTAGGAACAATAGAAAGATCATATCCCTTAGCGATTTCATCAGAAAACTCTGAAAGCGAAACACCTTCAGTTATTTTTAAAAAAGAGGGAACAATAATAAAATCTTTTTTCTTAAAACATCCAACTAAAAAACATTTATATTTTTCTCTTTTTATTTCCATTTCATCTGAAAGTGTAACTGTTGGATGTAAATGTGCCATAACTACTAAATTAATTGTTTTATCATAAATTTCAATAAATTCCTTATCTCCATGTATGAAAATAATATCTTTTATAATGTAATAATCTAAAAACTTCCCATTTTTATCGTTTCTTTCGTGATTTCCCCTTATGAAAATAACTTCATTCTCTTCAATACCTTTTTTTCTTAAAAAAGAAATTAATAAACCAATTTCTTTTTTTTCACTTGCAACATATCCAAAATGATGCTTAATATCTCCTAAAAAAATAATTTGTTCAATTTTCCCGTATATTGCTTTAATATAGTCTATTGTTTTTTCAAGTTCTGAAGTCATTTCCTCAAATTGCCCAATAGGAACTTCTAATCCGCCAGCCCTTAGTGCTTCTTCATATCCTAAATGTAAATCTCCTATTACAAGAACTTTTTCTTTTGGGAAAAACAAAGTTTTTCCAATAAAAACATATCTTTGCGAATTAACCATCTCTGCAAAAATTCTAGTGAGTTTATAAGAATTACTATGCCTCCTTAAGTAAATTTTAATCCCTTACCTCAAGCAAACCCAAGTAGGCTCCTCTTTACTCGAACTTGCACTTGATGGCATATTAATTACACTTATGCAAATTCTCGGCTCTCCCTTTTCTATAGATATTATGCATAATTAATAGTAATAACCGAGCAATAGCACTTTAGCCAATTTAGAATTCTTCTTAAAGTGCTGTTGCGAG
>CAYIVX010000046.1:0-6929 GCA_964366925.1 Candidatus Woesearchaeota archaeon | reverse complement strand
AAATGGTGTGGTTTGAATGTGCTTGTTTTTCGGATTCTCCGAAAGAAATCTGCAGTAATGAAACCGCAACATAAATGTTGCGGATTTCTTTCGGTGATTAATAAAAAAAGTTAAAGTAAGAAAGCGAACAAGTGCAGCTTTCTAATTAAAAATTAATAAACTAAAAACTCTTAAAATAATCCTTTCTTCAAAATTTCTATTGTAAATGTCTGGAAGCCTATTGTTTCACCTTCAGGAACAACTGTCCTATCTCTCGCAGTAACTCTAACCGTTTGGGTACATGTTTGAGTATCAATAGGAATAGTAACATAAATAATCTTTCCAGAAATAGGGCCATCAGCACCACTAGAATCAAGCCAAACGCCATGTTTATCATTAAATAAAGTGGTAGTTCTTGTTTTAGTAAGAAGTCGTATACAACTTCTAATAGAACCATCATCAACTAAATCAATTTTATATTGGACTAAAGACTCATTATCTACTCGTAAATTATTAATTGTTTGGGCGGCAACAGCAATTCCAAAGTTTGAAGTTCCAGCTCTAATTTTAACAATATTATTTGTTCCAGAATAAATTACTAAGTTCTTAGTTTCATCAGTAAATATTTTTTGAAGTTGGCTTGTAAGTTGAGTATCTATTCCAGTTATACTTTTATCTGCAACCTGATAAATATTTCTAATTAAAACTAATCCTAGAATTAAAAAACTTACAGAAAGCACAATAATTATAATTGTACTCATAGACATTTCAAAAGCTGCCTTCTTTTTATAATTCATTTTTCCCCTTTATTCTATTTCTATTAACAAAAGCTTATTTATAAATCTTATCTAGAGAATAATACCCCAGAATTCTTTTTAACTGAATCTTCCATATAAACTTCTGCAGGAGACCGATTAGTTATAGAATCACAAACAGTTTTAAGAATATTATACCATTTACGATTTGCAATTATTTCATTAACTGCAAGAACGTCATTAGTAATTCCATTATTTATAAGTTTAAAACTATCTATACCCTGCCTAAGCCCAAATCCTAGGATTCCAGTATCTGCAACAGAAGCAATATCTTGTCTATCATCTGAAATTCCTCGATAAATAACTGCACCTACATTATGTTTTTTATCAACCGCAACCAAAAGTGAGTAATCCGCAGTATTAAGGCGATATCCTGCATATTCACCTGGAACGTTTTCAGAATCTAAAGAAAACCAATGATTATTTTGAGAAATATTAGCTGCAATTTTAGAGATAAAATTAGCTATACCATACTGAATCATTCTACCACCCAAATGAGATTTTGCATAATTATCCATTGAAGATTCAATCAGATATTTTGGAACCGAAGAAGAATCTTTAAAAGATATTTCTAAAGGTTTTGAAAGAATCGAAGAACCACTTAGAAAATATGCCAGCGATCCTGCTGCAATAATTCTCCCTAAATTTTTGATGTCCATAAATTTAAACCCTACCATTTGAAATATGAATGTAACATGGGAGTTTAAATTTTGGATCATCCTGAAAACAGGAATACGCCTTCAGCGATTTAAAGAATGTTTTCTTGATGTCCATCGTTCTTAGAACTAAAAATGGTTTTTAAGGATTTAAATAATAAAAATTGACTTTAAATCTACTTAATGAATGCCTGTTTTATTTGTAGGCTTTTTCTTTTGCACTAAACCACAAGTAGCATAACGCTTACAATTTTTACAAATACCACTTTTACTACTATATTCCTTAGAACCAAAACAATTATTTTCCATTTTCATTTTATTTTTTTGTTTTTTTTAGAAAAAATAAAAGTCTGGAAATTCTTAATTTCCAGAATTTCAAAAAGCTTGTTTGCTCAACCCGAAGGGTTTAGTTGCTTTTTGAATTATTTCTTTCTAATTTATTTTAATCTAAATCACCAGAACTCTTTCCCCAACTACACTTTTACTAGGTAATTAGAGTTTATAAATATGATAAAATCGTATGGGCTAACTGAATAAACATTATTAATATCTTGAATCCTTTTCTATTTTTTCTAGAACTCTGAGATATCTTTTGTTTATAGCTTCCTTATCATATTTTACTTCGCTAACCCTTCTATCTGCAGCAAGAAGATAGGTGTCCTGGCCTTCAACTAAACCAATAGTATCTGCTAAATCTATTATAGTTACTTCATCTTTTTCTTCCTGAACAAATCCATTATAACTAAGTGCATCTAGCTTTCCATTTTTCATAATTAAATCCAAGGAATAATCATTTTTTGAAAAATGATAGCATCTTAAATTATTTGTGAGAGAACCGCCCCTTATCCGAGAGTTATCAATGACAAATTTAGAATGTTCATTAGTAGCATTAGAAACAATAAAAGAAAGATTAGAAGAAATTCTATCATAAATACTAATAGTATTTGCAACAGGTTTGCTCGGAGCTTTAATTACAATCCAACTAGCTAAACCAACGGCAGCTAGAGCTACAAAAATCTGACCTGCCTGAGACAATTTTTCAGTGTTCATTTTATTTTTTCTTTAGTTTATATTATTTTAATTTCATCAGAACTCTTTATAAATTAATGGGAGGGGGGAGAATCGAACTCCCGACGGCTACGTCTTCAGCGTAGTGCTCTCCCTCTGAGCTACCCTCCCGTTGAAATCTAATAAATTTCAGAGGAATTGCTCTTTTTTAAAACTTCCTAAAGCCTTTATTCATTTGCTTTAGAAGCACGAAAATGCTTATGCATTTTAGGGCTCAGAAAATAATTTATTTTCTATGAGTCAAAAAATTTATAATTTTTTGAACCTTTCACAAATGTTAAATAAACTATCCAACTTAAATATAACTAGAACTTACCTTAACCCCCAATAACCTGCACAAGTTCTACTCGCAACAGCACTTTAAGAAGAATATCTAAATTAGCTAAAGTGCTATTGTTCGGTTATTACTATTAATTATTAATAATAGTTAGAGAAAATAGGCGAGCCGAGAATTTGCACGAGTGTAATTAATATGATCTCGAATGCAAGTTCGAGCAAGAGGAGCCTATTTAGATTTGTATAATTTTTCAATAATGCAAAGATTTAAAATTTATTCAACAAAAAAATCAATAAAATGTATATGTTCCATAGTGAAAATACATAAAAACCCCAAAAAGACAATATAAATTCATGAGATATGAAAATGGATTCACAATAGAAGAAACAACTGTAACAAATGAACCAGGAATTCATGCAAGACCCTCGGCATTTATTGTAAAGAGATGCAATCCCTATCTAGTGGAAAATAAAAATATAGAAATTTATCTAGCAAAAACTAAATCTCCTGAAGAAAAAGCTAGCTGTTTTAGTATAATGGACTTAATGACTCTAGAAGCTTCAAGAGGAACAAAACTTCTTGTTTATATTAAAGGAACAGATGAAAGAGCACAAAGAATCTGTCGAGAAGTAAGTGATTTAGTTTCTGGAGATTTTGAAGGTGCTTCTAATAAACCTGCCTCCAAAATCTAAGATATATTTTACATTATAGTTTTGTTTAAAAAGATAAGAAATAAATAAAATAGATAATATGGCAAAATCCTTAGTAGAATTATTAGCACAAAGAGAACACGTCAAAAAGGAAGAAGAAGATTTAACAGAACAGATAATTGAGACAACCGAAAGATATGTTCTTAGTGCTATTCACCTAGGTTGCAAAATTCTCAGCACTCAAGATATGTCTCAAACTGCCATAATAGATTCTGTACGTAATTTATATGACAACAGATTAGTGGAAAGAGATATAACTGCCTCTCTCAAAAGACTTACAATAGATGGAAAATTAAAGGAACATATATCAACACATCCACATCCAAATAGTTATAGTATTAATCCAATAGAAGGAGGATTTGGAGATATTCCGGTGATTGAATATTTACCTAAAAAAGAACCGGGGGCATCAACATCAAAAGATTCTGATGAGAATATACCTTTCTAAATAAAAAGAAGGGTGGAAAATAATTAGACTATCAGAAAAACAATGCACACCACACCATAAATGGTGTGGTTTAAATGTGCTTGTTTTTCGGATTCCCCGAAAGAAATCAGCAATAAAACAACCGCAACATAAATGTTGCGGATTTCTTTCGGCGATTAAAAAACCCAATAAGAATATTCAACAAACTAATCTCAAGAAGCCCCTTATATTCAAAAATATATATCCATTATTAAAAAGTTAAAAATAATAATAATAATAATAATAACGAAGTGCAAATTTTATTAAAATGAGTGGGACATAAGCCGCCTTATGTCATTTCCTATTGCCCGAAAGCTTAGATGAAATGTGCTAACATTCTACTGTAATAAAGGACTTACGAACCTTTACTATCTCGGAAAATAAATTTTCCTCGACGCGATCATTTTGATCTTGCTCCAACCAGGATGTTCGTTCCACCCGAACTTAATCGGCTCGTCTCTATAACAGCGAATCTGAAAGATTCGTCTGGATTAGAAAATCGTTAGATTTTCTAAGTCAGAGCCACGCCTCACGACGTACTATTGTCATAGTTGGTTATTAATATGAAGGACGGACCTTCCTCAGAACTCAAATCGATATAATTAACGATTTCTGCTAATTTAATAGCGAGCCCGATGATTAGCTGTCCCACTCAAATATATCTATCATTTAGACTATTTAAGCATTTCGGAAAGAGACTATTTAGTGTATCTTAATAGTGGTTACAATGATAAAGCTCATATAGTAATTTGACTTAAAATAATCATGGAAACAAAAATAAAATATACTTTAGCCAGCTTAGTATTATCTGCGACAGTAATCGGATGTAATAGAAATAATCTGCCAAATAATTCTAATTATAATAATACAATTCAACAAGCAACAACCACTATAAATAATAATCAAGAAAAAGAAGGTGAATATTCAGTTTCAGATGGAAGAGTATTTGGTTATACAAATAAAATAATTGCTGGAAAATTAGTAAGAACCTATTGTGAAATAAGCAGAGATAAAGATCAATATGAAGCCCATAAACAAAAAGAAAAAGAAGCAGCAGCAAAAATAAAAGAAGCAGCATCTAAAAAAACAAAAAACAAAAAATAATCATGGAAACATCAGAAACAAAATATCTAGCTATATTTATGGATAATAATCAAAATCCATGTGGAATTCTAGAAAAAGAAATTGCCGAAGAATTAATTGAAAATTTAAAAAGAACAACAAAAGTAAATTATTGGACAATGCCAGTAAGTGAAAAATGTGCAAGAAAAATTAGTGAACAAATATTAGAATATAGAGATAGCCCACATTTAGTTTCAGTAGAACATTTAACACAATTTTATAGACCTAAAAATTAAACAGTTATTTAATTTATCTAGAATGACTATAGGTTCTAGAAGATCTTTCAGCATCTTTAGAAATTCCAAAATATCCACCAGCTAAAATACATGTTGTGCTCATAACTAATGTAGCTAAACTATCTGTGGCAATTCTTACTAATGTTGAAGTATTTTTTAAAACATCATGATTAATATATTCTCCAAAATTATAACCTAAATAACCCCCAATAATAGCACCAATACCTGCACCAAGCATAGCCCCCTTACCAAACGAATTTTTAAGATTTACTGAAGGCATCATAATATTAAACAATTTATGAGCTATTTAAGATTTATTGTGATTAATATTATAATTTTATTCTCCAAATGATTTGCTAAATAATCTATCTAAAGAATCATCATCTGCAATCTGAATAAATTCTTGAAGAGGAACAGCATAAAAATCTTCCCGCGATTTTGAAGAATTATATTGAGGAATTTTTCCAGACTCCATAACTTTAGAAACAGGAATCCACAACCAAGTTTTATAATCATAATCTTGATTAGATATTACATACCAAATATGCACATTAAATATTCTCTGCAAAGAGGAATATTGTTTTGTCTCATAAGTATCTAAGGGATAAGTTTTATAATTTTTATTCAAACTTCTATTTTTAACGTCGACAAATATAAATCCAAAATTAGGAACTAACACCATAAAATCAGGTCTCTTTCCAGAAAAAATCTGTGCAAGTGCGGGAGAAAAAGATTCCGTATCTTGTTTAATATAAAAGTAAGGGATATTATGTTTATCAAGCCATTCTTTAAATTTTAATTCAGCTTCATCACCTTTTTGCCTACCTTCTTCTGTAATATGAAAATCTTCATTCATAAAATTAAGAGACTTACGTTGTATTTAAGATTTATTGTTATAAGTTATAATAAAATTAATCTCCTCTCCCGTTCATTGCCTGTCTCAAATATCCCCTTTTCATTTGTTCCTGGGTAGGTTGAACATAATCTATTCCACTGGTCTCCTTGTATAACTTTCTCAAATAAGAAACTCTTCTTTTAAGTTCAAAAGTTTCCCACGAAGGATTCTCTGGAGAATAATCTCTTGCTCTTTTCTCATGAGTTATAACTATAGATTCAGAACTTTTAATTTTCTCTATAGTTATACTATAAAGAAGTCCTTCTAAAATATTAATATCTATTTCACCACTTGGATGTTCTAAAATTCTTTCCGAATCTGGAAGCCTAATTGCTTTCTTTTTTGATTTCATAATTTATTTCTATTGTACAATCTTTTTAAGCATTTATTTTCTTAGAAATATACTTTCTTCGAGCCTTCCGGCACAAACATAATCAAAAAAACAATGTACAAAAGTACTTGTTTTTAGGAGATAGAAAAATAAAAATTCATATTTTTCTATATAATCGAATCTATCTAGAAATTTTTAAATCAAAGATAGAGACAGAAGGAAGAAATTTGAACTTAGTCTAACAAATAATAAATTGACTGAACTGATAATAATTTAAAACTTAATTTAAATTAAAAATTTGTGGCTTTTAGTAGTTGCATGCTGAAATCCTCGTGTTCTTGGATCTTACACACCAACTCTATCGACGTCATCTT
>CAYIVX010000045.1:0-6934 GCA_964366925.1 Candidatus Woesearchaeota archaeon | reverse complement strand
ATTCCAGCGAATAAATCAACAAATTTAGTTTCCTCCATTTTTTTGATATTATTTTTAGGTTTAGCCATTTTATAAATTTTTGTTTGCTAATTGGCTAAGCTTAAGCCTTCTAAACGAAAGTTTTTTATTTATATTCTCTACTGAAATAATCTATTTAAACAGAAGTTTCTCTTTTAGAAAAAGGAGAAACCTCTACGTAGAGAAAACCAAAATTGATTAAAATAGGTATAATTGGCGGGAGCGGACTTGATGACCCTAAAATGTTGCAGGACTATCAAGAAGTAGAAGTAGATACACCCTACGGAAAACCTTCTTGTGCGATAACTACTGGAACAATTGCAGGTATAGACGTTTGTATTCTTGCTCGACATGGAAAAAAACATGAAATTACTCCGACTAATGTTAATAATCGGGCCAACATATTTGCACTGGGAAAATTAGGCTGCACTCATATTATTGCCACAACAGCTGTTGGCAGTTTGAGAGAAGAAATCGGCAGAGGAGATTTTGTTATTCTTGATCAATTTATTGATTTTACTAAACATCGTTCAATTACTTTTCATGATGATTTTAAAAATGGAATTAAACATACAGCTATGGCAACACCATTTTCAGAATTTCTTAGAAAAAAGATTATTTCTTCCTGTAATAATTTAGGAATAAGATATCATCCAAAAGGAACAGTTATAACTATTGAAGGTCCAAGATTTTCTACAAAAGCAGAATCTAAAATTTTTAGAATGTGGGGTGCTGACGTAGTTAATATGTCTGTAGCTCCGGAAGCTTCTCTTGCTAACGAAGCAGGACTTCATTATTCGGCTATAGCAATGTCTACAGATTATGATTGCTGGAAAGAAGGCGAGGAGTCTGTAACATGGGATGCTATTCTTGAAATATTTAATAATAATGCTTCAAAAATGAAAAATCTTTTAGTTAAAGTTATAGAAAAACTTGCTAATGATGATGAGGAATTTATTAAAAGTAAAATAAGAACAATTCCAAATTTTCCAAAACCAGGAATAATGTTTAGAGATATAACTACTTTATTGAAAGATGCAGAAGGTTTTCAGAGAACAATGAATATTCTTGAAGAACGTTATAAAAATGAAAAAATTGATTTAATTGCAGGCATAGAAAGTCGCGGTTTTGTTTTGGCTTCTGCATTAGCTTCACGATTAAATAAAGGCGTAATTCTTGTTAGAAAACCAGGAAAACTGCCTGGTGAAAAAGTTCGTGAAGAATATAATTTAGAATATGGGACAGATGCAATTGAAATTCACAAAGATGCAGTTCAACCAGGACAAAATATTCTTTTAGTAGATGATTTAATTGCAACTTCCGGAACCGCAGGAGCTGCTTGTAGTCTTATTAATAAACTTGGTGGAAAAATAGTCGATACAGCATTTGTAATAGAACTTGAAGATTTAGGTGGGAGAAAGAAGTTAGAGGATAAAGGTTTTAGTGTTTTCAGTATTCTTAAATTTTCTGGCGACTAGATTTATTTTCGGCTTCGAGTAAATGCTAATAAATTAAAAACTAATAATCCACTAAACCTAATTCTTACAGCTAAAGATTGTGAGATTTATAATTAATTCCCAAACTAAACATACACGAACCCTTCAAATTGGCGAAGCCATTGTGGAATTATTAAATTATTCAATGATGTTCGTGAAGCTTGCTCTAAACAAAATATATAAACACATTTTTCTTCTCTAGAATAGGAAAGATAATCAAAAACTCAAACTTCCCTTCGGGTTCGTGTTAAAAAGTTTTTGACACAGAAAATCTAGGATTTTCTGAGTTATTTTTCCAAACAGAGATAAGGAAAAACAAAATGGGGCCGATACAAAAGATTAAACTTCTTATTGTAATACTAAGTATACTTTTCGTTTTATTAGTTGGAAGCATGTATCTCTTTTATATACACATAAAAACTTGCACAGATGAATCGTGCTTTAATTCTGCTTTAATAAAATGTTCAAAAGCATTTTATATTAAAGATACTACAACTACTATTGTTCAATATAAAATTCTTGGACAATCTGGCATTAGTTGTGTTGTTAATGTTAAAATTTTGCAAGTCTTAGCTGGAAGTGCAGAATTAGCCGCACTTGAAGGAAAAGATATGGATTGTTCTACGCCTCTCGGAGTTTTTACTGCTCCTGAAAGTGATATAGAAGTTTGCCATGGATTGCTTAAGGAAGAAATTCAAGATAGGATAATAAAAAGAATGCATTCACAGATAGTTGAAAATCTTGGTCAAATTAGTGAAGGAACAACGAAAATTTTATAGTTTTTTAGATACATAAAATCCTGCTGGATTATAACCAAGATTATAAAAATATTGTCTTACGCCGACACCAGCTATAACTTCTAAATCTTCAACTCCAGCTTTTTTGGCAATTTCTTCAGCTTTTTTAACAAGAAGTTTTCCAAGCCCCCTGTGCTGACTCATAATACTATTACCCTTTACTCCAATGGCTAAACTTTGCCCATAAACATGCAACTCCCTTATAGCACCTAGAGCTAATTTTTTATTTTTTTTAATTCTCAATCTACAAAGACCAAAAAGTATGTTATTTCTATTTACATATTCTAAAAAATATTCATCTCCCCCCGAAGCTTTATATTTTGTAATTTTTAATTTCAATTGTTGATTTAACTTTTTACCTGGTTTTAAGTCCCTAAAAGCAAAACCTATTTCTCTAAAACGTATTTCCAGAATTTTAAAATTTCTTTTGATTATTTCGGATTCTATATCTTTTCTTAAATCAATTCTTTTTGTTCCAGCAACGAGAAATTCCGGAGGAATTTCTCGCATAATTCTCATAACTCTGCAATAATTGGGAATTATTCTCATAATCTTTATAATGAGACTTTTTATTTTTTCTTCAGAATAAGGTTTGTATTTTTTCCTTTTGTATAAATCGACTAATCTTGCTCCCCTGATAACCTGGCAGGGATAAATTTTTAATCCGTCGGGTTTAAAATCTGCATTAGAAAAAAGTTCCCTAAACATTTTAAAATCTTTAGAAGGACTGCTTCCGGGTAAGCCTAACATCATATGATAAAAAACCTTGAAATTAGCATCTTTTAGCATCTGTGTTGCTTTTATGACATCAGCTACCGTATGACCCCGATTAACTTTTCGATATATTGCATCATCTAAGCACTGAACTCCGAGTTCAACACGAGTGCAACCAAATTCTAAGAGTTCAGCTACACTATTTTTATTGTTTAATATTGTATCCGGTCTAGATTCAATACATAGGGCAACACAACGATGTTGAGCTGTTTCATTTATTTTTTTAGCTTGTTCTAAAGTTTTAGATTTTTTTTCATTTAGTGCATCGTAACAAGCTTTAACAAAAGAATATTTGTATTCTCGCGAGTATTCTGTGAAGTTTCCACCCATAATTATTAATTCTATTTTATCAGTTGGATGATGCATTGCTTGAAATGCTTTTATCCTAGACTCGATTTGTTTAAGCGGATTATAAGCTAGTCTCTCTGCCCGCAGAACTGGTGGAGATTTAGGAGTATAACTCTGAGGTACGTTTAAACTAGGGCAGTATAAACATATTCCATGCTTGCATGGCTTTGGTTTGCACATTACAGCTATTGGCGTAACTCCTGCTAGAGTTTTTGACGGCTTGCGTATTTCGTTTTCTAATGGTGGTTTCATAGTAATGTGGTTTCTTGAACTCTAAGAAACTTCTTTCCCTAAAAAAGCTTTGCTTTTTGGGGGCTCAGAAAGTTATTAGCTTTCTAAGCTAAAGAAGTTTGTTATATTTATAAATATAAAGAGATTAACAAATCTATGAATCAAGAGCAAGTTTGGGATAAGATTGCCGAAAGATGGCAGACTTTTCGTGAACAAGCTCCAGAGGAAGTTGTAGAATTTCTTGAAAAGAAGAAAGGAAAAATTATTGATATGGGTTGTGGTGGTGGAAGAAATTTTATAAAAAATCCAAAAATAACTTATTATGCCGTAGATTTTTCAAAAGAAATGCTAAAATTTGCAGAAGCTAAAGCTAAAAAAATGAAAATTAATGCCTTATTTTTTAAAAATAGTCTAGAAAAATTGCCTTTCGAAAAGGATTTTTTTGATGGTGCAATTTTTATTTCAACTCTTCACTCTGTTGAGAATTCAAAAAATCGTTTAAAATCTTTAAAGGAACTTTATAGAGTTTTAAAAAAAGGTAGCGAAGCGATGATTAGTGTTTGGGATAAATCTAAAACCAGAATACCTGCTAAAATAAAAGATAAAGAATCCTATGCAACCTGGAATGTATTTGGTGAAAGATATAAGCGATATTATTATTTTTATGAAGAAAAAGAATTAATCAAAAATTTAAAAAAAGTTGGTTTTAAGATAATTAAAAGAAAAAATTATAAAAGCACCAGTCATTCTAGAAAAAATATAATACTTTATGTTAAAAAATAGAGTATAATCCTTATTCTAATAAAGTTTATAAATTGAAGATTTCTATCTATAGCATCCATAAAAGAGAATAAAAATGAAAAAAAATGTAGGCATATTTTTATTAGTATCGATATTAGTTTTAGCTATTTTTTCAATAAATGCAGTTTATGCAGATACTACAAAAGTTACCGTTACGGGCATGAAAGGATTTGTATGGAATGTAACTTTAAATGTAATAAATCCTAGTTCAGGAAATCTTATAGTTTCAGTAGATAATGATACTGATGCTACTACCGGGATCGCAAATTTTTATTATGATTCTGCAAGTCAGACAGTTACCTATGCGGTGATTGCAAGATATAACGGAAAAATAATGGTTCATAAAACTACTCAGGAAATAGGAAATTATTCTACTGGTGCCGGAATTACTTCAATTAATTTACTTCAGGGATTAACAACAACCCCCACAACAACAGTAGTAAATACAACCCCCACCACCACAATTTCTCTAAACTCCTCGGCTAGCGATGCTTCTGATGCTACAAATGATACGTTATCTTCTCAAAATAGTACAACCATAAATATGGGCGGACTTTTTAGTTCTTCTTCTGGTGCTTTAGTAAAAATCAAATCTTGGTTTAGTAGTATGGGCATTTATGTTTTATATGCAGTTATAGGAATTTTAATTTTAGTAGCAATTATCTTTTTAATTATTTGGATAATAAAGAAGCGTAATAATGGTGGTTTTGAATTATTTAGAAAAAAAGATGATTTAGTAATGTCTAATGATGAGGAAAGAAAAATCGTAAAAAATAATCAGTCTCCCTTTAAATCTAGTAGTGGGGATGGAACCAATAGAAAAATCGAAGATGAACTTGCAAGTGCAGAGCAAAAAATAAAAGAAGCTCAAGAAGAAATAGCCAGAATAAGAAGCAAAAAGACCAAATTGACAGATGCTAAGCAGAAGTATGAACAGGCAAAAAGAGAGTTAGAAACTGCTAAAGAAGAAATTGAAGGCGAGTATTAAAATTCTAATTCTAAATAAATATTGCTTTCCTCGATTGTTTGCACCCGCTCAACAATCTATAAAATAAATTTTGAAAATGCCTTAAATCGGATTCGAATTGTTCAGCCTTTCCCGGCTAATTAAACCAAAAACTTACAGCTAAAGATTGTAAAGAGAATTATTAAATTCCAGTCCAAATTTGCTCGAATACTTCAAATTGGCGAAGCCTCTTGGTTGTTATTAATTAGGGGTATTTTATTTACAAAATAAACGAAGTCAAAATATTAAAAATTATTATATAGAAACTAAATTAATTGGCGTATTAGTTGTAGTAAAATTCTTTGCAGCAAGATTGCTTACACCGATTTCTTCTGCGAATCTTATTATTCCTGGAATAGCCGTATCGTTTATTGCTAAGACATATACTTCTTCTTCAGGCTTGAAGAATGAAAGTCTTCCTAATGGAATTTTTCTTATAATGTCCATTTTTCTATTGAATAAAATTGCTGCTTTTGTTCCGATTAATTCATCAAGAGCTTTCTTAACAATATCTTTTTCCTTTTCAGTCATTTTTTCAATTTTTCTAGCAGGTCTAGCTGGAGCTTCTTCTTCTTCTTCTTCTCTGCTTTCAGATTTTTCATTAGAATATTCTCGAGGTTCACTTCTTTCTTCTCTGGAGAATCTTCTGCCTCTTCCTTCCATATCAAAATATTCTTTTACAGTGCCTTTTCTTCTTAATGCTTGCAAGATTTCTTTTCCAGTTAATTCTTCAACTTCTTTTCCTTCAGGAGCAACTGCAATAAAATTAACATTAGCATTTTCAGTAACATTTTTTATGATAAGTTTTCCGCCTCTGTCTCCATCAACAAAAAGAGTTACTGTTTTTTCTTTAGATAGTTCTTTTACTGATTCAGGAAGTTTAACTCCATTCATACAGATTACATTTGAAACGCCTTGTCTAATCATATTGACTACGTCGGCTCTTCCTTCAACAATTATTAATTCGTCTCCAGATATATCTCCGCAAGGGATGTTTTCAGTACCGTAAGTTTTAAGTTTAATAGCTACTCTTGAACTTTCGCCTAATTCTCGACCGATTTCCTTAAGATTCATATCAGAACTTCCAGATGAACTTAATCCGCCTAAAAGCTGTTTAGCTCTTTCCATGATAAAGTCTCTTTTGCTTCCTCTAACATCATCTATTTTTTCTATTTTGATTTTAGTCTCGCTTGGACCGATTTTTTCAATAGTTTCAATAGCTGCTGCAATAAGACTAGTTTCATTCTTATCCATAGCTGAAGGAATTTCAATTTCTCCAATTGTTCTTCCATCTTGAAGGTTAAGTTCTACTTCTATTCTTCCTATTTTTCCTTGTTTCTGCAATTCTCGCATTTCAAGCTCGTCTCCAAGCAAACCTTCGGTTTGCCCGAATACTGCTCCGATTACATCAGGTTTTTCTATGGCTCCTTCTGCCTCGAAATTTGCATAAATTATGTATTTTA
>CAYIVX010000044.1:0-7077 GCA_964366925.1 Candidatus Woesearchaeota archaeon | reverse complement strand
TATGAATTAGAATTTTTTCAGGAGAGTTATTTCTAGAAATATACTCTAAAAATCCTGTAATAGGAATAAAATCTTTCAGTTGAAGTTTATAACTTTCTCTCATGATATTCCAATCATTACTATGTATTTAAAAATTATCGCATTAAAAAGATAAATAAAAAAATTAAAAACAAATTTTTTGGATTCCTAAAAGGAAATCAGAATCTTCTTCTAGGTCCGCCGAAGCTTCTTCCACCGCCACCGCCGAATCCTCTTCCTCCACCCTCTCTTCTAGGCGGTCTTTCTTCCATCGGCCTTGCTTCATTAACTTTCAGCTGTCTGCCGTCAACTTCATGGTCATTCATTTCCTTTATTGCCTTGTTGGCAGAGGCGTCGTCTGAAAAAGTAACGAAACCGAATCCTTTCGATCTTCCTGAATACTTGTCCTTGATGACAACAGCTTCCTCTACATCTCCGAATTTGGAGAATATTTCCCTAAGCTTTTCGTCATCTATTCCGAAAGACAAATTCCCTACGTAAACTTTCATTATATGCTATTCCTCCTTACACTCATATGTTGTTATATCTTAGAACTAGTTCCATCCGAAAACGAATTTTCCCTACTTCTAACATTACGAAATAACTTAGAAATGAGGGTTTTTAAGCATTGCGGGAGGGGGATTTAGGTAGAAAAGATTAGAAAGTACAAAAACAATACAGAAATTAAAATAAAAAGTTTATTGTTCAGTTGTACCACGAGTGTACTTTATCATTTGTTCTGTTGGTGAGTTACCTACCATTCTAGAAAATTGAAGATATCCACCTGCAAGAATAAATGCTGCTGCTCCCATAAAAAAAGGCTCTAAACCATAATTGATAACACCATTAGCAATTTCCCCAGCTGTATTATTAGCACTATATGCTGTTTTTATAGCAGCATTAGCAGTTTCACTTTTCAATAAATTTTCTAATTTTTTATCAACAAAGTTTACTATTTTGCTTCCATTTATTACTACATGACCAGTTAGCCATATGGCAAGACCCGTAGCAAGAGCTTTACCTGGTCTACTATTTACAGTATTATTTATAATTTTTTCAATTATTGCCATTTTAATTTCCTAAGTATTTTTATCATCAAATCCTCATTTATAAATCTTTCGTGTGTAGCCACTTTATAGTGGTTTTATAAGATGATTACTCTCCGGGGTTAAAAAATCAGAAAATTAATTAGTCTCTAATATCCTTAAAATTCTATTCTGATATTTATTAAGATTTGTTAATTCTTCCTTATTTATTGGATTTTTAATTAAACACTCAATGCCTTTCTTTCCATACTTGTCCAGAATAGGCTTAACTAACTTGTATCCTCCGCCATAACAAAAACTTTCAGTATAAGAATCAATAGTTTTTGGCCATATTACTGTAAATGTATCTGGTAAATTATTCATTTTTATCATAAAATATTGTGCTATGCCTTCACCTATTGTTCTGTTAGATAACATTTGTTCATCTGTGATACTATAATAATTAGGCCAATCCCCTAATCCAAGGCTTTGATTTAACTTATCTACATAATAATGGCCTAATTCATGATCTAAATCTTTTTTTATTTCATTTGAAGAATTAAAAGTAAGAGCATTAGAAAGTTTATTTGTAAGACTATTTTCTTGAGTCACTGTAAATTTAGTAGGAAGACAAATTATGTCAGTTAATCTGTCATAAGAAGCAGTTACTATATCCTTTTTATATTCTATTCTTGGAATTCCGAAATGTTTTATACCTAATTTTTCTTCTTGTTCTTTCATTATTGTAACTAGATTATTTTTTACATATTCTCTCACATTTTTATTAACTTCATTTTGGACCATAAGATAAGAAGATATCCATAAAGGAGGTATTGACAATAATGAACAAAATAAAAATATTTTAGCTTTTTTACTGAGTTTCATGATTTAATTGAAATAAATGAGTTTAAAAAATTAATGGTGGGATTTTTAAGGGTTGCGGGGGTTTGGGAAAGGGTTAAAAGTTATGGATTTTTATGTGAAATATGTTAAGCAAGGAAGATGCAAAGTTAAAAGTAAAGGCATTAATTGAGTATTATAATTCAAAGGAAGCAGAACTTTCTAAACAACAGGAGCAAGACATAAGGCTGAAATTAATAGACAGGCTTTTTAAAATTCTTGGATGGGATACTTCAGGAGAGGAAAACCCCGATGAGGTCCAAAGAGAAGAAAACATCGAAGGAAAAGAGCCAACAAAAAAGAAAGCAGACTATATTTTTAGATTGGGCAGTGTTCCAAAATTTATTGTTGAAGCCAAAAAGATTAAAGGCATAGACTTGCATTCAGAAGAATTTCACAAGCAGGTAGTGGGATATTCATATAACTTAGCTTGCTCTTGGTCTATTCTTACTAACTTTAAAAGCCTAATATTATATTTTGAGGAAAACCCGTTCTATACAATAAATGAAATTGGTAACTTAGAAAATTTTGAAGAAAATTTTGAAAAAGTATTATGGAAGCTATCAAAAGAGAGCATCAGAGAAGAAATCTTGGAAAAAGAAGCAAAGATACGAGGATTAAAAAGAAGCGCTAAAGTAGATAAACAGCTTTATGAAGACTTAAAAGATTGGAGGCAAAAATTATCTTCTGACATAAAGAAAAACTATGATAATAAGTATCAACCATATGAAATTGAAGAAATTGTTCAGAGAATAATTGATAGGCTTATTTTTATAAGAAAAATAGAAGACCTTGGGCTTGAAGAAAGGAAGCTTTATCAATTAACAAGAAGATTTAGCGATAATACAAAATACTATAAAGAATTGATTCAGATATTTAAGTATTACAGGGAAAAGTATAATAGTGGATTATTTGGTGTGGAAGAAGAGCAAGAGCCAGATAGGATTAATATCTCTAATAACATCATAGAAAAAGTTATTGAAGGGATGTATAAGCCAAAAGACAAAAAAATTGAATATAATTTTGCCGCAATTGATGCAGACATTCTTGGCAATATTTACGAGCAATATCTTGCTTATATTCTGCAGGAAACTCCTAAAAGAACAAAACTTGAAGGTGGAAGAGCACATAGAAAAGAGCAGGGAATTTACTATACACCAACATACATTGTGGATTATATTGTTAAAAACACTGTTGGAGAACACATTAAAGACAAGACAATTGATGAAATTCTTGAGATTAAAATTCTTGACCCTGCCTGCGGTTCTGGTTCTTTCTTAATTCGTACCTTTCAGGAAATTTGCAATATAGTAAAAAAGAAATTAACTAAAGGAGAAAAAATTACACATTCAACTTTCAGAAATTACAATGGAAGATTAAACTTGGCTCAAAAAACCACAATACTCACTCGCTGCATTTATGGTGTTGACTTGGATAAAAAAGCTGTTGAAATAGCTCAGTTAAATCTGCTCCTAAAGCTTCTTGAAGGAGAAACAAGTGAATCAATCTCGCAGTTGGAAAGCACAAAAAAACTTCTTCCCATGCTAAACAACATAAAAAACGGAAATTCCCTGATTGATGATAAATCTTTTGATGAAAAACATGCTTTCATCTGGGAAGACGAATTTCCTTTCAAATTTGATGTTGTTATTGGAAACCCGCCTTATGTAAAAGCGAGGGATACAAAAGACCCCAAATCTAGGAAATATATGGAAACGTGCGGGCAATTTGAAACTCTTTACAAAATGTGGGACCTCTATATAGCATTTGTTGAAAGAGGAATAAAATTACTTAAACCCAATGGTTGTTTTGCTATGATTATCCCAGATACAATTGGAGAAGCAGATTATTCTTCTAAATTGGTTGAGTTGATAGTTAATGAGTATTCTTTATATCAAATAGATTTTTTCCCAGATATTGAAGTTTTTCCTGGCGTCGGGGTTAGAAACAAAATTATTTTTATAAAAAATTCAAAAAAGATAGATGAATGTAAGAGAATTTTACATGATTTAAGATTAGAAAATGTTAAAGATATAGGAACTATGGGTAATAGAAATCCTAATGTATTTAGGTTAGTACTTGCTAACATTAATCTTGATTTTAATCAAACTATTCCCCTAGAAAATATATGTTATGTAAGTTATGGTGCTAGGTTTAATAGTGATAAAAATGATAAAATAAAATTTAAGAAAGAAGATTTAGTATCTAATAAGGAGGACAAAATTCATAATAAATTGTATACTGAAGGAAAATTTATTGATAAATATAAAATAAACAAAAAGATGTATGTCGAGTGGGGTACTGAAAGATGCCCTAAAAGGTTAGTAAGACCCACATTTCCTGAATTGTATCCTCCTAATAAACTACTAATGTCTAGAATAAAAAGAGTTACGACTTATTCTGATGAAGGGCATGTTTGTGACAATACTATAATTGTTGGAGTGCCTTATCATGAATTAAAAGATATTAATAATAAAGGGATAGATAAATATGTGAAGAATATTAAATTAAACAGAAAAACTGCTGAAATAGTTTCTAAAAAATTTGATCTAAAATATATTCTTTCTATACTTAACTCTAAATTGATAAAATATTTCTTAAATATTAATAGTCGAAGTAAACTTTCTATTTATCCCGATGACTGGAAAAAAATCCCAATAAAAGAAATTGATTTAGCTGAACAAAAACTCTTGATTAAGTTTGCTGATAAAATCCTAGAACTAAACAAACGTCTTAATGTGTTTGGTGACAAAAAAACAGATGAAAGGCAAAGGTTAGAAAGGGAAATTCAAGAAGTTGACAATCAAATTGACCAAGAAGTCTACAAATTATACGGAATTACGCCCGGAGAACAGAAGATAATCGAAGAGAGTTTGAAATGAAATCCAAAACTTTAATGTATGGAATGGAATTATTAGTTATGTTAGATGAAATTGATAAAGAGATTTCATTCAAACAATTGGAAGAAAAAGCTAAGATTAAAGGAGATGAATTAAGAGAACTATTAAAATATCTTAAACAAAAAGAATACATTGTTTGGAAGAACCCGTTTTTTATAGGAAGCCTAGAAAGAATTGAGATTATTGATACAGATAAAATAAAGATAATCCCTAAAGGGATGGAAGTTGTTCTTGGAAAAAGAGATTATTTTACTGAAGGAGAAAAGATATTACGAGAAGAACGGTTAATTGAAACATCAAAGAAAAAAGATAAAATAAAAGTAATTTTTGATAGTAATATTTATGATTTAATTGCGAACGGAACCTTAAATGTTAGTTTGTTATTTACAAAAAAAGATGATTTTGAGTTTTATATAACCCACATACAAATTGATGAAATTAACAAATGTCCTGATGAAGACAAAAGAGCAAGATTATTTTTATTTAAAAGTAAATTATCTCCTATAGTTATCCCTACAGAATCTTTTATTTTAGGGACTTCTAGATTAGGAGAAGCTAGACTTGGAGACGGAAAGATTTTAGAAGAAATAAGAAAAGAAAATTTAAACCATACCGAAGATGCATTAATTGGAGAAACTGCAATTAAAAATAATCTGCTTTTGATAACAGAAGATAATCAATTGAAGAAGAAGGTAATCTCTCTTAATGGAAAAGTAATGGACTTAGAAGAATTTAAGGAGTGTTTGAATAGAAAAGATTAAGAAGTTTTGAGGTGTTAAGGTGCTGAAATGAAATTATCAAGACGAGATGGGTGGGGGTTACTAACAGCATTCATTGCATTATCTAGTGGTATATACAAAATCATCAGTTGGGACCTGTCTCAAACAAATACCTGGTTTCATATTAAACTAATATATATTATTCTTTGGTCACTTGCGATTGTAATTGCAGTTTGGCTTATCTTAAAAAAAACAAAGGAGAAGAAAAATGGTAAGAAACGAACTCGCTGAAATTGTTGGGGGTATTTTTGCTTTAATAGTCTTTGTACTAATCAGTGGAGTGATAATTGGGAGTTTATCTCAAATTGGAGTGGGTCTTGATTTAGATAGATTAATATCTTTTGTATTCATAATTAGCACCCTCTTAATAATTTTAGCCATAGTTACTTCATTAGTAAAATTGTTTAAATTTTTTACTGATTTTATATAAATTTTTTTTCTAAACCCCAAAAAACTCCATAAGTAACGAATGGTTTCCTTGATTCTTCTTTAGGACATACAAATTATAGAATCTTCTTAAAAAAGAAAATTCAATTGAGGCTTTTAGTAGTTGTGGGCTGAAATTCTCACTGAAGAAAACCAAGATTAAGGTAAAAGTTTAAAAACTTTGGGCATTTAAGGTAAATATGGATACTGAAATGAAGAATTTAAGAGAAGAGAATCAAGAGCTAAAGAGAGCTTTGGCTGTTTTGATGAATAGGAGATTAGTTAGAAATCTATCTGAGGCATTAAATAGAATCAATTCCGGAGATTATATTTCAGAAGAGGAATTCTTTAGGAATTCTCTCCAATAATCCTCTTTATTTTTTCCTTTGTTAAGCTTCTTAGAAATCTATCCTGTTCATCCTTGTGCAGAACAGAAATAAGAAGAACCTTTACTTCTGATTCCTCGACAACATATTAAATTCTATACATCCTCAGATACAATTCATATAAATTTGGAAAAAATCTTAATGTTGAATTCGATTAAGATAAAAAACAACTTCATTCGCTCCTTTAAGTTGCTTCATAAAAACAACTCATAAGCAACGAATGATAAGAAGATTAATTCTCGGTTTTTAAATAAGATTCTTTTTTACTTGGATTAAAAAAGAAACTGAATTTTCCCTGTAAAAGAAAATCTACTCCCAAAATGGTTGGTGGTGGGATACCTTTAACTAATTTTGTTGGTACTTGAATAGAAGAAATTTTAATATTTCTCCCACTAAATATTAATTCTGCTTCTGGCAATACTCTTGTTTTTATCTGGGCTCCTCCAATATTAATTTCTTTTTCAGCCCCTTCTAATTGTCTCATTTGTACTTGAGACAACCTCATTTTTTGAACATCACCAGCTCCTATAATTGTCGTAGGACTGCCTGTATCTATTATGGCACTAACAAAACCAAAAATTATTGGTACTTTAGATTAAATACAAACAGCCATTAAAGGAAGAAGTCCTCCAGCAAAAAATTA
>CAYIVX010000043.1:0-7700 GCA_964366925.1 Candidatus Woesearchaeota archaeon | reverse complement strand
TCCGATCTCAAGAGAACCATTTATATAAAAAATGAAGAAAGAGATAAATCGCCTTGGTTTATTGGAAGAGCAGGAGTCTATAACTTTGATGAAGATGAATGGCTTAATGGAAAAAAGCCTTTAGTAATTGGCTGTTCGCAAAATTCAATTATAGTTGATGTAAGAAAATTCTATGAGAATTATGGATTTAATATAGTAAAGTTCACAGAGCTATTGATGAATATCTCAAAATCATTCTTATCAGTAAATCCAATTCAGCGAAAGAAATTAAGGCATTACTTTGATGCAAACATTCATTCTAATAGCCCTAACGAAAATGAATTTTTGGAGCTTTCAAGAAATTATATCAGATTCTGGAACTTTGGATTGCTTCAGCCAGATATAGAGCCAGAGAAAGTTCTTGATATAATGGAAAAAGCAAGAAAGAAAGTAGACGAGTTCTCTGCAACAGAAGACAGAATTTTCAATAGTTGTGGAATGCCAATAAGATTCAAGGTGGTTCTTTCGCCTGCATCAAAAAGGTCTGATGAAGGATTAAGCCCAGCAAAATACAGAAAGATTGAGGTTCAAGGATTGGACGAATTGAAAAGCCAAAAGACAGCCAATGAAATAAGAAAAATAAAAAAAGTTTCTGCTTTATTTGATGGCGGGAATCCGATTAATTTCCACAGAGTAGGCAATATGGATTCAAAAGAACTAGTAAGCGAAATATCTTTTATATTAAATAATTACAAATTGAGATTTTTCTCATACGATTTTGAAAACTGATAAAAATGGAAATCAAAGGAAAGAATGCTTTAGAAGTCTGGCGAAAAATGCTGGATTATATCATGAAGAATGGAGTAGAATACACCGATAGAAGAAAGAAGCTCTGCAAGGAGGCTCTTAATGTTACCTTAATCGTTGAAAATGTTGAGGGAATAACCAAGCCGATTGAGATTCTTGGCAAATTCAATAAATGGACTTACCCGTCTTTACAGCAGATTGAAAATCTTATTACTGGAAAAGATGATTCTTCAGAATATTATTACAACTATGGAGAAAGAGCTTTCAATTATGATGGATTCAATCAAGTTGAAGATTATGTTATTCCTCTGCTGAAAAAAACTCCAACATCAAAAAGAGCTTTTGTTTCTTTTCTTGACCCAAATAAAGACATTCAAACATTAAAAAAAGAAGTGCCTTGCCTCGTCATGATGAACTTTAATATAAGAGAAGGCAAGCTTCATTCTACTATGATAATAAGAAGCAATGATATGTTTCATGGATGGCCGGGAAATATTGCCCAAGCCTATTTTCTTACTAAGCATATCGCAGGAGAACTAAACTGCCCAATCGGTACGCTAACAACAATATCTGTTTCTGCTCATATCTTTGAAGAGCAGTTTGATTATATTAAAAAAGTGTTGGGCAAGAAGTAAGGTTTTTAATTAAAATAGATTATACCATAAAGTCTATTGCTTCAGCATAACGACATTAGTCATGCCCCTTCTTCTTCGTTCAATAAGCTCTTTAGCTTCAAGCATATCAAGAATTCTAGTAACTTTAACTTTCCCAAATCCAGTTTCCTTAACTAAATCGGATTGAAATATGCTTCCTTCATTATCAAGAATTAGAATCATAACTTGTTTTTCCTCAGAATCCAGATTTAAGTTGTCTAAACTTTTTTTATCGAACTTTTTTGCCTCTTTAATATCGCCAAAAGATTTAATTTTTTTTATGATGATTTTTTCATTTTCTTTAGCGAATATTAAAAAGAGCCCTAAAAAGAATATAATTAAGGTTATAGCTAGGCTTACCCATGTTTGCAGAGATAATGTCTTATACATGCTGCAGGTAGGCCCCATGCTGCAAGTAGCATCAAGCGAAGCTCTAATTCCAAAATTGAAAATCCAGATCATTGCAAATACAAATACCGATATTCCTATAATAAGCCATCCAACATTTCGATTCTTCATGATTATAGGAACAAAAAACAGCTTAAAAAGGTTGTGGTGAAACTAGTTTCAGGGTAATGCTTAAAAGGTGTTTCGGAAATAAAAAATCATGGAAAACGAAAAAACAGATGTTGCATCCTGCTTTGTATGCGATAAAGAAATGGCAAGTGATATATTTGCTAAAAATTATTGCAGGCTTTGCGGAATGATAATAGAGAATAGCAAAGAAGAATTTTGTTGTACGAGCTGCGAAAATAAATTTGTAAAAATACATATAGTAAAATAATAAGATGGAAAAAATATACTCAATAAAAGATATGAGCTGCAATTCTTGTGCGCAAATTATAGAGCGAGCTCTGAAGGATAAAGTAAATAAGATTTATGTAAGCTTTATAGAGGAAGAGGCAATAATTGACTTTGATAAAGATAAAATAAGTGAGAAAGAGATTCTAGAGATAATAAATAAACTTGGCTATGAAGCAAAACCAGCAAAAATAGATAATAGTGAAGATAAAATAGATAAAATTGCTCAAAATATCAAAGAGCTAAAAGCGGAAACAAAGAAAGTAGAAGCCTTAGAAGAAGAAATTGCAGGAAGGGAAGAAGAGATAGAAGAGAAAGAAGAAGAGATTGAAGAAGAAATTAAAAAAACTGGACAAAAAAAAGAAGGGTTTACTGAGTCTATAGAAAGCATGCACGGTTTTGAGAAATTTTTGTTCTGGGTAATAGTTGGAGTAATCATTCTTGTGCTCTTCGTCCTAATATATAGATCAACAGGATTTAGTTTTTCTAATTTCAATCTGCCCGATATACAAATCCCGGAGTTAGGGCAAAGAACAAGTCTTATTCTTTTATTTTTAGCAGGTATTTTAACCGGATTTCATTGCGTATCTATGTGCGGCGGTTTTGTCGTTTCTTACACTGCAAAAAATGCTATTAATGGATATAAGGGATTCAAACAGCATTTAGTTTATGGTGGCTCCAAAGTAATGTCCTATGCTATAATTGGGGGAATATTTGGGTTAATCGGCGGGGTATTTGCATTTAGTATAAAACTGCGTGGCACTATTGCAATATTGGCAGGAATCTTTATGATCTTCTATGCTTTAAGCATGTTTGGATTTAAATTTTTCAGAAGATTCCAGTTTAATCCTAAATTTTTGACAAAAGCAGCAGCAAATGCAAATGATAAAGCCCGAGGTCCATTTAAAGCGCCATTTATTACAGGTCTTCTAAATGGATTATTCTTAGCATGTGGACCTCTTCAAGCAATGTATCTTTATGCAATGGGAACAGGAAACTTCTTTACAGGTGCAGCGAGCTTAGCAGTTTTTGGATTAGGGACTCTCCCTGTTATGCTAGGATTTGGATTCCTTGCAACAACAATAAGCCATAAAACAACAGGTAGGATATTAAAAGTTTCTGCAATTATCGTGCTTATATTGGGATTAATAATGCTTAATCGAGGATTATCATTAACCGGAAGTAATTTTACATTTGATAATATAAAAGCTAGCTTAACTGGCGGAAATGCCGCAATCATAGCAAATTCAATTGGTTCTGCTGATTCAGGTGTTAATATTATTAATGGAATCCAAGAAGTAAATATGCAGGTTAGCGGTTCGGGTTATTCTCCAAATTCTTTTGTATTAAAAAAAGGAATTCCTGTCAAATGGAATGTTGACGTGACACAATTAACTGGCTGTAATAGTGAATTGGTTGTTGCTGCATATAACATTGACAAAAACTTAAAACAAGGTCTTAATGTTATAGAGTTTACTCCGGATAAAGTCGGAACAATTTCGTTTACCTGCGGAATGGGCATGCTAAGAGGAAGCTTTATAGTTACAGAAACAGGAACCGCTTCACAAAGCGAAGTTCAAGCAGCAACTCCTGCAAAAGGAATGCAATGTGGGGGATCAGGTGGCGGGGGTTGTGGCTGCGGTGGTTAAAATGAATAAATATTGGATAATTGCAATAGTAATCTTAGCCGTAATTGCTGGCGGATTTTTTATAAACTCTAATCTTACTGGAAATGCTATAAATAACCGCAACATAGATGCGGAAAATCTTAGCTCTATTACTCTCAAAGTATCTATTCCCTGCGGAGGGCATGCTTATTTAATTAAAAGCGCACTTAACAATCTTAATGGTGTGGAGAAAATTGAGTATAGCCCTATAACAACTTTTATTGTTTATTATGATTCAAATAAAACTTCGGAGCAAGATATTTTGAACCTTGATATTTTCAAGGATTATCCTGCTAGAAAGGCAGGTTAAAAAATGACTGAAAATTGTCCTCTGTGCCGAAAAAAGACAGCAGTGGAATCTGGAAAATCTTGCAAATTTTGTGGAATGCCTTTAGAAGACTCGAGCAGAGAATTCTGCTCGAAATCATGCAGAATCAATTATAAAAAACATTTAACTTAAACAAAAATGAAAAAAACATTCAAGATACTTGAAGAAGAGCATAAGAATATCCTAAAAGTAATAGAAATTTTAATTAAAGAGCCTAACAACGAGAAAATAGATTACAAAGTAATAGAAAGGTGCATCAAATTTATTAGAAACTATGCTGATTCTCTACATCATGCAAAAGAAGAGGATATTCTTTTTAAGGAATTATCAAAAAAAGGAATTCTAACACATTGTAATCCTGTTGAACAAATGCTGTATGAACATGATTTGGGGAGAAAATTCGTAAAAGGGATGGTTAAGGAATTAAAGAAAAAAGATGATAAGAAAATAAGTGAAAATGCGATGAAATATGCGGAATTGCTGAAGGAGCATATAAACAAAGAAGATGTAATTCTTTATCCGATGGCGGAAGAAGTGCTTAGTGATAAAGTAAAGAAAATGATGACAAAAAAATTTAAAGAGATTGATAACGAAAGAGTAGAAGAGATAAAGGAGTATCTCCAGTTTGCTAAACATAAAAGAGGAGGTAAAAAATGAAAAAAGTATTTAATGTAAGCGGAATGCATTGTGCTTCATGCTCGAAGATTATTGAGATGGATCTAGATGGAAAAGTAAACTCAAGTAATATTGATTTTAAATCCGGAAAAGCCACAATTGATTTCGATGAGAAGAAAATATCTGAAAAAGAAATTAAAGATCTAATAACTAAAGCAGGGTATAAAGTTGAATAAAAATGAATAAAGAATCTTTAATGGCTATAATAGTAATTATTGTCACTTCTTTAATTGCAGGAGCAATAGCTGGAGCTGGAGTTTTTTATTACCTTTCAAACCAAGAAAATTCCCAAGATTTATTAATAAAAGAATTTTATGAAATAGAAAATGCAGTTTACATAAGTCCACACAGCCTAAGAGTAAAGATGAGCAAGAATGATTCTAATTTTACACTTGTGGATTTAAGAAGTCCGGAGGAATATGCTAGAGAACACATAAAAGGAGCGATAAACATCCCAGCTTACAAAGATGAAGAAACTCCCGATTACAATGCTGAAAGATTAATCTTCCAATTTTCACAGCTCTCAAAAGATAGAGATATTATTGTTTATTGCTACAGCACGCCTTGCATGACTGGAAGAAAAATAGGAAAGATTTTAGCTGAAGAAGAGATTTATGTTAAGCATCTTGGAATAGGCTGGAATGAATGGAGATATGCCTGGACATCATGGAATCATGAATATGAATGGAATATTACGAATGTTTCAGATTATATTGAAATTGGAAACTTAAGTTATGGAAATTATACTTCTGTGTGTTCTTTATCTTCCGCATTGGGTTGTTAAAAAATGAGGCAGAAATTATAAAATATGGAAACAATAAAATGTGAAGCTTGTAACAGAGAATTTGCTAAGCCCGAAGATTTAGCTATGCATAATTATGCGAAGCATAACATTCCATTAAATAATGCATCGGGAAATAAGAATTCGGAAAATTCAAGTATAAGTAAAAAAACAATTTTTCTTATTGTTGGAATGCTGGCAATTATTCTTGTCGGTTACTTTTTTGTATCTGGAAAAGGTTTAACCGGAAATGCTGCTTTTGCAGATGATGGTTCAAGCGATGTTCAGAGAATAACTCTCAGTTTTAAAAATTATAACTATTATCCAAATACTATAAATGTAGAAGAAGGTAAGCCTGTAGAGATTACCTTAGACAGCAGCATCAGGGGATGTTATCGCTCGTTTAATATTCGTGCATTGGGAATAAGCCAAAGTTCTGCAAGCCCTTCAGATACAATTAAATTTACTCCGATTCAAAAAGGAAGTTTTGAGTTTGCATGTGGAATGAGAATGGGAACAGGGACTATCATTGTAAACTAATTTATTAAAACATGGAAAATAAAAAACTAGGAACATTATTGATTATTATCAGTGTAATTACCTTAATTTTATTCTTAAGTTATAATTCGCAAATAAGCAAACAATCGAATGAAATTGGTTGTTTTCCAAATCAAAATTGTGAAACCCTTGAAAAAACATTATCACTAAGCCACATATCTATGGGCGTTTTCTCTTTTTTATTTGCTTTAGGATTCTATTTACTATTTTTTGATAAAACTGAAAAGGCCATTATGGAACGATTAGAAAAAGATAAGAATGAAAAAGTAGATAACGACAAATTCGAAATCCTTCTAAAGGCACTAGATGAATATGAACAAAAAGTTATCAAAGCAATAAGAGAGCAAGATGGCATTACACAAGCTACTTTGAGAATTCGTACAGATATGTCCAAATCTAAATTAAGCATTGTTTTAAAAGAACTTGAAAGAAGGGGGCTTATAAAAAGAATTGAAAAAGGAAAAACTTTATCTATTTTCTTAAAAATTTAGTCTTATAAACGTTCTAAAGCCTAAATTTGGGTCTTTTAGACGTTTAAAGCACTATCGTTTCAGGGCTAGAATAGATATAGATGCTAAACTATAAAAACCTATCAAATAACTTTTACGAGATTCGTAAACTAAACAAAAAATGGAACAAGAAATTCAAACAAAACAACATCCTAACTTAAATAAGAACAGCATGTGGATGTATTCTACAATTGCCTTGGCTATTTTAATTATAGTGCTTATTATATTCTTTATTCCTGGAAAGACAACAGGCAAGGTTATCTCTGGAGAAACTGCAGGGGAGCAATTAACTGAATACTTAAATAAGCAAACAAACGGCGGAGTAGAATATGTATCTAGTGCAGACAAAGGCAATTTATATGAAGTAACAATAAAATATAACGGTCAAGAAATACCTGTATATATCAGCAAAGATGGGAAATATTTTATTCAGAGTGTTGTTGATATGAGCACCAATATTGCTTCTCAAACTAATACTAATCAAGAACCAACTCCTACTACGATTACTAAATCTGATAAACCTAGGGCTGAATTATTTGTAATGACTCATTGTCCTTATGGAACTCAAGCTGAAAAGGGTATTATTCCTGCTTTCGAAGCTTTGGGGGCTGATGCTGATACTAAAATAAGATTTGTGCATTACTTTATGCATGGAGATAAGGAAGAAAAAGAAACTTACAACCAAGTCTGTATACGGGAAGAACAATCTCCTAAGTTCTTAACTTATTTGAAATGTTTTCTTGAAGCTGGAGATTCAGCTTCTTGTTTAAATAAAGCAAATATTGATACTGCCAAACTAGATGCATGTCTAGCTAATGATAATAAGAAAGCAAAAGAATATTATGAAGTAGACAAGCAATTATCCAATGAATATGGGGTTCAAGGCTCTCCTACATTGATTATCAATGGGGCAGAATCCAATGCTGGAAGAAATGCTGCTTC
>CAYIVX010000042.1:0-7714 GCA_964366925.1 Candidatus Woesearchaeota archaeon | reverse complement strand
GTTATTTTTTTTAATGTCTTACCCAGTGTTTAATATCGCCGGAGTAGCCGGAGAATTTATTTACGAAAAACTTAATTATCTGCTCGGAATCGGATATATACTTCTGCCAACTCTTCTTGTATTGCTCGGATCATCTTACTTAAAAAGTGAAGCCCTAGAACTCGGACTCCGGAGCATTTTGAGTGGAGCAATATTTTTACTTTATGGTCTAGGAATATTAGATTTTGTTTCGAGAGAATTTATTTTTTCGCTCGTTTCAAAATATTCGTTTATTAAATTAATTATTTCTTTTGACATTTCTTCTCTCCTTTTCTTCTTTTTTGAGTCTTTCTTTTATTTTCTTTGCTTGACCAACAATTTGAAGATAGGTTCCTTCAAGGGCACAACCTATACAAAAGTATTCTTCCCTCCTAGAAAATCTTCTTCTAAGTAATAATGTATTACACTTTGGACAATTCATTTTTTCTTTTTTCTTCTAACTCTTTTTTCCAAATAAAAAACCAAAGAATATCTTGATATCCTTTAGGCATACAGTCACAAATATGTTCAACATGACAACAAGAAATATCAAGAGGATCATATATTCCATCACATCCTGCTTTTCTGTCTAAATGAAAGCATTTCAATAAACGACAATATTTTTTATATTTCATTCTTCATCCCAAAATTCTTCAGTTGGAATTGTTATCAATTCATACTTCTTTGAGATATATGAGAATCCGTCGTTTGAAAAAAGTCCATAAATATAAAGATTTGCAAGAACTACTGAATCACTAGACCATTTAGTACAATTTTCTGGAAAAGGATATTTTTTAGATTGAATTAGTTCTAATATTTTTACTAATCGACTTTCCATTTTGATCTACTCCTAATTCTTTTCTCCAAAGAAAATTAATGAATTCTAATTCTTTTGTTACATGTTCTTTATCGTGTGGTGGTAAATATATACAAAGTAACTTATCAGCGCAATTAAAATAACCTGAATTCACTTTTTCTAATACCCAAGGAAATCCAGGATATTTATCTTCCTTTTTCCTATTTAAGTATCTAATATGATAATGACATCTCATAGACTTACAAAATTCAGGAAATTCTTTTTTAACTTTCATACTTCCTCAATTCTATACATTCCTACGTTAACTGGATCATCAGCAAACAATCCAAGAAAGTTCTTTATAACCTTTTCTACTATGTTTCTGGGAGCATCAGTCAATATCTCTTTCTTTTCCCAGTCCGCAGTTGAACAGTATCCTGCATCAGTCAATCTATTAGATAAACCAAACATAGCTAGATGATGACTGTTTGGAGTGTGTATAATAATCATTTTGGCTTTCATATTTACCTACCTTTAGACAGTATAATTATATCATATTTTATGTCTAGTTTCTGGGTACAAATATAGAACAAGTGTTCTATTTGTTTGTATTTAGATTTGAACTCTATTTGGATTATAGAGTATGTCAAATTTACTAATGGGGTTAACGGGGATTTCACAAAGGGTACATTCATATATATCTAATTTGTCAATGCTTGTAAATGGTTGTCCTTCTTCATAAGCTTCTCTTTTTTCTTTTGAACTTCCGGCAATTGAAAAAGATTTAATATTTCCTTTCAAAATTTCTTCCCAAACTTTGTCAGCAATTTCAATATCATCACGAAGTTCACATACTACATACCATCCTTTGTCGTCTACAGTTGTTTCTAAAACTTCACCTGTATCAGGATTTGTCCATTTAGGTAATATCCTTCCAACTGTTACGTCACTATGAAAAACATTTACAGGACGATAAAATTCTTCACTCATAAATCTTTTTACAGCATCTTTTAATGCTGGAATAGATATTCTATGTCCTTCTCGATCTGTAATTGCTACGGAAGCATATCCTCCGATTATTCTTCTATTAGAAACTTTTGGATATGAAGATAAAATATTTGATATTTCTTCTTCAGTAATATTCCTATTTCTGATCTCTGTCTCTAAATTCTTTAATATGTCTTTCATTTTTTCTTAACCAATTTTTAATTTTGTCCCCACAAAATCTACAAGTAACTTCTTCTAAACTGTCTGTATAAATATCGGCTATATCTGTCTCCCAGCATAAGGCCACTGTAATATTATTTTTCTTATACCAGTAATCATACTTTCCACCATACAAATTTCTATATTTAAGATGGATCATTTTATCTTTTTCTAGCCAATTTTCTACCAAATTTTACCTTATCTTTTGCCATTTGTTCAAGGACCCAAACCCAAGCATATCCGTCAGCAAATGTCAAGGCTATTTGAATTCCCAATATTGGTATTGCAAGATTCCATCTCTCGCTCCCCAATAAATATCCAATCCAAACATCTACCGGGATACTTAGAGCTCCGTATAAAATAGTTAAATTCTTTAATAATTTGTACTTCACCTGGAGGCTCATCACTTTCCTCCTCTAAAAGTATTTCTTCTTGATTATTCATTTATCTATCCTGATTATAATCATTATCTTTATCAGAAATATCACCAATTGCATGTTTAGGATATTTAGAATATAATTCCTGTTCTATCTTGTGCGCTCCTTCATTATCACCAGATAAGTAAGCTCTAGTAATTTCTCTTTCATACTCAGCAATTGTTTTCTTTTTCAGTCCTTTTCCAAAATGTTCTCGTTCAGCTTTAACAGCATCTTGATCTTTAAAATCTAAATCTTGCATACATTTTTCACATAAATGGAAATCTTTAATACTCTTAACATTATCCCCATCAGAAAAGGTATTTCTACATTTAGAACAAGAATATGTAGAATATTCATCACTCTTTTCAATCCCTTTCTTTTGTTTAAAAGGATCTTTTGTACCATGAGTTTTGAAATAGTCTTCAATAAATTTCTTGGTATCAATATTTGGATTTCTACCAATTTCTTCAAATTTCTCCCTAGTTAATTTGGGCTTTTCTAATTCTTGTTTTTCAATATCAATCCCAACTTCCTTATTTTGTCTATCGATAAAAATTTTACCAATATCTGAATTCCAAATCTTATAATCACGCATTTTTTGTCACCTCCAATATTTTTTGGATAAATTTACTTTTATCTTTTTTCCATACTTCTAATATTTCTTCCGCCCATTCATTATCTTCAATTGCACATGAAGCACAAGCTTCTTTCCATAAAAATATATCTTCAAACTTTAAATCCATTATCCCCAACCTTCATTTTGTAATAATTCATGTAACAAATCTGGATTCTGTCTTGCTTTATATTCTATTTTACTAGAATCTTCATGGGCATTATTATAGTTTACTCCCTTTTTCATTAAGTTCATCTCATGTAATTCATGTAATAGAACATATCCTCTTTCAGAGGGAACTATATCATTATCAATCCATACCTCTTTTGGCGGAATATATTCATATACATATTCATGCCCGCCTTGAGTAAAATTAATATCAAAAATACTTCTTACAAGTCTTCCCTTAACAACCCAAACTTTTATTCCATTTTCTAATTTCTTCCAAAGAAAGTCATGAACATCTTCACCAGTAGGAATTTTTCTTTTTCCTTTTTTTCCAATTGTTTTTTGAACATCTCCAGCAAGTTTTCTTTCTTTTCTTTCGGCCCTAGTTCCTTCAACATATTGTTTTTCATACGGAACATCTTTTTCTCCAAGATTATGTTGAACTAAAAGATTCTCAATAAAAAAATTTCTTTCATTTGGTTTATATTCTGCATCTAGCCATAATTCATCTTTTGGAATATATTTAAATCCAGCATAATGCTGTCCAAAATTAGTAAATTCTTCATCAATATTAGTACGGATATATTTGCCACTAACTAACCAAATATCTATTTTTCCTCTTGAATCAAGTTTCTTGATATAAGGAGGTTTACTTGATTTTGCTTTCTCTATGAAATTTTCTATTCTATCATTTAATCTACTTTTACGCATATTATTCTCTTTTTATTACAGTATTTACATTTTCTTTCAAATGTAAGCATTGGATAAATATATCCTATAGTTTTACAACTATCATAATGACCTCCATTAGGAGATTTCTTACATTTCCATTTACCAGACAGTTTATATTCTTCATATTTCTGAGTCAAAGACACATGTGATTGTTCTTTAGAAATATTTATATTAGATTTTGGCATAAATAAACTCGCGAAGTAGTACAATTTCTTCGTTAGATAGTTTTTCAACTCCTTCTCTGATACTCTTTTCCAATAGTTTCCAGAGTGATTTACTTTTCTCCAAGAATTTCCCCTTCTGAAGAATTTCAATTTGTCCCAAAGATTTTAGACTATCTACATTATAACTAGGAGATTGTAGAATTAATAATCTATCCTGTCTAATATTTTCTCCAGCCATTTTAGAAATGTCAGCTAATTCATCTAACTGTCTGTAAATACTTTCTCCATAAAAATCTTTTTGTTTATGAAGATTATGAGCAATAAAATCAATTACTAAAACCTTATCTATATTATCTAAACTCTTTATTTCTAGATTTTTATTTGCTGACTTAAATATTATTCTATTTCCTAAATCAAATTCATTTGGAAAAATATTTTTTAACTTCCAAATATCTAAAGATTTGCCAAATAAATTATTAAGTTCCTCAGAATTAAAAGAATTTGATAGTAAGGCTAATTTTTGATATTCCCCTAAAAATGTTTGTACTAATTGTTCATTCAATAATTCCTTTTCTAGATGTTCAACGGTAGCAAGAATTTTTCGCTGAAGAGGTGTCTTTGGTTCATTTTCTTTTACTTCTGATTCAAGACTAGTTACCGATTTAGATACCAAATTTCCAATTTTCTCACTTATTTTTCTTTTTTCCTCAACCGCATCCCAAGAATCTTTATTATAAGTTGGAGTAAATACATCACCAGCAACTCCAAATTCCTTTCTCATTTCTGGAACATATGAATTTGGACTATATGCAATACCATATTCAGGATTTTTCAAGGGGTCTTCTTCTTGTTTTTCCTTTTTAACTCTATCAGTATACCTTTGCATCATACCCTTATTATGAATCTTATGTTTTCTTCTCTTTTCTTTGCTCCGTAATTTTTTCTCTCTTTCTTCAAATTTCCAAGTCATAATGTTTTCCTGAATTCATTTTCTTTACCAACAAATCTATTATCATCCCATTCTTTTTCTAATTTTTCACCACGAGAAACTCCACATCTCTGATTAAAAATATCATTAATCCATTGATTATCAATAAGCTGTTCCTGATTCTTCCAAAGAAAGAAAATTTCCGACCAAGAATATGGATTTCCAGATTTTCTTATTAAACTTACCTTTTTACTTCTATTATCATCAGGATTTTCCCAAGAATATTGGAAAAAATTCTTTTCAGGGTCTCTTTCCCATGCCTTCAGCATCCCATAATTAGAAATTGTAGCTACTTGAGACTTTACCATCAATTCTGTTCTATTTCTAGCTTTCTTTAAATAAGAATCTATATCTCTTTTTGTTCGGTACAAAGGGATACCAGTTTTTTCACTATAATGACTCTGAATAATTTTTTTTATATCTCCAAACACTTCATTCTGAAAATTTTCTATTGATGGAGAAATTCCAGTTGACTTGTACATCTGCCAGTTTATTTCTCCGTGATGTTTTTCTTCTACAGGAATTCCAGTTTTTCTAACCCCAGCTTGAATTCCTTTTTCAAACAGCGTTTGTATATCATCAGTCGTATCTTTTTGAGAATTAATCTGCCACTTCAAAAGATTTGATTTTAATTCTAAAATTGCCTTATCTGGACTTGTATCTTTATTTACTTCAGAGAACCAATCATTTACGGAATTTCTTAAACTTAAATAAATATTTCTTTCTATTCTTCCACCAATAGTTTTTGCTCCATATGGTTGAATACCTTCTATTAATCTAAATCCCTTTTCTAAAATAGAATCAATCTGTTCATATATATCTTCACATTTGAAATATGGCTCTTTATTCTCTCTAACATCTTCACCATCTTCCACCTTATTTGAAGTTCTATCTTTTTCTTTTTTTATAAAAAAATCTATTGAATCCCTTAAATCTTCTCTAGATTTTTCTAAATCATTTTCTTCTTCATCTGAATAAAATACATCTTCAAATACATTAAAATCAGACTGTTTGTACAAACGCTTAAAGGATATATCTTCTGTATCCCAGGGCGTAAAAACTTCAGGTGCAATATATGATTTTAATGCCATTGAAGGAGAATGTCCCAATGATTCTGCAACTTTTCTAGATATTTCTTTAACTTGTGCTTTATACATTTTCTTTGATGTTGGTATTCCCATTTTATTTAATTCTTTTTGTGCAATTCTTGTAGCAATATATGTTCTAAAATCTTTTATTTTAAACCGATTATGAGATATTTTTCCAATGTATTTTCTTACTTCTCTATGATCAGTTTTAAAGATTGATTTATTTTTGTTCTGACATCTTTTTGAAAATAATGAAGCTAGCTTTTCATCAGATATTTTCTTCTTTATATGAATACCCTTTTTACCAATAAAATCAAATTTAATTTTATTTCCTTCTACTATTATATGTTCTGGTCTAAGTGTAGAAGCACCATATGCTTTTTTTACAGCTTTAGTGTCAGTATCACTCCCTATTCTAAATCCAGTTTTCATTATTAGATATAATACTTTAGCTTCTTCCGATCTGTCAAAGCTTTTTTCAATTTTAGCCGATAATTTAGGATATATCCTATTAAAAGCCTTTAATCTACTAAATTTTTCTTTTTTAGCCTTCGATGTATGTTTAGAAGAATAAAGATATACTCTTCTTCCTTTCGAATCTAATCCAACCGCTTGAATTGGATTATCTTTATTCACTGCAATTTTTACTTCTTTCCAATTTGGAGGTATAGGTTTTCCTTCAGGAGTTCTTTTGGCTTTTTCTCCAGCCTTCCAATCTGGAACGGAATAAAATTTACCTCCTCTAGGTCCTGTTTCTACTATTTTACCTTTTGGTGCTTCAGAAGGAGATTCTACATATACTTTTTTAGCTTTTACCAAAAAGGAATCTATTCTATTTAAAATTTTAGGCATTTTCCATTCTCTTTAGTCTAGTATAATAATCAGGAAACTCTTTCAGAACTTTATTTTTATCAAATTCATTTTCCCAAAATCTTAATATTTTATATCCTGCTTTCAATAGTTCTTTGTTTCTGATATTATCTTTTTCAGACCCGTAAGGATAATTATGATAATGTTTTCCATCAACTTCTATAATTAAATTTAAAATTGGAACATAAAAATCTGCCATATAACAATGTTCTATATTCCAAACTGAGAAACCATGTATAAAATCAATTCCAATTTCCTCTAATATTTTCATCATTTCTAATTCAGGTTTTGTATTATGAAACCACATATACTTTAATTTTTCAGCAGTTTTTAAAGCTCCTTTTCTACAATCTTGCACATGTTTTGAAGAAGTTAAATATTCTCTTATTTTCTTTGATTTTTCTGGATCAGACCACATTTTTTTAGTTCTTTCTGATCTTATTTTTCTTTCTTCTTCAGAATATTCTCTGTTATAGTTCCCGTTGTTTTTTCCACTATTTGCTAATCCTATTTTTTTTCTAGTTTCTTCTGTTACTAAATGTCCCGTCATTGAAACACTCATCTTTTTTCTAGTTTCTTTAGAAGGACTCTTTCCTATCATCCATTTACCAAATCCTTTAACCTTAGCAATCTTTCTAATTTTTTGTTTAGT
>CAYIVX010000041.1:0-7876 GCA_964366925.1 Candidatus Woesearchaeota archaeon | reverse complement strand
GAAGCAGGAGCAATGGTTCTAGCAAATAAAGGTATTGTTTGTATTGATGAAATAGAAAAGATGGATCCTAATGACCGTTCAGCGATGCATGAAGCACTAGAACAACAGACAGTAACTATTTCAAAAGCTAATGTTCAGGCATGTTATTCAGAAGATACAGAAGTTTTAACAGAAGAAGGTTGGAAAAAATATAATGACGTCAGTAATTTAAAAATAGCACAATTTAATTCTAAAAATAATCAAATAAAATTTCTAAAGCATAAAGGCCTTTTCGTGTATAACTACTGTAAAGAAATGTACCATTTCAAAGATAAAAGAAATGATATTTTAGTGACTCCAAATCATAAAATGCTCTTTAGAGAGCCCCGCCACAAACAATTTCAAGCATTAGAAGCAGAAAATATAAAATACAATAGAATAGAATTTACAAATTCTGGAGACTACGATAATGAAGAAATAAAAGAATTCATTCTTCCTGCAATTAAACACAAACAAAATAGAATACATGAAAAATATGTTCATCAGCACGAAGATAAAAAGATTCCTGCAGATCTTTGGTTAGAATTTATAGGTTATTATGTTACCGAAGGCGGAAAAGAAACAGCCCCAACAATTGGAATAACTCAAAAAGAAGGAGAAAATTCTAGAAAAATAGAAAAATGTTTGGAAAAATTAGCAGAATATATTGGATTTACTTTAACAAAAATAAAATTAGGACCCTACAATAAATTCAAAATAACAAATACTCAATTATACAAATATTTAACCGAAAACTGCGGACAGTTAGCTCATCAAAAAAAATTACCAATAAAACTTACCGAAATATCCAAAAAACAATTAAAAATACTCTTTGATGCAATGATGCTTGGAGACGGTTCAAAAGATGGCAAAGCCTTTGGCTCAACTTCAGAACAACTTGCTGATGAATTTCAAACACTATCGCTATTACTTGGAAAATCTGCCAGCAAACATTTAGCCTATGATGAAAAAACAAGAGGCAATAGGAAAAGATTTTATCGAATAATTCTATCAAACCAAACTACTCC
Source organism: Candidatus Woesearchaeota archaeon (assembly GCA_964366925.1). Taxonomy (GTDB): domain Archaea; phylum Nanobdellota; class Nanobdellia; order Pacearchaeales; family GW2011-AR1; genus CAIPOI01. Next base: position 6,830 of record CAYIVX010000041.1, on the reverse strand, counting down.
TCAAATAAAAAAGAGTTCAATTAAAAAATTAAATTACGTCGGTAAAGTCTGGTGTTTTTCAACCGAAACAGGATTTTTTATAACAAGAAGAAATGGAAAGATAGCAATTCAAGGAAACACACTTCAAGCCCAAACTTCAGTTCTTGCAGCAGGCAATCCAAAATTAGGAAGATTCGAACCATTCCAAACAATAGCACAACAAATAGACCTTCCTCCAAGCCTCATTAACAGATTTGATGTAATCTTCGTATTAAGAGATATGCCTGATAAATTCCGAGACGAGTCTATAGCAAGCCATGTTCTTGCTCAATATCAAAAAGATGATAAATTAATTCCAGTAGAACGTGATTTATTCAGAAAATATGTTGCCCATGCAAAACAAAAAATAAAACCAATACTTACGGACGAAGCCGTAAAAGAAATTAAAGATTTTTATGTTAAAATGCGGAACGCTCCAGCCCAAGCAGATTCAGCAGGCATTAAATCAATTCCAATTTCAGCGAGACAATTAGAAGCACTTGTTCGTTTAGCTGAAGCCCATGCAAAAATGAGACTATCTAAAAAAGTTACAAAAGAAGATTCAAAAATAGCAATAGATATTATAAAATATTATATGATGCAAGTAGGATACGACTCTGAAACAAAATCATTTGATATTGATAGAATAGCTACAGGAGTTTCAAGCAGTCAAAGAAGTAAAGTTATTCTTCTACGAGAAACCGTTACTAAACTTGAAGAACGTCTTGGAAAATTCATACCTATGGAGGAACTAGAAAAAGAATTACAGGGAAAATTAACTCGTGATGAAATTGATGACTCTATTCAAAAATTAAAAGCATCAGGCGATATTTTTGAACCCAGAAAAGGATTTGTTCAGAGAGTATAATTGAATATTACATATTTAACTAAACATTTCTTTAAATAGCATATTTATTTAAAAAAATATGGCGAAAATATTAATAAGACATCTTAGTGGATTAAATGAAATTGTAGAAGCAGGCAAGGATGTTGAAAATTGTCCAGGTGTAAGAAAATTCTCAGATTTCATAGATAATTTAGAAATTCCTTTGCCAGAACTTTCTAAGGCTCTAAAGCTCCCCCTCAGAAGTCTAAAAACCCTAGACCATGAAGGTTATTTAGAAGGTGATGCTCAAAATAATATCCTAGCTTACCTACAAGCCAAAAGAGAAACTGTAGAATTTAAAACCCCATTAGAACAATATATGGAATGTCAGCACAGTCTTACTGAAGAAAGATAAATATTCTTTTCATACTCTAAATCTTTTTAAACTAGACTTAATCAAACATAATCATGGCAGAATTTAGAAAAAGAGAAACCGCACATAAACTCAAAATAGGAGATATTCTATTAGGAACCCCTATAGTTGAAGACGTCCCGCAAGAAGCATCTCCAGATTCGACACAAACTCCTAGTACGATAATAAAAGAAAAATTTAGATTTCTAGAATTAGGAGATAAAAAAATAATCAGAGTTAATCTCATTGGAAATATTGTAGATAAATATTCAAGTGAAGGAGAAAAAAGATATGCAACACTAACAATTGATGATGCTTCAGGCCAAATAAGACTAAAAGTTTTTGGAGAAGATACAGAAATGTTTAAGGATATGACTCATGGAGATACTATTCTAGTAATAGGTGTAATAAGAAGTTATAATCGAGAACTTTATATTCTTCCAGAATTAGTTAAAAAAGCAGACCCTCGATATCTTTTAGTTAGAAAACTAGAATTAGACAAAAAAGCAGGAATAAAAAAATCAGATTCTAACAAACCGGAAAAAGCTCTTGATACTCGTGATGAAATTATTGAATTAATCCGTGCAGGAAGCGAAGCAGGCGGAGTTAGTACTGAAGACCTTATTCTAAAAATAAAATCAGCAGCCCCAGAAGCAATCAACAGCGAAATAATGAAGCTTCTCGAAGACGGCATGATTTATGAACCTAGACCTGGAAAGGTTAGATGGTTGGGATAATTCTAAAATGGCAAGATACAATCATAAAAAAATTCCAGAAACAGAAGAAAATAGAGAAATGCAAAGATATATTCGCAGTAAAGCATTATATTCTTTAGCAGTTTTAGGAAAAAGTTTTATTACCTATGGCTCTGGAAAGTTTTTTAACATAAGACCTCCTAAAGTCGAGGAATTAGAAGCAAGAACTACATAACAATTCTCGTTGAGTTTATTACATTATTAATAATTAATTATAAGCGAAGCCTCTTTTAAATATTGCGAGCCCGAAGGGCGAGCATATTCTTTAAGACAATAATACTTAAAAATATAAAATAAATCTATCCATTATGGCAAAAGTAATCATAACAAAAGTTCCAAGAAGAATAGCAGAAGAGATGGCAGAATCCGCAAGAAGATATGTTCTGCCTACATTGGTTAAACTAGCAGATTGGAGAAACAGAAGCGGCTCTTCACCTCAACAAACTATTCCCTATGGCATCAGACAAGAAGCAGAAAGATATTCTTCTTAATCTCAACCCCCAATACTTAAAAACCCCCTTTTTCTCTAATACCTATGGAAAGCTATGAAAATTTATTAGAAGATGCTTACAAGCACATAAAACCAATTGAATCAAAAATAGACCGTTTTGAAATCCCAAAAATAGAAGGACACATAGAAGGAACTAAAACAATTATAACAAACTTCAAACAAATCTGCAGTTACGTAAGACGAGACTGTAATCACATGCTAAAATTTCTTTTAAAAGAACTTGCGGCCCCAGGAAGTATGAAAGGCGACCGATTAATTTTAACAAGAAAAGTTTCTAGTTCGCTAATTAATGAAAAAATCGCATTATATGTCCAACAATATGTAATCTGCAAAGAATGCAAAAAACCAGATACAGAAATAATGAAAGATGGCGAATTTACATTCCTTCATTGTCTAGCCTGTGGTGCTAAAAAGCCTGTTTCTAAATTATAAAAAATTTAAAAGAAAAAAGAAAAATTTATTTATCTTTATGTTCAGATAATTCTATCTTAATTCCACCAGTTATTGGCAAAATAATATAATTATAGACAAATGCTAAAGCAATACCTACAATAAATCCCCCAATTAATCCAGCTAAAGGAGTAACCAATAACATTAACCAAAATGCCTTGCCTTCAAGAGCAGGAGCTAATCCTGAATCAATAATAGTCTGTGCCAAAGCAGGTATGACTGATTGAACTTTTATCAGGATAATTTGCAATAAAGAAACTATTGCAGATAAAATAGCACCAGCATAACCTAAAGATAAAATACCTAATTTTTTAATTTTTATCAAATTTTTACCTCCCTTTATAGATATTCCAAGTAATTTGTCTTTATAAATTTTACAAAATCAGAAAAACAATGTGCACCACACCTTAAAAGGTGTGGTTTGATTGCACTTGTTTTTCGGATTCCCCGAAAGAAATACGCAGTAAAACCACCGCAACATAAATGTTACAGATTTCTTTCAGCGATTACGTATTATGTTAAGTAAATGTTAATACTTTAAACCCTCTACAAAACCCAAATAGGCTCCTCCTGCTCGCCTATTTTCCATAGACATTATTAATAATTAATAGTAATAACCGAGCGGGCGAAGGTTATTAAGAAGTCAAGAGTAGCAGTTATGTTAAGTTGGATAGTTTATTTTAGGTATTAACAAGATTTAAAAAGAGCTAAAAATGACTACTAGTATCAAGGGAGGCTAAAAATGACAGAAGGATATTGTGTTAAGTGCAAAAAGAAAGTTGAAATGAAAGACGCAAAAGAAAGCAAGACTTCAAAAGGAACGAAGATTGCAAAGGGCAAATGTGCTCATTGCGGAACAACAGTTTGCAGAATGGGCGGATTGAAGTAAAAGTTTATTTTTTATTTTTAATTAATTTTAGTAAATAGGGCTCTAAAAAATTTAAGGAGTATAGGAAAGGACGCCCCTGCTTATCCAAGTTTGCGCCTTTACTAGATAGAAAATGATATTTTCATTTTCTATAAGTTTAAAAATAGGAGAATTTTCATAGAACTATGTTAGTAAAGATTCATGAGTCCTATAGAAATTTAATAGCTATCTGTGATTCCAATATAATTGGCAAAACCTTTGAAGAGGGAAAAAGGCAGATTAAAGTTAATGAACATTTTTTCAAAGGCGATGAAAAAACAGAAGCAGAAGTTCTAGAAATAATCGAAAAAGGTAGTGCAGAAGACTACACTTTTAATATAGTTGGCAAGGAAAGCATTGCCACAGCCCTAAAAGCAGGCATAATCAAGCAAGAAGGAATTATCCATATTCAAGGAGTTCCTATTGCATTAGTTTTGTTATAAATTTAGGCTTCGCTTATTGCAAAATAACTTCTTAGTAATTTATTAAACCAAATTCGACTTGTTCAGCTTAAACTTCTGCTTCCGATTTAGTACATTAATGGGATAGTTTAATTAACGAAGGCAGACTAAAGATTACCTTTAAAAACCAATTTTGTTTCTATTAATTATGGCAGAAGAATTTCAAAATGAAAATTCAGAAGAATTTGGTGAAAGCTCTGAAATAGGAGAGTCACAACCAGGACAAATGGGACAGCCAATGGCCCGAGTTAGATTACCAAGAGGAAATGAAGTTCTAGGCAAAGTTACACAAAGACTTGGAGCAAATAGAATGTTGGTTGCTTGTTTCGATGGAAAAGAAAGAAACTGCAGAGTTCCAGGAAGAATGAAAAGAGCATTGTGGATACGACCCGGAAATATTGTTCTAGTTCAACCATGGGAATATGAAGGCGATAAAAAAGGCGATGTTATTTTTAGTTATACTCCTGCAGCTATCCAATGGCTTGAAAGAAAAGGCTTTCTTAAGGGCGTTAAGGACGAGTTCTAAAAATGAAATTTAAATTGGATGCTGGAAGTAAGAGAAACCACGCCGGAGGTTTCTGGGCTGCTGGATCCATCAAAACCCGCAGGAGGTTTTGATTATGACCGAACAAATATATTCTGAAAGTCCTAGAAAAATTTTACAATACAAAAAGAAAATTCAAACTGCACTTAAAATTAAACTTGCTATTAAAGGAAATTATGTCCAAATTGATGGTGCTCCTGAAAATGAATTAATTGTTAAAGATGTTATAGAAGCAATTAATCTAGGCTTCCCAATTGAACAAGCTCTCGACTTAAAAAACGAAGAATTCACCTTTCAAAAAATTCCTATAAAATCAATTTCAAAAAGACATGATCTAAGTCAAGTTAGAGCAAGAGTAGTTGGAAGAGAAAGAGGAGTAATGCAAAATATGGAATTCTTAACAAATTGTGATATTGTTCTCCATGATAATATGGTAGGAATAATTGGCCACCACGAAGATGTAAAAAATGCAGCTTATGCCTTAAAAAAATTAATAGGTGGAAGCAAACATGCAAATGTTTACATGTATTTAGAAGACGAAAATGCTAAACAAAGAGCAGGTATTTGGTAAAAAATAAGCAAAAAAGCAAAAAGCATAACCTTTTAAAAACATCCTTTCTTAGAAATATTATCAAGCCCCTATAGCTCAGTTGGTAGAGCACATGACTGTTAAAAAATCAAAATACAGTAATCATGGGGTCCAAGGTTCGAGTCCTTGTGGGGGCGTTCTTAATAATTTAATAACTGACTCGAACCTTTCGAGTTGTTCAAAACCTTGAAAACATAATTGTTTTCGGGGCATTCCAAAATTTATATTTTGGATGTATACTTGTTTTGAACAGCCAGAGAATTCTTAATTCTCTGGACCTTGTGGGGGCGTTTATCATTTAACTAATTATATTTCTTATATTTTATCACATAAATCTATTTAAGTAAATAGCATCTTAATTTAAACATGGAACCGATTAAAAGAATTCAAAAAGTATTAGGACATTTGGTAGGCCAAACAGAAATTCTAGGAAACAATAAACTTAAAATATTTCCAGGAAAACCAGGCTTACTTGAAGAAATACTCAAGGAAATAGACAAACAAACTCCAAAATTCATTGCTCAATATGGTGCTAGATTTAATCGATCAGTATATGTTGAAAGCGATCAATTAGTCTATGAAATTACATTTACTCCATTTAGGAATGTTCCAGAAGAAAAAATACAAAAAGCAATTAAAGAGTATATGAATCATTGGACTCCCCTTATAGCAAATTACAGACAAATAAGGAAAAATAAACAATAAATAAATACTGTTAAGTAAATCTTAATTCCTTACATCAAGGATAACTAAACAAACCCAAATAAGCTCCTCTTTACTCGAACTTGCATTTTTATTTTAAACCAATTACTTATCGCGAAAATCAATGATTTTCGGGACCTTAAAAAGTAGTACTTTTTCCGGAATGCAAATTCTCGGCTCACCCATTCTCTCTAGACATTATTAATAATTAATAGTAATAACCGAACTTGTGCAGGTTATTTGAAGTCAAAATAAGTAGCAGTTGTGTTAAGCTAGATAGTTTACCTAACAAATACCTTAAATTTATATATCCCTTATTCTAATATAAATAAGATAAAATGGAACTAGATAAAGCAATAAAAGAAAGACATTCTGTAAGAAGCTTCAAAAAAGAAAAAAAACCAGATTATGATAAAATTATAGAAGCTATAGATGCTGCAAAAAGAGCACCACTAGCGGGAAATATTGAAGCAGTAAAATATATTTTAGTTTCAGATAAAGCAAAAATAAAAGAACTAGCAACAGCAGCACAGCAAAATTTCATTAGTGATGTAGATTATGTTCTAGTTGTTTGTTCTGATAGAAAAGATTTAGATAAACTATATTATGAAAGAGGAAAAATGTATGGCCATCAACAAGCAGGCGCAGCAATAGA
>CAYIVX010000040.1:0-8055 GCA_964366925.1 Candidatus Woesearchaeota archaeon | reverse complement strand
TTGAAACTTTCTTTCTTGTTATTAAGAATGGTTTTATAATAACTGCATTTTCTTTTGTTTCGGCCATAATAGAATCTTCTACATAATCAATTCCCGTATGAAGCATATGTTTAATGAATGAAGATACTAATGTGAGTTTTTTTGGATGGCCTATAGCTTTTCCATCTGCAGTTTTTACATTAAAAATAATTTCAACACCTTTTCCTTTTAATTGGCGAGTCATGTCTATTTTTACTGTTTTATTATTTAATTCTTCTACAGAATTTGAAAGAGCCTCGAATTTAGTTCCAATTAATGGAAGGTCTATTTCAAAAAATTTTTTCTTTATTATTTTTGCCATTATAAGAAACCCCTTGCCGGTTTCTTAACATCCGGCAGACCAGAAACCACCTGCGGGTTTCTTTTACTTCCTGCATCCATTTTTATTTTTGCCATTTTTATTTTTTATAGTTTTATTCGAAAACTATTTTGCTTACTCTCCTTGATCGTGATAGTGTTGCTTTTTTGCATTTTTGACAAGTATAAGTTAAAACTTTTCTTGTTGTTGTCTTAGTTTTCATTTTTCTAGATTTACCTGCTCTTTTACTATAACGTCCAGTATTTCCTGTTCCAGGAATTGCTCCCCGTTTTTTTGCTCTTGTTAAAGAACCCCATTTAAGAGTTCCTCTTTTGTGTCCTGTTGAAACTAATTCTATTTTATGCTCGGTATGCTCATTGCATCTTGGGCAAAATCTTTTTGTTTTTCTAGGTAACTTCATAATAAAAACCTCCGGCGGGTTTCTATGCATCCAGCAGCCTCAGAACCACCTGCGGGTTCTGTTTGTTCCTGTATCCATATTTTAAATATTGTCATATAACTTCTCAATAAAATAGGTTTTTAAATATTCCCTTTGTATGTACTTTAAGCTGGGCTTGTAAGCTAGTGGCAAACTGTGTCCTTGACGTGGACAATTTCCAGGTTCGATTCCTGGCGGGCCCATATTTGTTTATATTGGGGAATTAGGAATCTCACCTTACAAAACAGGTATATTTTGTAAGTCCAGAAAATTAGAATATTTTCTGGCTCATTCAAAATTTGCATTTTGAAGAGTTCGATTCCTGTTGGGCCCATTTCGATAGATTTAAAAATTATTGATTATTAAAATAATAAAGGTGTTGGAGTTAGAATCGCCTTAGAATTCTGGGAAAATAATATGAACGTTGAACAAGAAACCCGATTATGGAAAGGCATTAATAATGCTATATTGGAGATGGATTTTCAAAGAGCAATGTCCATTAGTGATGCTCTTTATGCCGGATTATACAAAGATTATACCTCCAGTTCTAATCTAGATGAAAAAAGAAGAATAACCAATGACTTAAATTATCTAATCGGTCTTGATAAAACACTTTTTATGTCTTCTAAATTAAGGGATAGTATGCAAGGGCTTTCTGATAGACTTGATGAAGGCGAAGAGTGGAAAAAACAATAATTTAGGGTGCTTTTGTAAAAAACTAACTTTTAGTATGCTCTCTTTACACTCAACATTTCTTTATTTAACTTATTATGAATTCCAACAAAGTTTATATATGGGATTTTGCTTTATTTCCTTATGAAAAAAGGGTGTGGATTATATGGACTTTCTAGAAAGTCAAAACGCTCGGTCTCGCGTTTGCATTTTGAGAGTTATGAGGCTTTGCTAAAATGCAAACGCTCGCAGGTAACAGCTTTTGTTATAATTGCTTTAGTTTTAGTTGTTGGAATTGCTGGATTTTTTGTTGTGAAAAATATTATTCCTGCAAATATCCCTACCGATATTCAACCAGTTTATACTTATTATCTTTCTTGTTTGGAAAATACCGTTAAGGATGGAACAAGTATCTTAGCAAGTCAGGGAGGATATATTGAATTACCTCAATTTGAAGCGGGAACAGAATTTGCTCCATTTTCTTCTCAATTAGGATTTATAGGACTCGGAATTCCTTATTGGTATTATATTTCTGGAAATGGTTTGAAAAAAGAACAAATTCCTACAAAAACAGGGATGGAAGCTGAACTTGGAAAATATATAAAAGAAAAATCAAATAACTGTGATTTTTCGGATTTTGAAAATAGAGGCTATAACATTATTGTTGAACCAGCAACTTCTGGAAGAGTAACAATAAATCCAGATACTATTGCAGTTTCACTTAATCAAAGAATAACTATTGATTATGGTGATTCTCATTTTGTTTTAGGTAGTCACGGTTTAACTGCAAATTCTGAATTAGGAACACTTTATGATACTGCCAAAAAGATTTATGTTTATGAACAAAGTAAAATGTTTTTAGAAAATTATAGTCTTGATGTTCTTTATACCTACGCACCCGTGGATGGAATTATTTTTGATTGTGCTCCCGCAATTTGGAATCCCCAAGATGTTGCAACTAAATTAAAAAATGCACTTGCAGCTAACATTGGTGCTATAAAGATTAATGGCGAGTATTATACCTCTAAGGGAAAATATGCGAATTATTTTATTACTGGAAAAGATAGTAGTCTTGATTTGAAAAATGAGCAAGTGGCTTTTCAATATTCTCCGGCTTGGCCTTCAAGAGTTGAAGTTTGGCAGACTAAAAATAATATGATGGTTGCCGAGCCCGTAGGTACTCAACCAGGATTAACTACGATGCGTTTTTGCTATACTCCCTATAAATTTGTTTATGATGTTTATTTCCCTGTTTTGATACAGGTTTTTAATAAAAATAATGCTCAAGAAGTTTTCCAATTTCCTGTTTCAGTAGTTATAAATAAAAACATGGCTCGAGAAGCAGGTCCTGGTACTTATACGGAACAAACAAAAACTATTTGTGATAACTCAAATACTGAAATCTCTGTTAATACCTATAACGTAAATCTTCTTCCAGTTGAAGCTGATTTAGAATTTAAATGCTTTAATGATGTTTGTGATTTAGGCAAGACTAAGATAAATAATGCTACTGGGCTTTCTTCGGCTAGTGTTAAAGTTCCTCAATGTGTTAATGGAATATTAACCGCTAAGGCTGAGGGATATGCAGATAAGAAATATACTATCTCTACAAATGAGCAAAATTCTGCAGAAATTGTTTTAGATAAAAAGTATAGTGTTCCTCTCGAGGTTTATGTTGATGGCAGTTTAACTAACGAGCTATCGGTTCTAACCATAAGCGAAAAGAAAGATAATGTTTATCAAGTTCTTGATTCTGTTTCTTATCCATTTACAAAACAACTATCTCTCGCAGAGGGTGATTATAGTTTTGATTTAAAAGTTTATAAGAAAAGTTCTATAACTGTTCCTGCTACGACCACTAAACAATGTATTAATCAGCCGAAAGAGGGTATTCTCGGATATTTTGGTTCAACTCAAGAAAAATGTACAGATATAACTGTGCCTAGTCAAACTCTTTCAAATTATGTTTATGCTGGCGGTAAACAGAATTATTATGTTACACCTAGTGAACTTGAAGGAGCTAATGCTTTCAGGATATTTGCAAGAAGTGCTCCTGCTCCTCATGATATTCAACAGGCACAGGATAATTATGAAGTAGTTAGTGCTAAAGTTTTAGCTATCGAAATAATTTAAAATGCAAGAAAAAAATGGGAAAGAAAAAATGAAGAAGAGATTAGTTTTAACTTTGTTTTCTTTTGCATTAATTTTGAGTACCTTTAATTTTATCTCTTCTGAATCTACGAGCATATATCAAACTCAATATTTTCCGCCAACTACTACTTCTTTTGGAAGTTACAGTTCTTTAATGTCTGGTCCTAGTACTAGACAAAGCACGATTGCCGGAAATGATAATGAATTTTTTGATATGGAATTATTTATTCCACCCCTTGGATGTCAGCCATATGTTGTTAGAAGTGATTTGCTTGAAGAACAGAATGTTCCCGTTTTTTGTAATTTAGTTCCTCTTAAAATTAATCCTGGAATTGACATTACTAGAATAAATAGTATTTCTATTGTTAAGAAAGAAAATAATCCCTATGTGGCTGGTGTTGGTTTTCATCCAGCTAATGCTGCAATTAAATCTAGTTCTGGAAATGGGGCCCCTAGTGGAGATAGTATAGGGTATGTCGTAGTCGTATTAAAACAACAGGATGCAGAAAAAAATATGCCTGCTAATATTACTATTACTCTTGCTGCAAGAGTAGACTATGGTGCTGAAAATTCTTTCGGAATAGGCAAAAATGAATTTTATATTCCTGAATTAACTGAAGATGAATTTAGAAATGATTATTCTGATTATAGTTTTTATGATGGTGTGGGATATCTGCGAGCTGAAAATATTAATGATAAAAGTGCAAAAATCATAATTTATGATTCAGGCAGTAATATTATTTTTAGTGATACTATTGAAAAAGGCAAGACTTCACGAGATTTTTATTTAGCTAATGGAAAAGGCGGACAGGGAGTAAGAATTACACTTAAGGATATTACTTTGCCCCAGAAAAAAGCTCAAATAAGAGTTAATGATCAAAAATTTGAAGTTTATGAGGGTCAGGAATTTTATGATGGGAAATGTAGATTAGCGAGTATTCAATCTTTAGGTCTTGGTGCTGGAACTGCTACTATTACCTGTAATTCAAAACCTATAACTTTGGATAAGCAAATCAATAAGGTTTCTTTGCAGGTTTTTGGAGAACCTAAGGATGCTAGTTTAGATGAATTAGTTAGTCCTCGTTCAGGAACTACTTCTAAACTTAATGATTATTATTTAGTTCTTGCTAATAAAATAAAAAATTCTGAAGAAACTTATGTGGTTTTAGCTAAGATTAATTTGGATTTGGAAAATAGTATAGGGCTTGTTAATATGAAAAATGTTCTTGCTAAATTAAGCAGTGCGGTTGGTAGGGCTGTTGATGGTAAATCTTTAAGCGAAGTTAAAGCAATTCTCGAGATTAAAGTTGATGGAAAAATTATTCCTATTTCATTCATCGTTGAAGGAGATAAGGCGGATACTGATTCAGGCATAACTTTTGCAGGATTGAAAACTCAAAATGCAGTTATTGACGAAAAGGTTAAACCTTATTATGAAAATGCAATGTCTGCTTATGATTATATTAAGGATAGTTTTGGTGTTGAAATGTTCCCTTCTGTTACAACAATTAAACCAACATATTCTGAAGAATCTTTATGGAGAGAATATGATTTAGCAAAAGCATTAGAACAACAGGAAAAACAGAAAGAAGTTCTTTCAAGAATTTTAAATGAATATCCTAATTCTGTTCATAAATCTGAATCTGCTCGTTCGCTTATTGATTCTATGGGACTTTTGGCGAATAATGCGGCTGCAAGTTATTATGATGCTACAAATGATATGACTGTGGAATTAATTTCTATAAATGAACCTAGTCCGGCAGATAGAAGTGTTGATTTAAGTTATGACGTTGGTGGGAAACTTGAGGTTAAGTCTGGAATGATGCCGGGAGAAACAATTTTTAATGATCCTAGTAAAACAATAACTCTTGAATCTTTTGATGAAACTAGTGTAAAATTTAAATGTAGCTATAAGTCTACAACTAACTCTCGGGGAAGCCCTGAAATTAAAACAGGCACAATGAATAATCCTATTCTTTTTGATAAAGATAAATGTGATGCTAGAGTTTTTATTAACAAAATAAATCTTAAAAAAGTTGCACAGGTTCAGATAATTCCTATAACTCACGGAAGAAGTAGAGAAAGTAATTTTACTTTTTCTATTGGAATTGAAAAAAGAGCTCTTGGATTAAACTTAACTCCTGAAGAAGCGAATTCTAAGATTGACGAATTGAATAAACAAATTAATAAATTAAAAAATATTACTGCAAGTTTGGGAAAATTAATTGAGGGGGGAAATGCTGCCTGTATTGCTACTTCTGCAATAATTAATGTAAAAAATCTTCTTAGTGGTGCTGGCGGAGAAGCAAGTGCAAGAACAGAGGTTATGAAAAAATGGAATGATATTTGCAGTAGTTCTTTATATTGGCAACAGAGCGGAAAGGACTATAAAAATTCTGAAGATTGTATTGCTGGCGAATATGATGATAAAATTAAACCAGAAATAGAAGCAACTACTAAAGCTATGGATGCATATAACACTGCTGAAAAAGCAGCAACTGCCCAGGTTACTAAGGATAATCCTAAAATGGGTTCTGAAGATAGAGATAATAAAATCAAATTGGATATTTATACTACTTTGAAAATGAGTTCTCCGGTATCTTTTAAAGGAGATTGTGTTAAGGATGCAATTACTAAAGTAGATGAATGTAAGAGTCTAGATTTTGCAGCTGTTGTTAATGAAAAAAATATAAATTCTATTACTTATAATGAACTTTCTTCAATTTATTTGAATTTGCAGTTAGCAAGTTCTGGAAAAGATGCAGAATCTAAAAAACGATATAACGATGCGGTTTATAATTCTTTGAAAGATATTCAGAATAGAGTTGTTACGTCTGGTGATGCTCGAAATTTAGCTAGTACTTTTAGTTCTGCTATGGCTCTTGGTGATGATAAAGTTAGCGAAGCAAGAGGAACATTTCCAATTTGGAGTAGCATAAGTGATAAATTCGGTCCTTCGAGCATAGACTTGTCTTCTAAAGTTGCAATATATAATTATGCTACAAAAGGAGATTATTTGGCAGTTTTAACTTTAAGCAATGTAAAAAATACTTATAACGTAAAAGATGTTTATAGTATGGGTGAAGTTGATAGTACTGATAAAAGAACGCTTACTAAATTAGATCCCAAAAATAGTAATGGGGTTTCTAATTTTAGATTTATAGAAGAGGATGCTTCAGATTATAAAAATATTTGTAGTAATTGTAATTTTGCTAAGATATTTTCATTAGAACCTTACAAAGGACAGCCAGCAATGTTGCCTTTTGATTATGATAATGGATTTTACGTACAGGTGAAAAATGATTTACCTAGTTCTGGACTTGGAACAGGAAAAGTTGCGTCATATCAAGATTCTGGAAAGGTTAATACTTTTTATTTATGCAATGTTGGAAAGAATAAATTAATGGAAGGATATCAGATTAATGATGATTTATGCAGAAGATTTGATTTTTACACTGGCGATATTCTTGATTCTGCTTTTGGCATGACTAAAGATAATGTTAAGAGAAAAGTTCAGGAAGCACTTTCTGCATTGAATGATGCTCAGAGACAATTAACAGCTAATCCTTCTGCAACTGAAATTAAAATAAATAATAGAATGTTAAAAGTTAAAAATTCTGAAGGAGATACTGGAACTAAATGTACAGATTTTATGTCGCCAGATGATTGTCAAATGATTTACAATGTTTGTGATCCTTTTGTATGCCCTACCAGCAGATGTGATTTTGGTGGAAGATATCCTGTTGATAATGTTATTCAATCTGGAATTGTTGGAAGTAGTTTGCTTTGTTTGCCTAACTTTATTGGTTTCCATCCCGATACTGGCGTTGTTCTTCCTGTTTGCGTTACTGGAATAAATGCAGGATTGAATGGTTGGACTTCAATTTTAGAAGATTATAGAGACTGTATTAATGAAAGTGCAACATCTGGAAAAATGGTTGGTGTTTGTGATGCTATTTATTCTGTTTATGTTTGTGATTTCTTTTGGAGACAGGCAGGACCTTTAGCTACTACTCTTATGCAAAATCTATTTTTAGCAGTATTCGGAGCAGGAGACCATGGCGGTGGGGAATATTTATTCACACAAGATGCTTGGAATAATGCTGAAAAATCTGCAAGTTTTTTCCAAACAAATTATGCCAAAGACTCTAAATTAAGTTTTGGTGTTCAAAATATTGCGAATAGTGCTGTTGCTGAAGTTTGTAAATCACAGGCATCGGCTACTTATCCAGATAATTTTAAGACAATGCTCGAGCCAGAAATTCCAGTACAGTTTACTGCTAATTTTGAAGAGATACCTTATACTTCTGTAACAGTTCCTGCAACTTCTCAATATAATGTATTTTATCATATTTATGCTGGAGATGAAGGACATTATTTCCAGGTTTACTTGAAATCTCCTGCAACTTCAGTAGGTTATGTTGGAAGAGAATCAACTGTCGTTAAATCGGGCTAT
>CAYIVX010000039.1:0-8238 GCA_964366925.1 Candidatus Woesearchaeota archaeon | reverse complement strand
CATTACTTTTAATTTCTGCTTCGCATAATTCTAATAATTAATCAGAAAAACAATGTGCACCACACCTTAAAAGGTGTGGTTTGAATGCACTTGTTTTTCGGACCAAAAAATTCCATAGGAATTTTAGGGTCTAGGAAATTATTAATTTCCTCGATTCCCCGAAAGAAAGTAGCAGTAGAATAACTGCAACATAAATGTTGCAGATTTCTTTCGGCGATTTACGAAGTCTAACTAAAAAAACTATTGATGATTCATCATAACTTCTAACTTTTTAGGATCTTTTCTCATTTCCTTAATAACCGATGCAGGACCAATAACCGTAAGGGCTTCTGTATCTCCCACAAGAGCATTAGCAATCCCATGCTTCCATTTGCTTATTAAACTTCTATCTCGAGTATTTGGAGATATAACTGCCAATTCAATTCCCTTAAATCCTTTTATTTTTCCAACAAGAATAAGGGTATCTTCAATAAGTCGTGTTTCTTCTTCAGCCATTAATCTTCCTTGAATAATTATCACTTTTCCTTTCAGAATAATCTCGAGCAGTTTTTTTATTCTTTCGGTACTTCCTAAATTTTCAATTTCCGTGTAAGGCAGAAATTGTATTGTCAATCCCTCTTTTTTATGTCCCATGTTTGTTTTGTTGCTAAACAGCTACCTCCAAATCGCTTTCTTGTAAATTTGAACCACGAATACCCCTTCTACCAGCTCCAATAGGATGTTGTTCTACTAAATCTCCAAAAGCTTCCCAATAACAATCTTTATGATATAATCCACCTGGAACATTCATACTTGCTTGTTGTTCATTAATAATTTTATGACAATAATTGCAACTTCCAACTATGAGCGGATTTTCAATTCTTTTTTTAAGATATTTACTAAATTGTGTTAAATTCATGTTTAGTGATTATTGTTTTTTATTTTCTTCCTTTTTAGATTTTATTTTTCCGATTATCCAACCGATAATAATTCCGCACAATATAGGTAATAGAATGGTAAATAAATTAGAAGCCATTGTAATGCAAATAGGGGGTCTACTCTCACTAGTCGGAAGAAAACCCGCACAATCTATAAAAAATAAAGACAAAATTAATCCCATTACTCCTCCAATAATTATTCCTTTTTTAACATAACTCCAATCTTTCCAGCCCATGTTTTATTTCCTAGCTTTTTTCGCTAATTTAAATAAAGATTCATAAAATTCTTCCATATTAGTCCCATACTTAGCCGAAAGACCAACAACATCATATTCTGGAAAAGCAGCTTCAACTTTTTTCAAATCTGCTTTTTTAGCATCAATTTTATTAGCAACAATCAAAACAGGAATTTTTCTTGCAACTAAATTTCCAATAATAGTAATATTAACCTGCGAATAAGGATTCTCGGTAGCATCAATAACAACAACCACTGCATCAACATCATCAAGCCACTTAATCGACTCAATAATACCCTGTGTAGCTTCTTTAGCCCTCCCCTGAGCATCTTTTTTCTTAACCTTAAATTTCATAAAATCTTCATAATCAATCTTTGTAGCAATTCCAGGAGTATCAATAACTTTAAACAATAAAGTTTTATCTTTATATTTTATCTCAACCTGTTCCTTAAATTGAACTTTTCTAGTTTCGTGAGGGATTCTCGAAACAGTCCCTAACTCTTCACCAGTCCAATCTTTGCAAATTCTATTTGAAAGCGATGTTTTTCCAGCATTTGGAGGTCCATAAAATCCTAAGCTAATATTTCCTTTTTTAGCAAATATATCTCCGAAAATTCTCTTGAAAAAATTAGTTATTATTTTAAATGCCATATTTATTATTTATTTTCCTCTTTGGTTATATATTTATGTTCCTTAGTTTATTTTTAAATCTTCCTAAATTTATTTGGGAATGCCTGAAAAATGTAAAACATTTTTAGGGCTCAGAAAAACAATGTTTTTCTGTGAGTTAAAAAATGCCGAGCATTTTTTAAATATTTGTATAAGCTCTTATATTGTTTTTTGGGGATTATTCGTCGAAATATTAGCCGAAGTTACAGACTTATTCATAAAAGGAATAACACTCGGTCGTCCAGGCATTCCGGGTCTAAAAGCAACATTAGGTTGCGGAGCTGTTTTTTGTTCTGTTCCAATTTTCTTTTTCAAATCAATAGTTCTAGCTAATTTAGCTTTTTCCAAAAGTGCAAAAATAGGTATCTCAAACATTCCAGTTCTCATTCCCTTAAATTTTTTATAAGCATAAGAAACTTGCTCAAAAGCCCATTTTTTCTCTCTCAATTTATTAAAAATTTCGTCTTTCTTTAATCCTTGTTTTTCTGCATTTTCCATAAAACTAATTAAATTAAATAAATCATTTTTATCTTTAAAAAGCCAATCTTCATATTTTTTCTTATACCATTCCTGTAATCCTATATAAGCACCAAGAACCAAAACAAACCAAAGAATATAAAAGAAAATTATTCTTCCAGTAGGTTTGCAATCATCTCCACAATTAGCAGTTGTTTCTCCAGTTTCGCATACTCCATTATGATTACACTCTCCGAGATTTTGAGCAAATTTAAGTTCAGAAAGAGCAGGAGTTAAATAAAATGGAAGAGCCAAAATACTAGTATCATCAGAAACGATAAACTCAATAGTTTTAGCTCCTGAACTTAAATCAACTGGAAAACTCGTCAGAGTACTTCCATAAGTTGGAGTAACAGAAAGATAGTTAATATTATTTTTAGGAATCAACAAAGCACCATAAACATTTGAATTAATTGCAGTTAAAGGTTTAATTGTTAGTTTTGCATAAACAAAGAAAGGTGAGGTAATGTTTCCATCAATAGAAGAGTAAATACTAACATCCGTATCTATATCTAAGGATTTTAAAAACCAGGAAAAAACCGCATTTTGTGCAGAGTTATCAGCAGCACTAACTTCTCCGCCAGTAATCGTTGCTAAATCTGCAGATTTAACAAGAGCAGAGTCCATAATAAATTTTCCAGAAGATTTTTTACTAATGCCTATGGAATTTGGCAAATTAATAGTTGAAAGATCATTAAGCAAAGAAATAGCCTTAGTAACACTTCCAGCAGCATTATTATAATCATTTTGTATTTGTACAATTTTTATTTCACTAGCACTAAGATTAATTTTAGATTCAATCACTGTTTTAACAGGAGCAGGATAAGAAGCAATTTGTTTTTTAAGCGAAGCAACTCTTGTTTTATAATCTGCAATAATAATTACTAAATAATCTCCAGGAGAAACAGTTTTAATTGTAAAAGTTTTGTTTATAGAACCCAAATTATTTCTAGCTGTAACTTTTATATTATAATTCTTAAGTTCAGCAGAAGCATATTTATGAATTATCGTTGGTTTAGTAGTTTCTACAGCAGTAGTATTATCTCCAAAATCCCATCTAAAAGAAGTTAAATTTACCCCTGAAACAGCTAATGCAAATCGAACGTCTGCACCAGCAGGAACTTCACTAGGATAAATTGCATCAATTAAGGGCAAACTTAAAATAGTAATTTGTTTATTAGTAATAACATCTTCTCCATTTATTTTTAAAGTTAAACTCTTAGTTCCCGCACTTGACGGAACTTTAAATCCAGATTTAGATAAATCTATTTTTGTAAACTTGGAAATAGAAATCTTTGGAGCAGAAGAAGCTAAAACAAAAAAACTGTTGTTAGTCTTTAAACCAGAATTATAAATAACCTTCATTTCATTAATATTTATTATTTGAGGAATATCTGCATTTGAAGTTAACTTTATAGGAATATAACAACCTAAAGAACAATCACCATTATATTTAGTAGAAAGATAATCGTATATTGCCGAGGCATAATTTATTTCAGAAGAATTAACAATAAAGTTACCCAATGAAGCATATTTTTTCTGTTGTGCAAAAATTGAAAAATCAGCTTCTGTACCTGTTTCAGCAATATAACCACAGGGTGTATTTGTTTCTAAGGAGAGTCT
This sequence comes from Candidatus Woesearchaeota archaeon, assembly GCA_964366925.1. Classification (GTDB taxonomy): domain Archaea; phylum Nanobdellota; class Nanobdellia; order Pacearchaeales; family GW2011-AR1; genus CAIPOI01. Next base: position 4,277 of record CAYIVX010000039.1, on the reverse strand, counting down.
ATATTTACTAGCAGAGGTAGTCACGTCTTGCTGAATACAAGCAGTTATTTGAGTCGGCTCTATAATTGTTAAGTTTAAATCACAAAAAACCTTTCCACTAGCAGAAGTTTCTACAGTATAATAATCACCCTCAACGTTTAATTTAAATTTAGCATTACCAGCACCGCTAACGTCTGCACCTATCTTAAAAACCTTGCCAGCTGTCACATCAATTTTTTCACAATAAACTTTATTCACATCCATATCTGTAGCCATAAGAGAACCTTGACTAGGAGTATAACATCCATAATTCTCACTCCCACAATAATTAGTTCCAATTTTATCAGATTGCCAAATATAACTTCCACTATCCAAGATATCGACGTCAAGAGCATTTTTACAGGATTCTCCTGAATTAGAAGTTATATTCAATATAAAATTATCAATACTAGAAAGACTTGAATCAATTATTTTCATGCCAATTACTTTACTCCCTCCTGAATTTAATGTAAAAGACGCAGGATTTTCCGAAGCAACAATTTCATAATCTGACCCACAATCTTTATTTGAACAACTATAATCTACTCCGGCACCATCTAAAAAATTCTTAAGAGTTAAAGAATTATCAAACGCAGTTACAGAAGAATCAAAAGCAATAGGAGACAGTGTAATATTTATCCATCCCCTTAAAGTATCCCCCGGACCATATTTATCTTCTATACTATTATTCATAATTCCACGGGTTACTGCCGCAGAAATTCCGGAAATTAAAAAAAGTACAACAGCAAAAGTCATCAAACATCTAAAAAAATTCGAAACTAATCTCCCCTCTTTTTTCATTCTTTTAGTAGTATTTTCAGATTTATAAATGTTATTTAATAGAAGATAATTTAGCCAATCATAACTGCAATTGGTCTTAGTCTGGCTACTTTTCTGCTTAATTTTACCTTTTCTGTAATATTTATAACCTCTTCTACATCCTTATAGGATAATTCTGATTCTTCAATCATCCCTTTAGAGCCTCCTTCGAGAATTATATCTTTATTTTTCAAAATATCTTTAACTTTTTGGATATCTAGGGATTTATGTGCCCAAGTTCTACTATGAGCTCTGCCTGCCCCATGTGCACTAGAAGAAAAAGACAATTGCTCTGATTCTTTTGTTCCCACTAATATAAAAGAAGGTGTACTCATGCTCCCCGGGATTAATACGGGTTGCCCATCAAAAGCTCTTGTTGCTCCTTTTCGGACTATAAGAAGAGTTTTCTTTTTTCCATTAACAATATGCTGTTCTACCTTAGCAATATTATGAGCAAGATCATACACTAAATTTACTTTTTTATTTGGAAAATTATTTTTGAATATGTTTCTTATATTGTGCATTATCATTTGCCTATTGCAGAAAGCAAAATTAACCGCACAGGCCATGGCAGACAGATATTTTTTTGCTAAATCTGATTTAATCGGTAAATAAACTAATTCTTTATCGGGTAATTCGTCAATCTTACTTCCATATTCCTCTTCCATTAATCTCAAATAATCTGATGCAACTTGATGCCCCAATCCCCTCGAACCACAATGTATTATTACACCTATATTACCTTTCTTTAATCCAAACTCTTTGGCTTTTTTTCCATAGTATATATCCTCTATAACTACGATATCTACAAAATGGTTACCTGCCCCGAGTGTTCCTAATTGCGGCAAGCCCCTAGAAATTGCTCTCTCAGAAACATCTTTTGGATCAGCATTTTTCATTTTTCCGTTTTCTTCTGTACGCTTCAAATCTTCTTTAGTAGCCAGTTTATTTTCTAGAGCCCACTCACTTCCTTTTCTAAGCACTTCTTGAATTTGTTCTCTACTCCAAACTTTTCCACCTCTTCCAACACCAGAAGGAATTGTTCTCTTAATATCATGAAGAACTTCTTTTCTCTTTGAAAGGAATTCTTCTAAAGAAATATCTGTTGATAGAAATCTTATTCCGCAATTAATATCAAAACCTATCATGCCTGGAGCTACAACTCCTTCTTTTAAATCAAACGCAGCTACTCCACCTATGGGCATCCCATAGCCCATATGGGCATCAGGACATAAGACAACATTATTAACAAGTCCAGGTAAGGCTGCAACATTCATCACTTGTTTAAAAGTATCGTCATTTTTCATATCTTCAAGTAATTTTTCACTCGCAAATATTCTAACAGGAACTTTCATCTTTCCAGTTTTAGGAATTTCCCACATATTTTCTCCAAGTTTCTTTAATTCTATTTTAGATTTTTCCATTTTCATAATTCCAAAAATTTAAACTACCTTTGGCGACAATAGGTTTATCCAATCGTTCAACTTCTCCAAGCAAAAATCCAAAACTTCCCCATTCATTATTAGCAAGATGCAAATTTGCATCTAAACTTAATTCTTTCTCATCTTCATAGTGTTTAACATCAATAAGTTTCGCTTTTCCAATTATAGCACCACAAGGCAAATTATTAAAGCCAAATCTCTTCATCGCATTTATATCTGAAATCTTAGAAGCATGAATCATAAATTCACCCCTAAAATGAGTATTCCATTTACGCAATTCTATTTTCTTCTTGCCACTAACAACAAGTTCTGCCCAGGGTTGTTTTAAAGATAATGCTTTAACTATCATAAATCAAAGTAGAAAACTAGATTTATAATACTAACCATTCTAGCTAAAAACTTTTTAATATCCCTAAAATTCTTAATAATACCAAAACCCAATTCGACTTGTTCAGCCTCAAAAGACTTACCTTATTTGAAAATTCTGCTTCCGAGATAGTGAATTAATAAATTATTAGAATAATGTTTACGAAAATGAAAATGAAAATTTTACCAAGCTCTAACAGTCATAATTAAATCTCTATATGCTCCTGTTTTAGTAAGTGCACGAACAGGAATATCTCTTGAAAGGACAGAAGAAGATTTTATAGGATGAACCGAAAGAGTTCTATTCATCAAAACACCATAACTAAAATTATAAACCACAAATTCAAAATCATTAGTTAAACCCAGGTTTAATTTTAGTTTATTATAATCCGTCACATAGGCATCTTCCAGTATTCCAATATTATCATAAAGTACATCTTTTCCAGAACTAACAACGACTTTAGTATAATCTATATTTTCAGCAAGAGCATTGCAAGAAGATCCGGGAATTTTAGAATCAAAAAAACTAGAATAATAAATCTTATAGTATCTATCACCAGAATTACTAGCATAAATATTATTTTCAGCAGTTAGCTGTGAATTAATATGATTCCCATTTGAATCTTTTACAAAAATATTTGTTCCTAAAAAAGGATTATCAATGCACAAAGGACCAGAAACATTAAGAATAACTGAAACATAATCATAATTTATAGTTGCATTAGAAAGCAAACTTGTTTGAGTTTTTTCTAAACTAGCATAACTTACCATATTTTGGCGAACAGGTGTAAGAAAGACAAAAATAGCCAAAACAAAACCTGTAAAAATAACAAATGATAAAATCATCTCTATATGTCCCTGAGCCTTATTTTTTTTCAGTTTAACCATTATCCTAAGACAAGTTTTGCACCCGTCGAAATAAGCCAAGAAACAGCGACAAGTATAAACGAATGCTTTAATCCTCCTTTCAAGCTTCCTTCTGAAATTTTTCCGATAACTAAACCTGCAAAAAATCCCTGTGCAAGTAATAATAATAAAAATGGCAAGGCTAAATCCTCAGCAGTCATTTTTGAGCTATTTGCCCCAGTATTTACAATTCCCGCAAGAGGATTATTAGTAATATCTCCTGCTCCACCTAAATTAAGTCCAGAAACAATGGGAATAATCTTAAACTGCATTACCAACATAATTAAAATAAATATAAAAAAGATAATATAACCCTGAACAGTCAAATTATAAATTGCGGCTTTTCTTTCTTTTTTCAACTTTTCTATCTGCGAAATTGAAAAAGCAACAGATTCAAGAATATCTTCTATTCTACCACCCGAAACTTCAGCTTCTCTAATAAGACTTACTGCTCGACTAATAACTGAACTATGAATGTCTCTAGCAAAAGTATCCAAGGCATCTTTTACAGGAATTCCGAGAGCTATTTGATTTGCAAGTTTATCTACATTGGGACTCATACTTCCATAATCTTTATTCTTAATATTGATAATACTCTTACTAATTGGAGTTCCAGCTTTAACACCTTCAACTAAATCACGAGCAAATTCAAGAAACATATGTTCGATATTTGCTTCTTTTTTAGATTCAACTAAAAGACTCATAAAAAAAGGCAATCCTGCAATA
>CAYIVX010000038.1:0-8348 GCA_964366925.1 Candidatus Woesearchaeota archaeon | reverse complement strand
TACACAATTAGGATAAAAAGTCTGTTTTCCTTCTCTATCTATTTTAGCATGTCCTGCAAAAATAGGTTTGTCTGTAAATGGAATAAAATCCGTATATTCAAAACTCGATTTGTCTTTCACTTTTGGATCTTTTTTTCCCAGCATATGTTCATATATATCTGTTGCTGTAACTCTTTTTATTGCAGGAGCTAAATCTCTAAATCCATTTAAAATTTGGATTTTAACACCATAGCGTTTTTCAACAGTTGGTTTTTGATTTTTTACGGCATCATAAGATTCTACCCCATACAAGACTCGAACATCTTTTCCGAAAATATCTTCTTCATTAGCATCATCCCTAACTAAAAAATGGTCTATGTTTGAGCGATTATCAGAATCTGCGGCACCTTCATTCAAATAGGTTGCGTGAGAGATATGTTTTGTTCCCGGAGGTGTTGCAGCCATGACCCCCTCATTCTTAGTATACATACAAAATATTCTAAGGCCACCATTATTAGGCAAATAAAATAATCTTCCCATGAATTATCGATAAATGGGAGCTTTAAAAGAATTATCAATATTAAATATACAGTTAAGTTTGGCTTCACATAATTTGAAATGATTTATTCATAAATGCGAATATCTGTTAAGTAAACTATCCAACTTAACATAACTACTACTTACCCGACTCTTCAATAACCTGCATAAATTCTACTCGCAACAGCACTTTTAGAAGAATATCTAAATTGGCTAAAGTGCCATTGCTCGGTTATTACCCTTAATTATTAATAATATCTATAGAAAATGGGCGAGTCGAGAATTTGCATAAGTGTAATTATTCTAATCTCGAATGCAAGTTCGAGTAAAGAGGAGCCTATTTGGGTTTTGTAAATATTATGGATGTAAAGATTTAAGGTTTACGTAACAATATCAAAACCTTCTTAAATAGAAAAACCTTCTTTAGATTATGATTCAAAAAGGGGAGAAGAGTAAATTAAACGAGCATATAATTGAACTTCGTAATATTTCCAAATACTATCATATGGGTGAAGGAATTGTAAAAGCACTTAACGATATTGATATCCATATTGTTCGGGGGGATTTTATTGCAATTATGGGTCCTTCGGGCTCGGGAAAATCAACTGCAATGAATCTTGTTGGAAGTTTAGATTTAGCTACTAAAGGAGAAATATATCTTGATGGAACTAATATTGAACATCTGAGTGAAAGTGACCTTGCTCAAGTAAGGGGTAAAAAAATTGGATTTATTTTTCAGCAGTTTAATCTTATTCCTAATTTAACTGCTAAAGAAAATATAATGTTGCCAATGATGTTTCAAAATGTTCCTGAAAAAGAAAGAATGAATAGGGCAGAATATCTTTTGAGATTAGTTAGCCTTGGAGATAGAATGGAACACTATCCTGGACAACTATCTGGAGGACAACAGCAAAGAGTTGCAATTGCTAGAGCATTGGCTAATGATCCTGAAGTTATACTTGCTGACGAACCAACAGGAAATCTTGATACAAAAACAGGAGAAAGTGTAATGGATTTTCTTCAAGAACTCAATAAAAAAGGAAAAACAATAATTATGGTTACACACTCTCCAGAACTTGCACATGAACATGCTAAAATAATTTATTGGTTAAAAGATGGACGAGTTGAAAAAGTTACAAAAAAATTTGGTAGAAGTTGGAAAGAAATGAAGGCGGTTAAAACCCCACTTAATAGAGGGAGGTAGCATTTGTTTCAAAAACATAAATCTCCCTTCGGGTTCAACATGAATATTTTTGAAATTCAGAAATTTAATAAATTTCTGACTGTTATTTTTGTAGATAAAATAGGAGAACAAAAATAACATGATTAAGGATTATTTCTGGTTAGGTATAAAGAATTTAAGAAAAAGAGGAATAAGAAGCTGGCTTACACTTCTCGGAATAATTATTGGAATTGCTGCGGTTGTTTCTTTAATCTCTCTTGGAGATGGATTAAAGATGGCGGTAAATTCTCAATTTGGAATTAGTGAGACTGAAGTTCTTACTGTTCAAGCAGGCGGATTAAGTGGCTATGGTCCACCTGGAACAGGAGTTACAAAACCTTTAACTTTAGACGATGCAAAAGCAATAGAAAGATTAAGCGAAGTTGAAGTGGCTATTCCAAGAAATATAGAAACTCTGAAATTGGAATTTAATAATAAAGCAAAAATAGGATATGCTGCATCTATTATTGAAGGAACAAAAAGACATTACATTTATACTATAATGGATTTATCGGCTGAATCTGGAAGATTGTTGAAAGATGGAGATTCTGGCAAAGTTGTTTTAGGTAATGGTTTCTCGAAAGATACAAATGGATTTGATAAAGCAATTCAAGTTGGAAATAAAATTAGTGTTCAAGGAAAAGATTTTGAAGTTATAGGAATACTAAAGAAAAAAGGCAGTTTTATTATTGATAATGCTCTTCTAATGGACGATACTCCATTAAGAGAACTTACTAACAATCCAGATAATGTCGATATTATCGCAGTTAAAATTAAAGACAAGGGCTTAATGGACTTAGCTAAAACTGATGTCGAAAAACTGCTTAGACAAAGAAGAGATGTTAAAATTGGAGAAGAAGATTTTTCAGTATCTACACCCCAAGCTATGCTTGCAACTGTAAATCAAATACTTGGTGGAATTCAAGCATTTATTGTTCTAATCGCATTTGCCTCAATAATTGTTGGTGCAATTGGAATCGTTAATACTATGACAACTTCTGTTTTAGAAAGAAGAAAAGAAATAGGAATAATGAAAGCAATAGGTGCTAGAAATTCTAATATATTTTTACAATTTTTTATAGAATCGGGATTAATGGGTTTGATTGGCGGAGTAATTGGAGTTTTTATTGGTCTATTAATAGGAATTAGTGGGACACTTGTAATAAATAATTTTATTGGAGCTACTGCTCCTATTAAAGTAAATTTTATACTTATTTTTTCTACACTAATGGGGGGCTTTGCCATAGGTTCTATTGCGGGAATCGCCCCTGCGATGCAAGCAGCTAATCAGAGACCGGTGGAGGCACTGAGAGGATAATGGGATTTATTAGTAAAGAACTAGTTGAATATTCATTAAGAGGAATATGGCATAGGAAAACTAGAACTTTTCTTACAATATTATCTATTTTTTTAGGAATTGCGGTAATTTTTCTTTTTGTTAGTTTTGGTTTAGGATTATATGCCTATGTTAATCAATTCGCAACAGAATCTTCTGCAGATAAAATAACGATTATGCCTGCTGGAGCAGCTGCACCCGGAATTGATGATACATTCACTATAAGTGAGAATGATATAAATGCTGTTAAAAAAATTGCGGGAGTCTATAAAGTAACTGGAATGTATACTAAACCAGCAGAAATAATACAAGATAAAAAAAGAGTATATGCTTTTGTACTTGGACTTGACCCCGATGTTCCTCTTATGCAAGAAATGGGTAATATGAAAATTTATAGTGGAAGAGAATTAAAAAATACAGACAGTGGAAAAGTTGTTCTTGGATATAATTACATGATAGAGAACAAAATATTTCCTAAAGCCTATGTATTGAATCAAAAAATACAAATACAAGGTCAGGAGTTTAGAGTTCTAGGATTTTATAGTGCTGTTGGAAATCCCTCTGATGACTCGCAGATTTATATGACTAATGATGCTGTAAAGGCGTTATATGGTAGTAGTTTAAAGGGCTATGCAATGGCAATAGCTCAAGTTGATAGAACAGATATACCTAATATTATTGAAAATGTTAAAAAGGCCTTACGAATTTCAAGAAATGTTGAAAAAGGGAAAGAAGACTTTTTTGTTCAGTCCTGGGAAGATTTAATGTCTACTTATACAGTTGTTCTTAATGGAATAATTGGTTTTGTTATTTTAATTGCATTAATTTCAGTTTTAGTTTCTGCAATTAATACTGCGAATACCATGATAACTTCTGTTCTTGAAAGAGTTAAAGAAATAGGTGTGATGAAAGCAGTAGGTGCAAGAAATACAGAAATATTTAATTTATTTTTGTTTGAATCAGCATTTTTAGGATTTATAGCTGGAACCATGGGAGTTATTTTGGGTTGGATTTTGAGTTATTCTGCAGGAGCATTATTGAAAAGTCTTGGTTGGGGATTTTTGAGTCCAGCTTATCCTCCAATTTTATTTATTGGATTAATATTATTTGCAACACTAACTGGTGCGGTTTCAGGAGCTATTCCAGCAAGAAAAGCTTCAAAGATACGTCCTGTGGAGGCGTTGAGATATGAGTAATCCACGAGTTTATTTGAAAAAAGTTAATTTTATAAAGGCATTATACTTATAATCTTTGTAAGTGGACTGACCCAGTAAAAGCCCTATGTATGTAAGGTGACCAAAAATATCGAAAGATATTGATGATTGGTTTGACCAGTCACCCTCCACTTATATCTTTTTATTTTGCTCAATTTCTTCCCATTTATCGCAAATTTCATCAAAACCTATTTTTATTATATTTAATGAAGTTCCCGTCTGTTGTCTAAAAAGACTTTTTAATGCTCTTTGCCTATAAAAGTTAGCTACCCCATGTGCATAGGATTTTATATGTACACCTGTTATTTGCCGAAGTTCAAAAACACTAATAATTTCCTTTTTACTATATCTTTCATCATCCTTAAATAAAACATTAAGATAATGTTTTACATAGTCTATATCTTCATCAGCACAGATTACTAGAATATCAAATAAATCTAAATCTTCCTTTATTAGTTTATAAATACAAATAGCATAAATTCTTGCCCAATCTAAATTTGCATTTAAACTTTTTTCAAGTTCCCTTTTTAATCGTAATTTAAGCCCCAAACCCCTATGCTGATTGGTTCCAACAATTTTATAAGCTATTCCCGTATCATCCCTCTGACATAATTTACTACTTGTGTCTATATGCATCACTCTTTTGCCATTACTATAATCATTCATATAAAAATATACTATCTAATCATTATAAATATTACCCCAATCTTTTACATATCTTTTGTAGAAAACTTTCTTGTAGTAGATTTTTGAGCAGCCAAGTCTGTTGAATTTAGTGCATTATTAATATTTCTTCATGATGCAAAGCACTAATTATTCTAGAAGTAATTAATGACTATGCAAACTTTTTAAAGATTTAAGAGAATCTGCTTTTTGCTCTAAGAGGCTGTATTTTACAAGAGTTCCGTTACGTATTGCTTCTTGAAAACCCTCAGTATCTGCAAATGTTGGAAGACCATTTGAAAGGCACCTTGTGCCGTCTTCCTTTCTTCTTCCACAACGAGCTTCACCTTTGGAGATATAACCCTCTGTTATTTCCCTATAACAACCCTGACAATAAATCCTATGAAGTTCTCGTTTTCTTCCTGAAAATAAGTCAAAAAATCCCATAGGAAAATAGGGTTGCTTTTGTTTAAATAGATTTATTGTCCAGAAAATATATAATTCAAACCCCTCAGTAAAATTTAATTCAGAAAACTGCACCCGCTCGTTTTCTAACCCTTAAGCGATTAATAATGCTCTATCCAAATTTGTCTGGTTATTAATTATTAGTTTTTTATTTAAGAACAATAAGCGAAGCCTTACCTAATAAAATATATGCAAAGATAAGTATTATCTGAGATAAAAATAGCACCTAGTAAGCTTAATAAATCTCCTTGAGATTTCTAGTGCTTTCTGAATTAACATTCAGTAAGCTTTAAAAATGCTCTTTATTTAAGAGTTTTATAATAACGATTCCAAAAGCAACTAAAAGCTTAGAAAATTTTTAATTTTCTAATTCATTCAAAACATAAGTTTTGAAGACTTCGCTTTGGCTTTACAAGTTTTTGGAAATTCAGAAATTTAAGAAATTTCTGACTGTTATTTTTTATAAAAAAACAACATGGTATTCAAGATAAACGTAGCACACAAGGGAAGAACATTCAAGTTGGAAACAGATAATGAAGCTTGGATTAGAATGAAAATCGGCGATAAAGTTAATGGAGACCTAGTTTCCGCAGATTTCGACGGATATAGTCTTGAAATAACTGGAACATCAGATATAGCTGGATTTCCCGGAATAAAAGGAGAAGTAGGTGCTCAACTGCGAGGAAAACTTTTAACAAAAAATCAAACAGGAATGAGAAATTCTAGGCACGATGGATTAAGGTTGAAGAAAACTGTTCGTGGTGAAGAAATTTCAGATAAAACTAGCCAAATTAATTTAGTGGTTCTAAAAGAAGGACACAAAAAGTTCGATGAAATTTGCCCTGCTAAACCTGCAAAAGAAAAGAATGATGATAAGAGCAAAAAAGTTGCTGCTCCTGTTGAAGCTTAATTAATTCTAAGCACCATATTTTTAAAGTCTGATTACTATCTTTAATTACTAAAGAGCAGACTAAATTAAAAAACTCAGACTTCCCTTCGGGTTCGAGTATTGAAAGTTTTTTAAATTCTGAAAATATAATATTTTCAGACTGTTCGCTTTAAGAGGTAAAGCTTCACATGAAAATAAAAGAGGTTATGAATAGGGCAGTTGCAATTGACCATGATATTTCTGTAAAAGAAGTTGCTAAAATTATGTCGGATAAGGGAATAGGCAGTGTTGTTGCTGTTAAAGGCAATAAAATTGTGGGAATAATCACTGAAAGCGATATTGTAAAAAATGTTGAAAAAATAAACAAAAAAATATCTAGCATAATGGCTAGGAATGTAATAACTATTGAACAAGATGAAGACCTCGATGAAGCTGCGATACTAATGAAGCAGAATAAGATAAAAAGAATTCCTGTAATAAAAAATAATGAGTTAGTCGGCATAATAACTTCAACAGATTTAATTGCTAATTCAGAAGAGCTGAATGAAGAATTTTTATTTGATTAAACTTCTATTAACAATCCCCAAACACTTCTTTTGATTATCCCAGGTTAATTTTTTTATTGCAGTTTTAAAGTTTGTCCACTTAAAACCCGAATGTTCTTTTTTATCTATCTTTGTTTTACCTTCCCCGACTTCTGCTGAAAATAAACTGTAAGTTTGACCAATATATCCGGGCCTATCTTTGTAGGTGTGCTTATAGAGATATTTTCCACGAAGATTATATCTTTTTATCTTAAGAGGTTTTAATCCAGATTCCTCTTGACATTCTCTTTTGGCAGTTTTTTCTTTACTTTCGCCTTTCTCAATCCCACCTTTTGGAAATTCCCAGCCAATCCAATGAAGTTTTCTTTTTAATAAAAGATATTCGGGAGTTTTTGTTCTAGGATTCTTTCTATAAACTACTATGAATACGGCTGAACGGAATCTTTTTTTCATTTTGTTTTTAAAAAGTCTTTCAATTTAGAGATAGTTTTATCTGTAAAGGCTATAACTTTCAGAGCATATTCTTCTTCAAATATCTTGCCATAATACATAATGCCATTTCTAAAATATCTAAGCTTGTTCATAAATTCTATTTCATCTTCCTTAAAATGCAAATTTTTTAAAAAATAAACTTCGGCTTCATGTGCCCCATTTCCTGAAGCACTAAATCCTTGAATTAACATTATAGCTCTAATAACATACATAATAGAATCAAAACAGCCTTCAATTAAATCGTTTGCATCTTCTTTATCTACTCCAATTTTTTCAATAATTCTTTTTATCTGTCTAATCTTACGTTCAGATTCAAAAATTAAACTTTCTGCTCTTTGAATATCTGGAGATTGTTTTTTTACTATACCCAAATCAATAAATTTTTCAAAGAACATCATAAACTAATTCTCCCAGATAAAACTATGCCATTAAGAATATTACTACGTAAATTTTTATCAATTTGATTCAATGTATCATAAAAATTAATATTTATCTCTTTTGCAAAAGTTTTTTGAAATTTCTCTAAATTAAGGACTTTTTCTTTTGCCCCTATTATCGCAATGTCTATATCAGAGGAATATATATCTTCACCATAAGAATAACTTCCAAATAGAATGATTAAAGCTTCCGGAAAAGAATCTTCTAAAAATGAGGCTAATCCAGATTCATAAATCTGTCTAAGATTATCTACTCTTTTTATCTTCCAAATTTTTGGATCTTCTCTATTTAATCTAATTGAAAGTCTTTTATTTTCCTTATCCTTCTTTACAATCAAAAAATTTTCTTTTATCATATTTGGTAAAGCCTTGCTTATTGCTGGCGGAGATACGTCAAGATTTATTGCAATAGCCCTTGCCGTAAACTCTTTTCCCGCATATGAAAATAAAAATCTTAAAATTCCTTCCTGGAGAGACGTTAACTTAGGTATATAGGTATTAACCATATTTAACATATGTAAACTTTAGTTTATAAGCTTTTCTGCTCTCATTTATCCAAAGATCGGAAG
>CAYIVX010000037.1:0-8749 GCA_964366925.1 Candidatus Woesearchaeota archaeon | reverse complement strand
AAAATGTCTCCAGAAGAAAGACGTGAAGTTATAGAAGAAGTAGCGGGAATTTCTATTTATGAAATGAGAAAAAAGCATTCTCTTCTAGAACTGGATAAAACAGAAGCAAGATTAAAAGAAACTAATTCTATTCTTCGTGAAAGAAATGCTTATCTTAAAAATCTAGAAGAAGAAAGAAAGCAGGCAATACATTTCAAGAAACTCCAAGAAGATGTGCGGAGTTTTAAAGCATCTATCAGCCATAAACAGATAAACGAAAAGCAGGAAAAATTAGACGAACTAAATGAATCTTTAATAAAAGAACAAGAAGCAATAGCCAAATTAAATTTATTAATAGATAAAAATAATCAAGAAGTAGCAATTCTTAATGAAAAAATAACTAATATTAGTTCGAATATTCAAAAATCTTCCGGATTAGAACAGGAAAGATTAAATTCTGAAATTTCAGATCTTCGTGCAGAAATGGCTGGATTATTAATAAAAAAACAGAATCATGAATCATCTGTAAATGATATGACTAGGCGTAAAGAAGAATTAGAATTAATGATTCAAAAAGCAGAAAAAGAAATCGTCGAATCGTCTAAATCAAAAGGTAAGAGTGTAAAAACTGAATTAGACATAAAGAAAAAACATCTTGAAGAAATAGAGGAACAGAAAAGAAAACTCTATCAACTCAAGACAACTGTTTCTTCAATAAACTCAAGAATAGAAGAAAAGCAACATCAGATACATAAAATTAAGGTTGAGTATGAATTTGCCTATAATAAGATTAAACAAATGGAGTCTGAAATTATAATTAAAGATAATTTCGAACTTCAAAGAGAAAAAATTATTATTTTAAGAACTGAATTAGAAAAGTCTAGAAAAGAAATAGATAATTTAAATAGCATTAAGATCGGGAATGAAAAACAAATAGCAATTCTTGAAAAAGGTATTGATGACCATATAAAAATTCAATCACAGGTTGCATCATTGGATATTTGCCCGCTTTGTAAAACAAAAATAACTAAAGATCATGTTGATCACGTTATCTCTGATGCCGAGGGAGAAAAAGAAAAAAATGCAAAAGAAATAGACAGATTAATTCATGAAATAAAAGAAATTAGTGAAAAAACAGTTAAAGTTACTGATGAACTAAGAAAAATAGAAGATGAATTAAAAGTAAGAAGTCAAGATATCTTGCGTTTGGAATTAATTAACGAAAAGAAAGAAATTATAAGAAGATACTCTGAAGATTTAAAACTGCAGGAAAAAGAAAATTCTGAATTTACTAAAAAAAGAGATTTACTTGAAAATCAAATTAGTTCAATAAAAACAAGCGAAGCCAATATCGATTCACTTAGGCTTGAAATTCAAGAACTCGAAAGACATGAAGAATCTAATATAGGTATGGAATTAACTCTTAAACAAAGAGATATAGAAAGAAATAAAAATATTCTTAAGCAGATAGCACGAGAAATAATAGATAATTCTAGAGCTCTTGAAGAAATAACTACGACCATTGAAGAAAAACAAAGCTTAATCGATAGCAAAAATGACCAAGATAAAATGCTTAAAGAAAAATTCAGAAAAACTCTGGAAGAAAAAACTCATCATCAGGAAAAAATCCATTTCTTTGAAAGAGATATGTTGCATAAGCAGAATGAAAAACATCTAGCCGAAGAAAGAATAAATAATTTTAAAATAGAGCGGGCACAGTTCATGGCGCAAAAAGAAGCAATAGAAAAAGATTCTGAAGAATTCAAAGATGCAAAAATAATTAAAATGTCGGTTGATGAATTAAAAAAGAAAATAGAAGAAACCCAAAGTATGATTATTAGAATAGGAACAGTAAATATGAAGGCATTAGAAGTTTATGATGATGTTCGCAAAGAATATGAAAAGATTCAGGAAAAAGTTAATATTATATTAACCGAAAAAGAAGATATTTTAAAAGTTATAGAAGATATAGATAAGAAAAAGAAAAAATCTTTTATGGAAACTCTGGAAAAAATAAATGAGTTATTCTCTCGTAATTTTTCACAGCTTAGCGATAAAGGCATAGCTACACTCGAACCGGCAGATAAAGAAAAATTATTTGAAGCCGGTGTTGATATGCTAATAAAAGTAGGAAAAGGCAAATATTTTGATACAAATTCTCTTTCAGGCGGAGAAAAATCACTTATCTCGTTGGCATTAATCTTTGCAATTCAAGAATATAAGCCCTATTGCTTCTATATCTTTGATGAAATTGATGCAGCTTTAGACAGAAGAAACAGCGAACGTCTAGCTTCTCTTCTAAAGAGATACATAAACCGCGGTCAGTATATTATAATCACACACAATGATTCTTTAATTACAGAATCTCCAGTAATTTACGGAGTCAGTATGCAGGATAAGATTTCTCGAGTTGTTAGTTTGGAAGTTTAAAGGTTTTAAGAGAGGCTTCGCTTATTAAAGAATTATTAATAATTGCCTAATTCGGAAGCAGAAGTTTCAAGAGTAGTAAGCTAGAAAGGGCTGAACAGGTCGAATTGGCATTAATGAATTATTAAAAATTTTAGTTATAATAAACGAAGTCTAAATAGAACTCTTTTATATAAAAGTTTATCTCGGAAACCCTTGGGATTTCTTCATCTGCAAAATATACTTGTTTTGCAGAGGCAGAAAATCTTTAGATTTTCTTCATTGATGTTTTTTTAAAAAAATAAAAAAATAAAAAATTTAATTAGTAGTAACTCGTTTCGCCGTAGTCTTCTACTTTTTCTGGTTGTTTCTTTGTTAACAATACAATAAGTACTATCAATAAAACTACAAATATAATAACCAAAACTACAGTTAAAACGATTACCGATGTTGGTAATTTAGTCTTTCCTGTAACAGGTGTTACTGTACTTGTGTTGTTTGTTACAGCTAATCCAGTTATTGATATAACTTTCTTAGTTGTTGATGTAATATCGTAGTTTGAAGCTTTTATTTCAACTGTATAATCGCCTGTGATTGTATCAGCAGGGATAGCCAAATAAATTCTTCTTTCTCTTGCGTCTTCATTGTCGTTTGCTTCTGTATTATCTGTTGCTGTTAAATCACCGAAATAGGCTTTCTTAGAAATTCCTAATTCAGGTATACTAACTGCTACAAATGTGTCATCAGCTGTTCTTGAACCTGTGTTTTTAAGCACAATATCAAGTGCGATTATTTCGCCAGCTGAAGCAGTTGCCGGTGAATCAATAGAAAGAATGCTAAGAGCTTTTGCTTCTCTTTGCATCTTAATATTATAATTCGCAGGTTGTTCATTGCCAGTTCTGTCAGAGACAATTATTTTAAGATTCCAACTTTCATTAGAACCATCAATGTCTTGGACATTTGGCAAAGTTATAGAAAAGTGCTTTACATAGGTGCTTCCATTAAGTACATCAAATCTTGATGTAGAAACAGATGTCCCATCGCCGATAGTTGCCTTGACTTTAACGTCTTGGCTATCAGCATTAGCAACAAATCTAACTGTTATAGGTACAGTTTCTCCAGGAGAACCTGAAATTACTGTGGTTACACCAGTTACATTTGTAAGATCAACATCGTTAATTGTAACGGTGCCAATTGTAACTGATAAGGCCATAACAGAGCTAACGGCAATTAATGCAATTAAACTTGCTACAACGAAACCCAAAATTGCTTTTGTGTTCATTTTAGAGGTGTTCATTTTAATTAAATATAGGAACAAAAATCTGTTTATAAAGGTTTCTATAGTGTATTAACTTAATAGTTAAGACAAATGCCATAATCTTTAAATAGTATCCCAAGTTATACGCAAGTATACTTTCAGATACCCAAGAACAATAAAAATGATAAAAAATAAAATAACGACGATAAAAATTGAAAAATCTACTAAAGAAAGGTTAGACCATCTAAAGAAACACGAAAAAGAATCCTATGAAGAAATCATCACAAAAATTCTAAATATTCTAAATATTTGCAAGAAATCACCCAGTTTAGCTGCACGTATACTTAGAGATATTGACCGTTCCAAGAGCCGTGAAAAGCTCATAGAAAATCCTGAAAAGCTTTTAAGAAAGAAACAACCAGTTCAATCTCCAACAAATCAACAACCCCGATTAGTTCAAAGATTGCCCCAATCAAGAATGCCCATACAAAGACAACAAATAAATAGACCTATGCAAAGAAGAGAAATATAAATTAGTTATTTCCTCGATTAAACCTATCAATTATATCAAATAAATCTTTCTGAGACATTACCTTATCTACATCATTTAATCCACGCATTGTTGCCATTTTAGCAAAAGCTTCTCGTTTATATCCTCGCTTTCTTAATGAAGCAACTGTTGGGAGCCTTGCATCTTCTGCACCCTCAAACTCACCTTTTTCAATAGCCGCCTTTATTTTTCTTTTAGATAAAATCAAATCAGTGAACTTTATTCTTCCTATGAAGAATGTCCATGGAAATTCTTTCTCTTTCCCAAGTGCCTTGTAAATCATTTTCTGTCTTTCCGAATTATCCCTATGATCTTTACCACGTATAATGTGGGTCATTCCATAATCAATATCATCACAGGTTACTGAAAGATTCATTAGTGGCCAAACTCTATATTTTTTTCCTTGTTTAGGATGTTCATGTTCATTAATTCTTGCAAGGGGGAAATCTCTCATTGCAGGATTAGGGTTATTTATATCTGATTTGAATCTAACTACTGCTTCGCCTTCTTTGTAACCTTTTTTATCTAGCATCTTTTCCCATCTTTCAATATTTTCTTTTACAGAAAGTTTTCTACATGGGCAAGATTTGCTTTTGTCAATTAATTTTTTAAATTTTTCACTGCTACAGATACAGACATAAGCATTATCTTTTTTTATTAGCTCGCCAGTATATTTATAATAAACTTCCATTCTATCTGAAGCATTAATATACTCTGCAACATTTCCGAAAAGCCAATCACAATCTTCTTTAATATTTTTATAAGCTTCCTTTAAAGTTTCTTCTGGATTTGTATCATCAACAAAAATATAGAATTTGCCACCATATTTTTTAACAAATAATGAAGCAATCATATTAGAGATAATATGACCTATATGAAGTGGACCACTCGGAGCAGGTCTAAATCTCATTATTACTTTTCCTTTTTTAGCTCCAGGCAGTTCAGGTAATTCGTCAGGAGAACGAACATCTCTATGGCCAATATTATTTTCAAGTTCAGCAAGTTCATTCTTTTGAAGTTCTATTCCCATCTTATTTACCTCATTAAGAATCATAGAAGCTTTCATTGCATATTCTTTAGAATCTTTCTTATCCAGCCCCTCTGCAAATAATCCAGACATAATACTTCCAAGAACAGCTTTTCCGCCATGCTCAACAGCATTCTTTAGGGCATAAGCCTTAATTGTCTCATCGGAAATTTCTTTTTTACCCATAATCTGTTTAGATTTAAGAAACTTATAAAGCTTATTATTCGAGATGGGCTTCGCATAAAAAACTAATAAATCAAAAAACTAATAATCTTTTCATCAAGCTTAATTTATTTAACTTTTCCCTGCTTGCCTTAACCCCCTTAATTTCAAAGGTTATAGAATTAATATTTGTTCTCAATAAAATGAAATGCAAACTAGAACAATCATCTTTAAATATCCCCAACCTCTAACAATAAAAGTAAAAAGAGAAATGACAGAAACAAAAAAAGAATATCCGTGTTCTAGAATTCAAGATTGTGAAATTCCCTTTGTTCTAACAAATCTTATAGTTCTATATAATCGGCTTCATTTAACAAATTTTATTGCAGAACCTACTAAAGCTAATTTGAGAATAAAATATGCAGAGCTAAAAAAAATAGTAGAAGCAACAATGCCTGATTCATATTTAGACAAAAGGATAATTAAGGCAGGCATAGCTTCTTCTGATGACCCTCAAAGAGACTTTACAACAAGAAAATATATGCAAGGTATAGAATCTAAACTGAATCACTTTCACCACTAGTTATTCCTAATTTTCTTTCCATTCTTCCAAGCTTTTTTTCAACAAGTTCTAATCTATCAGTCATTCTTGAAAGTTTGTAAGACATTTCTCCAACTTGACTACTAGAACTAACTGCATCATTCGTTACGGAAGTCGCATTGGAACTTACTGCGTTACCCCAAAAATCTGTTTTTGTTTCTTGAGTAGCAGAAGCAATTGATGATTCATTAGAATTAGAAGAGCTAGAACTATCTCCTCCGCCAAAAAAATTAAAAAATCCACCAGAACTATTTTTTGAAGAAGAATTAGAATCTGAATTTGAAGAAACAGTAGAATCATTGGAAACTATGGAAGATTTTCCCAATAAAAGTTTTTCTCGCATCTTAAGAGGAATAGGCATATCAGCATCCTTCGGACGTAAATCAACTACTTCTTTTTTATTTCCAAATAAACCCATACCTAAGTAAGTTATCACTCATTTATTAATATTTCTGCGTTGTAGCTTCTTTAGTAAGGCTTACACTAATTAATAAAAATTATTAATAATTCAACAAATCCAAAACTTACCCCCTGCTCAAACAAGTTGTTTCAAATATAGAATATTACTACGGATTTTAAAGAATAATGTTCACGAAACTAAAACTAACAAAACACAGCTTTTTTAAACAATAGTTTCTTCTATAACTCAATAATAAAAGAGACAATATGACATCTAAAGAAGACGAAGAAAAAAAGAGGAAAAAAGCAAAGGAAGAAAAAGAAGAGAGAGAAGCATCAGAAGTAAAGGCTCGTGAAAAATCTATAAATAATATTGCTGCAATAATCGCAGCTATCAATCCAGACCAGTATAGTTCAAAACCTTCTTTAATTAAAAAGATTATTAAAGAAAAAGGATTTTGGGCGGCAGTAGATGAAATGAATGATCCTGATGGAAAAGCTAAACCTACAAGTATCCCAGGTGCAAAATATGAATTATCCTATAACTCTAGTATGGAGGGTCTAGAACCACTTTATTTTTGGATTCTAGATTTTATGGGTGGTCCAAATGCAGTGGATAAATTGGTGGATAATTTTAGTTCTTCTCCTGGAAGTGGACATTTTTCTGAATTAATGGGAAAAGCAACTCGTATGCAGGAAGAATCTATGAAGATTATGCAGACCATCGGAGTTTTAGTTAAAAGTGTAATTAATATTATCTATGATTTAAGACAATTTGAATTAAGATTAAATGATTATAAAGCAGCTCGTTCAGAAAATAAGAGCACAGCAGAAGCTGGTGGAATCGCATTAAAACAAATATGGATGGATAATGTTGATATTAAAAGAGGAAACACTAGCATAAAGGCTCTTGCATTTTCTCAAGCATCATTTGCAACTTTAATTGATGCCTTTATGATGGCAAAATCTATCGATGATATCTCTAAAGATCCAAAGGATGGCGGACTGGATTTAAATGAAAGAGTAAAAAATATTCTTAAGCAAAGATATATTGAATTCGATAAATGGCGAGAATTAAGTGAAAAAGAACTTCAGAAAAGATATAATATTCAAAGATCTTGGCTAAAAAGTCAAGTTGACTCATTAAAATTATATTCTCGATGGGCTGCACCTTACCTTCAGGCTGCTGAAAATCTAAGAATGAATAGCGGTATGAATTCTTCTTCGGCATTAATTACTACATTTAATACTATTTTATTACAATTAACTGTAATGGGTAAAAAGGCAGTAGATATATCTTATGGTGTCTCAAATCACGATTTACCTAATGGATTTGATAAATTACAAGATAATGGTAAAATAAGAAAAACCTTTGGATGTACTATTGTTGATTTTAAATTTAGAGGGATTCCACAGAGAGTTGAACAGCACTATGCTTTTGGTGGAAAAGCTGACGTTACTTTCACTGCCTATGCACTTAACTCCGATGAACTTGATGAATTTAGAAAAAGATTAGATGAATCAAGTATGAAAGAGGCAATGAAATTAGTCGAAGATGCAACACAAACTTCATTAAAAGAAATTCAAGAGGATATTGATTATTTCTTAAAAGATGAAGATGAAAGAAAAAAAGATGAGCAAAAAGAAAAAGGAGAAATTGAAGAAGATAAAGAAGATATAAATCCTTTTTCAGCAATAGTTAATCTTGATGCCTTCAAAGATATGTTTAAATGGGCAAAAGCAAAAGAAGAAAAAAGAAAAAAAGGCGATGAGATAAAACCCGATAATTATGCAGAAGAGATTATAAGAAAACATGCACTTACTGCAGCCATGAAACTTGCATTCACAGTTTATGATGTTTACAAAAAATCACATGGAATGGCTTCTCAACCATTCGGAGATATTATTATTCCAAATCCGCAAGGCGATGTTAATGTTAATTTTAAGGATGTTTTTAAGAAATAAAGTGTTTTTAGTTTCGTAAACATTATTTAAATAAATTCTATTAGTAATTCATTAAATCCCCTTCAACTTGTTCAGCCCTTCCTAGCTAATTCAAGCCCAAACTTTTGTTCTCGATTTTATTGCATTATTAATTCAAATTAAAGGGAAAAGTTCTGAAGAAAAACCGCAGGTTGTTCCTCAAGCGAAGCCAAAATAAAAAACCTAAACTTAATAAACCATAATAACTTTAATAAAAAAGAATAAAAAACTCAAACGTCCTCCAGAAAACTTAAAGTTTTCTGGCTCTTCAAAACAAGTATACGTCCAAAATGGATATTTTGGAACGCCCCGAAAACAAGTATGTTTTCGCTGTTTTGAAGACTTCGGGTTCGTGTTGAAGAGTTTTTTACATTCTGAAAATCC
>CAYIVX010000036.1:1780-8875 GCA_964366925.1 Candidatus Woesearchaeota archaeon | reverse complement strand
TAAATGTAGGTCCTCCTGAACTAATTTCTTGAGTATAGGTAACATTAACTCTCGAACCATCTGGAAGTGTACCGTCAATAATAGGAGAAGCATAAGAGACATATTTTCCGCATCGCTGGGCAAGTTTTTCTACAAAACTTGCAAGCCTGTCAATAGAATCAAACTTTATATTTGTTTTGAGATTTTTATAAGCCCTATGAATAATATATATCGGAGTATTAGCACCATTACACTCAATATCCTCAATAAAATAATCTTTAAGCAAAGGCTCTATATTATTCAATCCAACAAAGTCTCTATAAAGAAAATAAAAAATTTTATCATAATCCTCTTCAGAAATTTTTATTCCAAACTCCTGAAGA
The DNA here is from genome assembly GCA_964366925.1 of Candidatus Woesearchaeota archaeon. Lineage (GTDB taxonomy): Archaea > Nanobdellota > Nanobdellia > Pacearchaeales > GW2011-AR1 > CAIPOI01. Next base: position 8,513 of record CAYIVX010000036.1, on the reverse strand, counting down.
ATCAAAGTAGCATTTTCATTAATATAATTAATCATTGCTTCAGGAGTCTTTTCAACAACAATATTTATATTAATTATTTCGAGCATAGCTTCTTCTATCTTTTTAAGTGTCGCTTTTTGAGAATCATTAAGAATTGGTTCTTCAACTTCATACATTAGTTCATTTTCATCCTTATTCCAATAAATATGAACTGAAACGTAGGGAGAAATAGTTACATATCGCACATCTATCTGAGTTTTATCCTTAATAATAGGCAGAGCAGGAATTGTGGGAGTTATATTTATTTTAAATTCATGCATTTTAAATAGAGTCTATATTTAATTTTTTATCACTGCCACCAAGATAAGTTACAATAAGACTATAGGCAGTTGGGGAATTTGTTAAAGTTTTGCCTAATTTAGTATCTTGATAGGTTAAATTAATAGCATTTAATTTAAGTTCAAGTTTAACATCATAACTTTTTTTGCTTTTCTCAGTAGTAAGAATAGTTATTTCTCCTTGAGGTGTAACTTCATTCGGTTGACTTGCAAGATAAGTTGTACCTTTCAAAATGAAATAAATTGAGTTTTCTGCAGGATTAATTACATATTCTCCTTTTTTAACCATTAAACTAATAGCACGCTGATTTCCAGAAGAAGATAATGAATCAGAAATTTGGTCAGAAATATAATTCAATGATTCTGAAGACTGTGAAATAACCGAACGATCAATCATCATATTAACTCTGGGAGTTATTACTGCAATCAACGCACCCATAATAGTAAGTCCAATAAGAGTGTAAATTACAGTCTCAACCCAAACTTGGGATTTCTTATCCTGCCTCTTTTTCATACTTAGGAAATGAAAACAGACATTAAAAAGCTTTTTATTGTATTCTTAAAAAAATATAAATTATTGCGAACCAATGGTCTTAGAGTCTGTCTCTTTACAATCAAGATCATTAATTAAAATTGATGCAACAGAAACTTTAGTTACTACGTCAGTAGCAGTTATCAGATAAGTTTTTGTTTCCTGTGTTCCGGGAATAATAACTGGCAGTGCAGGAGTCCCAAACATCGAAACACCTATGGAAGAATTTCCATCAGTTATCCTTACTTTCTTACTTGAGGCACCATCACCCATAATTACAGAAATACCGCTAAGATTAAATCCTGCTTCCCCACGACTAATGCTAAGATGAAGAGTTTTTGCATTAGTATCATAATAAGTATAACCACCATCAAGATTTACAGTAAGCTGACCTGTTGTTTTAAAACAATCCGTAGGTTTAAGATAATCTGTAATTAATTTTATTACAAAAGTAGATACAAGCCAAACTGCAGCAATAGCAACTAAAATTAACAGAACAGTAGTTATAAGCTCTGCTTGCGAACGTTTGTTCTTGATTATTGACCTCATTTTATATTTTAATATTATCTTTAAGTTTATAAATCTATGCCAAGGTTATACCCGAGGAAGTACATGGAAATTCTTCAATTTTAGAAGGATCACTTTTTGCAGTTCCTAGCAAAACAGGCACTAAAGTTACAGTTACCTTATCGCCGATTAAAGAGGCAGTAGTAGTAATGCTTTTAGCACCACCAGCAACAAGATTAATAGTATTCTCTTCATTCTGTGAATTTCCATTATTAATAATTAAAAGTTTCACTTTGTTAACAGGAATACTCCCCTGATTTATTATTGAAATAGACTTCTCTGCAGTAATTGCTGCCTCCAATCTAACATCTGCACAAGCATTTTCAATAGGTGCATCAAATTTTGCAACCTGTTCTGTTCCAAAATTTTTAGCCCAAATATAAATTATCGAAGCTAAAACAATTGCTAAAAGAACTAAAAGAATAGTAGTTATTATTGGACTCAACGCTTTTTTATTTATCATTTTTTTATTTTTCTTCTTCCTTTCAATTAGGAAAAATAAAAGTCTGAAAATCTTCAACTCATCAGAGTTGGAGAGTCAGGAAATTTTATTCCCTGAATTTTTAATTTTCAGAATCTCAAAAAGCTGATCTGCTCAACCCGAAGGGTTCAGTTGCTTTTTGAATATTTATCTCCCCTTTATTAGTTTAAACTAGTATCACGTCTTTATAAATATTTTCCAGACCCTGAAAACCGGATAAGTTTATATAGATAAAAAAACATAATTAATAATCCAAAAAAGAGGAAAAGGTAATATGAAAAAGTTTAATAAATCTAAAAAATCGCAATTCTATTTAATTTCTGCAGCAATAATAATCTTCATAATTTTAAGCTTAACTGCTGTTTCAAATTATGCTACAGTAAAAAAACAACCAGAAAAAATACTGCAACTATCAGATGTTCTTAAAACAGAGGGACAATATGTTCTTGAAAATGCACAATATAATCCTAATTTAAATGTTGAACAAACCATAAAAGAATATCTAAAATTATTTTCAAGATATATTCAAGAAGAAACCCCTCAAGACTTCAGTATGATAATTCTTTATGGAAATATTAATGATGGAACTATAAAGGGATTAAATGTTGCAAAAAGTTCTACTGGAAGCGTTAATTTCGATTTAGGGGGAGACCAAACATTTACTGTTCCGGGTGGAACACAATTATATATTAATGAAACAGAAGTTACCGTAAGTAAAATAGCAGGAACAGATACCGCAAACATAACCATAATATCCAACGGCAATGTTATTTCACAAATAGTTCCACTTCGCCAAAATAACAATTTTATTTCTGTAATGGCTACAAATGATGGATTCAATCAATATGTTAAACGAAATTTTCCAACAAATCCATAAATAATAATAAGAATAAGAATAATTATAAACTATAAAAGATTAATAATTCCATGTTAAAAAAGATTAATAAAAGAGGAAGTAAAGCACAGAGTGATATTGTTTCCTATGTTCTGTTAATAGTTATTGCCCTAGGTCTTGCGGCAGGAGTATATTCTTTTATGAAATTTTATATTCCAAAGGATAAAGAAACTTGTTCAGCAGATATTTCTTTATATGTCGAAAATTATAAATGCCATGTTAATCCCGATAATGCACATAAAATAATAGAATTAACTCTAAAAAATAAGGGATTATTTAATATTACAGGTTTTGTTATAAAGGGCGGAGAAAATTATAATGAATTGCCAATAACGGCTCTAGAAACTACTGATTTTGGTTTAAATAGTTCTATTCCAGGAAGATATTATTTTGAAAATCAATTAAAAGCAGGCCTGTCAAAAACTACAACTTTTGATTATAATATTATGGGTAAAATTGAAAGAGTCCGTATTCAACCATTCATCGTAAGCAGCAAAAATACAATTCTTCTTTGTGAAAGAATTGCAGATGTAAAAATTGAAGGCTGTAGTTAATTTAGTAAAATATTTCTGCAATTAATGCCCCTAATTCTATTTGAATAAAACTTGTTAAAAAAACCCCTCATTTCCAAATCCAGTTAAATTACTAATTAAAATTTTTCACAGTTATTATTTATTTAATATTGTGTGAAAAATTTAGTTTAATAATTAATCAATCCAAAAGCAGAAGTTTAGAGTAAGCAAATCTTGATAAGTAAAAAACCAATTAGCAAAAATAACTATTAAAACAAATCCCCTAAAATAAACCCCTAATAAATTATTAAAATTAGAATGTATAAAATTATGCCAATTCTTGATTAAACAAAGCTGGAACTCTCCTCTTGCTCAAGTTCCCTCAAATATTCTAAAAATGCCCAACCCAATCAGATTTGTTATTAATTATTAGTTTTAGTTTATATAATAAACGAAGTCAAAAAAATAAAGCACATTCTAAAAATAAATAATAAAAATTTTGCAGACCAAAGGTTTGCTCAAAAAATATTAAAAAGTTGACCCAAAAATCTTCTCCGCTTCGCTACCCTTCAAGCACCTTAACCTATGTTTAGGGCTGCTTCGATCAAGATCTGACCCATTTCGCACAAGTAAGATCAAGAAGGACAAAACATCAACGTTGATGATTGGACTTTCTAACATCTATCTCACTTGCCTTTGACTACCTGTCTGAAGCCCACGAACATATGGCGAAGGGCTAACTCGCCGGCTTGTCTGCATAATAAGGCGAGTTAGGAGATTTATAAAGGTTTTTACTAAAGAAAATTAATTATCAAAAATCTAAAACTATTTGTTATTAACTACAAGATTTGTTCAAGAAGCGGTAAGAATTAGAAGTAGTTATATTATTAATAAATTATAAATAATGCGAAGCCTAAATAAAAAATATTTATCTCTTCATCGCATAAAGAATAGCAATAAGAATTATCAAAAGAATAATCAAAGCAATAAGCCAATAAATTAATTTTGTTAAAGCAAAGCCTGTTTTTTCTGGTTTGCTTAAATTAATAATTCCTGTATTGTTTACAAGCAATCCACTTTCAAAACCAATTTTATTTGGTGTTGGAGTTTGTGAAACAACTGGACTAGTACGAGAATTGTCAGCATTACTTACTAAAGCAGGCAATATTGTAAAAGGATCACTAGCTAAACCACTATCAAAAGTTAAATTACCTAAGGTAGAATTAGGAGTTACAATTACTTGAAAAGAATAAACCCCCGCAGGATTTCCTGTTCTGGTAAAATTATAAGTTTGATAATTAGAAATTCCAGCAAGCAAGAATTGATTAAAAGTTTCATTAACTATTCCATCTCTCAATATTGTTATTGTAGCAGTAGAATTAACGGGAATTAAACTACCAGATTCATTAACATAATTAGATACATATCTAAAACTGTAACTAATGCTATCTCCAGCCCTAACATAAGCAGGATCATTTCTTAAAGATTCAACCATACTATAAATATAATTTGTTAAATTATGTTGAATAACTCTTACAAGTTTAGAATCACTTTCAGATACTGCATTAATTATTTTAGAATCAGTAGCTAAAGCAGTTACAGAAACATTATAATTTCCTTCAGTAGGCATGCTACAATAAAAAGTAGAAACATAACTTCCTGAATATGAAATTAAAACATTTTGAGAGTTAGTACAAATTACAGCATTTGCCGTATTAGTAACATTCAAAGTTATAGTAGTATTAACTTTTTCGTTAATATTAGGAATGGGTGTTTGATTATTTTGCATTATAGCTGCATAAGTTTGAGACCCAATAGTAGTATTTACATTTATTTCAATCATTCTATTAGGAGCAGTTTCATTTACAACAGATAAATTCATTATTGGACTTATCCCATTTCTTTTCTTTGAAAGATAAATTGAAACTCCGGAATTCACATTACCATTTCCATAAGCAGTAATATTCTTTTGTTCCCAACCAATATAGCTATTATTAAAAGCATAGATTACATAGGTGCTATAACTTGAAGTTGTAACATTATAAGGTAATACTGTAGGAAAAACTGGGGAAATTATATTTGTTGCAGAATAACCATTAAAAATAGGAACAGGATTCATAAGACTGCATACAGCATTATAACATTCATAAACAGTATAATTAACACCATTAACAGGAGTTACACTTGTTGTTACAGTACCATTATCTTCAATAATTCCATAATAAACAGTATAATTCATAGTTAAATTCGCACTTACTAAATTTAAAGCAAAAGCTAAAATAAAGAAAATTCCAACAATCGATATTAAATTTTTATTTGCCATATTAATTTCCAATAGGTTCTCCGTTTCCAGGATTTATAGGAGGTAAACTAGGTCCTGCTGGTGGAATAGTAGTAGTTGTAGTTACTGGAATAGTTGTAGTAGTTGTACTTCCAGAAATGGTTGTAGTGGTTGTAGGACTTCCAGTAGTTGTTTGAGTTACAGTTATACCTGAATTAGGGGCAGGTGTTGCAGGTGCAGTAGTTCCAGATGAACCTGTATCTTCTACTTTATTTTCAAGATTTACTGAATTCAAAGAAATATGAGGTATTCTCATAACAGCATTAATATCACTAAATCTTCCAGCACCAAATGAATAATTAATTCCACCAACTACTCTAAATCCTTCTTTCATAACTTCATTATCAGAAGTATACATTGCTTCTGCACCGAGTCCGAGCCTTTTAGTAATATTCCAATTAGCCCTAGCTCCCAAATCTACTCCATTACCTTTTCTATTATTAATTTTTAAAGAATGTCCACCAATAACTCCCTGAAGATTATAATTTTTTCTATTAAGAATAGCAATTTCTGCTTCTGCACTAAATCCTTTCAAATCACCAAGATAAACATTAGCTGAAACATTTCCTCTATTAAATCGTTTTCTTGCACCTAAAACGAAGTCATTAATATCACCAAGCTTTTCAGCTGCAACATGAAAATCCAAATATCTGTCTGCATTTCTTCCAGCATCAAGAGCAAATCCAGTTTCTTCACCCAATAAAGCTTCTGCAGAAAGAGGATATCTATCTCCAGCTAAAATTCCAGCACTTCCAGAATTATCTGTGCCATACTGAGCCATTAGCTTAAAAGGAATATTTGAATAAACTTTCGCAGGAACAGAATTAGTTGTAGCAGAAGTTATAACTTTAGTCACTAGTCCATCTTCTTTTTTAACAACAGCGATCACAGGTGCAACAGCAGATACAGGAGAAGGATTAGTATAAGGAATAACTTTAGTTGAAGATGGAGCAGGAGCAGTAGCCGATACTGGAGATACACTAGTATAGGGAGCAGCATTAGATGAAGATAGAGCAGTAGACGATAAAGGGGGTATACTGGTTGAAGGAATTGTTGGAAGATCGGAAGAGCACACGTCTGAACTCCAG
>CAYIVX010000036.1:0-1770 GCA_964366925.1 Candidatus Woesearchaeota archaeon | reverse complement strand
TGTTGGAATAATATCTTTAGAAGAATAATCTAAAGAGCCTCTTGGAGCATAAACAGGCGTACCATCTTCTAAATAACCAATTCCACCATGGGTCTTCACTTTTGCTCTAGAATCCATATCAAGATCAGAAGTTACTTTAAAACTTATGGAATCTTCAACCAAATCATTCTCATTATTCATATGCACTGGAGGATGAGAGATAGAAGTAGAAACAGACTTAGAATCAGAAGAAACAGGAGTTCCAGTAACAGAAGAAAGAGTAACGCATCCACTGTTTATTACAAATCCAACACCAGCAATTGCAAGTGAAGCAGCAAGAGCATAAGGTTTAGCTTTGCTCATAAATCTCATAAGAGGAGAAGGTCGTTCATTAGCATCAGAACTTACAGGCAATTCATAAACATTATTTTTTTTAAATTGAGTTAAAGTTATATCTTTTTTAACATCTGCTTTTCTAACAGCATATCTTACAGCACTTTCAGAAATATTATACATCCCAGCAACTTGTTTTGCAGTATGATTTCTATAAGCATCAAGCACCTTACTTCTCATATCAGAGACGTAAAAATTTGAATCATCTCGAGATAAGCTATACTCTCTAGAAATTCTTCTTGCGTCTAAGCTCTTAGATTTGTCCATTTTTGTTGTAATTAGGCAGTTACAACGGTTTATAAAGATTATGGTTTCAAAAAAACAAAGTTTTAATGAAAATAAAATAATAATTATTTAAATTAAAGATAAGAATGCCGGGAATAGGATTTGAACCTATGAAGACACTAAGTCATGGGATCTTAAGTCCCACCCCTTTGACCGCTCGGGAATCCCGGCATATGGGATAGAAGATTCAAATAAGCACGATTTTTAAATATTCCTAAAGAAATTAAACACCTTTTATTTTAGCTTTTTCCAGCCATTTCTCGTCTTTTTTCATGCAACCAGAACAAACATAAATAAAACTTTTTTTCTTATCTTCAACAGTTTTAAGCATAGTCCCTGCAAGTTTACCAAAATCTTCAGAAATCTCTTCTCCACATAATATACAATTTTTTCTCGACATAATTATAGCAATTCTAATGAATATAAAAACTTAATCATCTAATAAAAAAGTAAAATATGCAATTAAATCATTAACTAATTTGTGCCTCGCATAATTCATATCCAAATCAATTATTAATAATATAAATCCACAAAATTCTCGAGCAAGAAAAGAGAATTAAACCAAACAAAATCCCTGTTAAATTATTACTTTAAATTTTTCACACAAGACCAAATAAATAGTAACTGTGAAAAATTTAGTTTATTAATTAATAGCTCAATTAAGGCAGAAGTTAAGATTTGGGGGGAATTTAGAAAATACTGCTTCAGTTATCTTATCAATTCCTGTCCGCAATTAGTACAGAATTTTTCACTATCACCAATAGAACTTTGGCATCCCGGGCAATTAGTTAAGGGAATTTTCATTTGCCCGCCACATTGAGGACAAAATTTTTGATCAATATCTCCGCCTCTACCACATTTAACACACTTAGGGGGAATTTTCTTTTTCTCAATAACTGCCTTATATCCTTTTTTTCCAGAAACCAACATAGAATAAGCATCAGCTATTGCATTCTCATTCTGTAATTTTCGCAAGTCTAAACATGAACCCATTTTTTCTTTTCTCACCTAATTGTTTTCTGTAATTCGTATTTTTAAATATTTCTATAAAATAGAGGATCAAAAAAACAATGTGCCACCCACACTTAAAAGTGTGGGTTTGATTGGCACTTG
>CAYIVX010000035.1:0-9593 GCA_964366925.1 Candidatus Woesearchaeota archaeon | reverse complement strand
GAAAAACAAGCACATTCAAACCACACCATTTATGGTGTGGTGTGCATTGTTTTTCGGATTAATTAATCGTAATAACCGAGCAATGGCACTTTAGCTAATTTAGATCTTCTTCTAAAAGTGCTGTTGCGAGCAGAACTTGTGCAGGTTATTAAGCAGTTAATGTAAGTAGCAGTCAAGAGTTTGATAATTTACTTAAACCCAATCCACCCTAAATCTCCCTTCAAAACCTTTAAATAGCTAATAATATTTATATTTTATATAAGCTAAATAATTTAAATAATATTTATATTATAAAATAAAAAAGAAAGAGAAAATCAAAAAACAACTAAATCCTTCGGATTGAGCAACAAGTTTTTTGATACTCAGAAATTCACCGAATTTCTGATTTTTCTTTTTTTAAATACAAAAAAAGAAAATGGCCAAGAAAGTCCTAAGCGTAACTATAGATGAGAAAATTCTAAATTTATTTAAAAAATATACTGATGAAGAATGCATTAATTCTTCGCAACTCATAGAAAAAATGATAAAAGAACATCTTGAAAAGAGGGGTAAAAAATGAAATTTAATAACAAAATATTTTTATTCGTAGTAGCATTCCTAGCACTTGCTGTTTTTATCGGTGCTGTTGGATATAATGTTGTTTATAATGATACTAATAATTTTGCTTTATTTGGTTTTAATCAAACAAATTTAACACAAAATTTTGGAATAAGTTTGCTATGGAATGGAAATGCAACAGCAGGATATAATTTTACTCAGGGAGATTTCAGCAGTTTTGTATTCTATAACTCATCTGCAACTTTCTGGAATTTAACATTAGGAATAGCAGATACCTATTCTTCGAGAAGCGGAATTGTTACAAGTTCTGGAATCAATATTTCTGACCCTAATCTTGTTGCTTATTGGGGCTTAGATGGATTGGGCAATGGGACTTTTTTCCCAGATGGAACAGGTAAATATAATGCAACTTGTCCTGTAATAGGTGGGACATGTCCAACTAATAATACTGGATTATCTAGTCCCGCATTAAAATTTGCTGGAGCAGCTACTGGAATAACAACAACATTGCCTCAGATTAAGGGTAATGTTACTCACTCTGTTTGGATAAATTATCCTGTTGCAGATATAGGAGATTATAACTGGCTTATTGGTGTGCAAGCTACCACATGGGATAGATTGATAACTGAAACTGGCACAGGAAAAATACTTTTTGATTTTAAAGTCGCTACAGTTTATACTTCTATAACAAGTAATAGGGTTGTTATTGATGGAACATGGCATCACATAATTGCCACAAGAAATGATACAAAATGTACAATCTATGTAGATGGAATCTTAGACAATACCGCAGCCTGTAGTTCAGCAGATTCAGAACTTGGAATTAATTATACTATTGGTTACGAGAACAATGGGGGAACTCCTTATTATGTTCCAAGTGGTAAGATTGACGAGGTTTTAGTATACAATAAATCTCTATCTGCAGCAGAAGTAAATGCAATTTACAAATCAGGACTCTCAAGCAAATTTAATACAAACATAACTCTTCAAACAAGAACTGCAAATAACTATAATATTTCTGATGCAAATTTACAAGTTTTATATGGATTTAATAATGATAATGCTACCTCTGCTTTTGATGAAACTGGAAAATTTAATGCAACAAGATTAGGTGCACTATTAAATGCTTCAGCTGAAAATGGAACTGTTGGAAAAGGGTATTACTTTGATGGAGTTAATGATGGCTTTGTTACAAATGTATCTATTTATAATTCCCTAAGTAATGGATATACTTATTCGGCATGGATAAATCCTGCAGATGTTAGTGCTTTTCAATTACTTCTTTCTAATTTTGTAATTAATTACTCTATGGAGATAAGACTTGCGGGAACTAGTGAAATGAGTGCCGTATTTTATTGTATAGATAATACTAACTATATTTATTCAGCAACAGCAAGCACACCATTAAAGAATAATCAATGGCAATTTGTAACTTATACTTGGAATGGAACGATTAATAGAAATGGTTTTTCTTTTTATGTTAATGGTGTTCAAATTCCTTCAACATTCCCACTTAGTGATACCTGTACGGGTACTCCTTTTACAGGTACAAATTCTCCTGCACCAAATATTGGTGTAAGAAAAGACGGAACTACTGGTCCATATAAAGGAAAAATCGATGAAGTTCGTATCTACAATCGTTCTCTTAATGTAACTGAAATAACTAATTTATATCAACTTGGTAATTATCATCTTAATTGGGGTAGTTGGAGTTCTGCGACAACTGCTCAAGATAATGTTGCAACAAAAATTGGAAGTAATGGAAAATTTATGCAGTTCAAAACTAATTTTTATACAAATAATTCTGCAAGTTCGCCATATTTACTTAATCATAGTGTGGCATCTTTTGACTTTTTGTGATTCAGGTAATCTTGATACAACCTGTTTATTAAATCATACCTATGTCTTTAATGACGGAGATATTATTACTGGAAATAATTTAACAATCGGAGATAAAGGAAGCATTGTAAACTATACTAATGGTGCAATTGCAAATCATGGTGCGGGTATTACGCTTAATTTTGTTTATATTGAAATTAATAATGGTGGAAATATTTCGGGTGGAAGTATTACGGTTAGTGCGACGAATTTAACCGTAAATACTGCTGGAAAAATATTTACTCAGGGTTTAGGATATACATCTGGAAATGGAACTGGTGCAGGTGTTAATAGTGGTCATGCCAGTGGTGCAGGTCATGCTGGACATGGCGGACATAGCTATGATGGTAATGGTGATGTAGGGGGAGGAATTTATGGTTCTTCTTTAAAACCATTTACATTTGGAAGTGGTGGTGGAGCTGGAGATGGTGGTCTTGGTTCTGCTGGAAGTGGAATTATCTCTATTCAAATATCCGACACACTAAATCTTAGCGGAGGATTAATTTCTTCAGCAGCTATCGCCCCAGGTGGAAATGGTGGTGGTGGTTCCGGTGGTTCGATTTATATCAATACTAATAAAATTATCGGAACTGGAAATTTAACTGCAAGTGGCGGAGCTGGAAATGGTGCTAGTGGTGGTGGAGCTGGAGGAAGAATTGCGGTTTATTATAATCAGAGCACATTTACAGGAATATCTGCTTCAACAGTTATTGGCGGACCAAGAGGAGTTACCTTGGGAAGTAACACTGCTGGAGGTTCAGGAACTATGATTTTTGTAGATAATACTAATAACGTTGCAATAATAAAAGATGGATTTGGTTTTCAAAATATAACGGGCGGTATTGCAAACGAAAGCGGAACTCCGAATCAAACTTTTTGGAATACTAATAATCCCACATTTTGGAATTTTACTAATTTAACAATTTACAATTCATCCGTAATTCAATCAGTTAGTATGAATATTCCTATTACTACAAATTTGCAAGTTACTAATATCAGTTGGACTTGTTCTGGAAATTTAATTTATCTTGCAATAAATCAAACAAATTTAACAATAGATTCAAATTCAAAAATAGATTTAACTGCCTGCGGTTATCTTCCAGGAAATGGAACTGGTGCAGGAGTTACGGTCTCAACTCGTGCGGGTGGTGCAGGTCATGCCAGTTCTGGTGGAATAAACTTTAATGGTGATGTTAGTTCTAGAGGAAGTAGTTATGGTTCTTCTTTAAATCCCTCTACATTTGGAAGTGGTGGAGCTTCTGGCGAAGGCAATGGTACTGCTGGAAGTGGCGTTATTCTTCTACAAATATCAGATACTTTAAATCTTAGCGGAAGATTAATTGTTTCAGAGAGTAATACTCCGGGTTTAAACGGTGCAGGCGGTTCTGGCGGTTCGATTTATATTAATACTAATAAAATTATCGGAACTGGAAATTTAACTGCAGATGGTGGAAGTGGCGTTGGTGTTGGTGCAGGCGGTTCTGGCGGAAGAATTGCAGTATATTATAACCAAAGCACGTTTACAGGAATATCTGCATCAACAGCTACTGGTGGAGCAAGAGGAGGCACTGCTGGAAGTAATACCGCGGGAGGCTCAGGAACATTAATATTCATAGATAGACTGAATAATGCTGTAACAATTGTTTCGGGCTTTAAATTTCAAAATATCACTGGTAGCATTGCAAACGAATCAGGAACTCCAAATCAAACTTTCTGGAATACAAATAATATAGGATATTATAACTTTACAAATTTAACAATAATAAATGCGTTCGTGTCTAAAAATACTTCACAGCCCTTGACGATTAATGTAAGTGGATATTTTTCTGCCATAAATTCTAATATTACATTTAATTCCTACGATGTTCTTAATTTTACAATTAGAAATACACAATATATTGCAAACATCACTAATTCCAATTTTACTCCCAACTTAAATTTAGAATTTTATAATTCAAGTGCAGGAAAAGTTTTATTTAAATTTAATTCCACACCAAATAATTTCGACCCCTCAGCAGGACAAATAAATATTAACACAAACAATGTTAGTGTAAATTCTGATGCTAATGTTAGATTAAATAGAAGTGCAACTATAACACTTTACAATACTGCAAGTTACGGACATAATATTGTAAGAAATGGTGCAGGTTGTCCTACAAATATTTGTTCAATAATAACCAGTGCAGATACTTATGTATTTAATGTTACACAATTCTCAGATTATTCTATTGGTGATTTAGTTGCACCTAATGCTAGTTTAATTACTCCTGTAAATAATACTTACGCACCGCAAACTTTCCAAACGTTTGGATATTTATTTAATGAAACATACTCTAGTTCAAGTTTTGGAATTTTCAATAATACAAATTGGAGTGGAAATTCGATTGCACTTAATGGAACTAATTTAGCGGGGGACTTCCAGTCAAAAGTTTTTGCTTACGCCTCGGCACAATATTGGAGTATAATTTTAGGATTAAATAATACTGCCAGTGGAACTCGCAATTTAACAATTCAGACAAGAACTGCAAATTCTTATAATATTTCTGATAGCGGACTTGTTGGATTATGGGGATTAAATAATGGAACTGGTGAAAATGCAACTTTTTTCAAAGATGAAACTGGAAGAAATAATGGAACTTGTAGCGGGGCTAGTTGTCCAACACTGAATAATTCAGGAGTTGTTGGAGCGGATTACTATTTTGATGGAAATAATGATTATATCAATTTAACAGAAGGACAGATATTAAATAATTTCACATATTCATTTTGGATAAAAACTTCCAAAAGCTATTCAGGAGGTTTCGGATATATTTATTCAAATTACGGTTCTAATAGTTATCCTCAAAATTTGGTAGCCTTTTTAATAAATACGGATAATAAAGCATATATGTTATTTAGAGATGCAGAGGGGGATTTGATAAATTTAAATGGAATAGGACCAACTTTAAACGACGGAATTTGGCATAATATTGTAGGAATTAAAAATGCAACAACGGCACTTTATTATTTGGATGGAATATACGGGGGTTCAGCAAATAATGTTGCAACAGGTTCCATAGATACTTCTGGAAGTTGTGATGCATTAGCAGTATATTGTGTAGACTATGCAGGTAATCCTTTTCAAGGTGCAATCGACGAAGTCCGTATCTACAATCGTTCTCTTAATGCAACAGAAGTTCAAAATTTATACAATCTCGGAAGTTATCATATTTCTGATTGGAGCGATTGGAGTTCGGAAAATAATTTAACAAATGGAATTGGAACAAATACTTCAATAACTAGTAAATTCATGCAATTCAAAACAAATTTCAAAACAGATACTGCTGGAAATAGTCCAAATATATTTAATTCAAGTGTTGGAATAAGTTATATTCAATCTACTCAGAGTTCAACTCAAATTTTATCTGTAAATATTTCAGACGATGTTGGAATAAAAAATGCAAGTTTGTATATCAATGGAGTAATTAATCAAACAGTAACCTACACTGCGGGAACATTAACTACAACTCTTGGAATAATTGTAACTTTTGCAGATGGAATTTACAATTGGTTATACAATATTTTTGATTTTGCGGGAAATTCATATAATACTGCAAATAATACTCTGACTGTTGATACAATTATTCCTGTTCCGACTTTTGTTTCTCCGACTCCAACTTCTGGAGACGGAAGAGGTGGAATCTTTGAAATAAATGTTTCTATAACTGAATTAAATTTGATGAATGTTACTCTTAAATTTATGAATCAAGCAGATGTTGTTTGTAATAGAAGTTCAACGAGTTTGAATAATCTATTTTCTTGTAATAATCTAAACGCAACTGTTTTCAACATTACTGAAACAAATTATATTTTCTTATTTAATAAAACAGGATTATTACCGGGCATAATTTATGATTATAATGTTAGTGTTCTAGACTTTGCAGGAAATACAAATATAACTGAAACAAGACAGGTGCAAGGAAATACTGCACCAATAATAACCTTTAATGCGGATACGACTCAAACAGGAAATTATTCTGCTTTTGATATTATTGCTAATGTAAGCGTTACTGATAATGAAAATAATTTTGATACGATGAAAATTTATCTATATTATAACGAATCTCTTACAGGAACAATATTTTCTTTAATTAATTTAACGACTACGCAAGTATTTAATATATCTCTTAATTATTCTAATTTAAGTGAGGGAATATATTATCTAAATGCGACCGCGAATGATACAATAGGTGTATCAAGCAATAGTTCCACAAAAAGAATACTTCTTGATAGAACAAATCCTAACAGTACATTAGTTACTCCTATAAATGGAACAATATTAAATAATCAAACAATAAACTTGACTGCAAATATTTCTGAAAATCTAGGAATAAAGAATGTAACTTTATTTGTTTATAATTCTTCTAATTATTTAATAAATCAAACAACTTTAACAGGATATGCTGAAGGAACACTAACAATTTTAACAGGCATTGTTACAAATCTTGTTGATGGAATCTATCATTGGTTCTATAAAATCTTTGATTTTGCAGGAAATAGTTATACTACTGGAAATAATACTATTACAATTGATATTATTATTCCGAATATTTCAGGCATTGTTTATTCTCCTAATGTTAATGCAACTCTAGATCCAGGAGCAGTTGTAAGTTTTAACGCTACACTTGTGGATTTATGGGCAGGAACAGAAAGTGTTATTTTAGAATTTTATAATGGAAGTTGGATTAATTATAGCATGAGCAGAAATTCAGGCGATAATCTTAACGGAAATTATAATACCAGTGTTACTCTAGATTCCATAGATAATAATTACACTTTTAATATTTGGTATGATGATTCTGCAGGAAATTCAAATAAAAGTGTTAATCAAAGTTTCTCTGCTAATTGGGACTGCACCTGGACCGCTACACCAATAGATCTTGGAACTGCTGGCGGATTTAATCAAGAAAAAACATTAGGAAGTATTGTTTTTACTAATACGGGGGATGTACAATATGGAACTAATAATTGCAGTATTAAATTTGCAAGAACAGTAAGTGGTTCTATTTGGTATGATGGAAGTAGTGGTTATGATACTGATGGAGAATTTCTTAATTTATCTCAATCTTACTATCTTAAGTCTGGAACAAAGGGATTGAGATATTATATTGGAGCAGATTCGGTAACCTCTCTAATTGTAAATGTTTCTGAATCTAAAACTCTAACTGTTAAAGGAATGTTTGTTAGATCTACTTCGCTATTAACAGAATATCCTTCCTTTCCAATTTTTGCGAATATTACGGATACTGATTCTTTAGTAAATAATGTTACTGCAACAGCAAAAATGATTGTAACACCGGGAGCTTATTTAGAAACAGCAATCGAGCCATCTTCACAAACAGTTTATTTAACTCCCAGAACATTTAATGTTGCAGCATATACTAAAAATGTAGTAGATAGTTCTGACAATCCACAAAATAATACTGCATTTAATGTTACACTTAATGCAACTTTAGATGCAACTTTAACTTCGTTATATACTTCGGGAGATTTAAATAAAAGTTTTGATAAAGTTAATAACACTAATAAAAATTATACAAACTTAACATTCACTCTTACTGCTGCGAATATCGTTGACCTTGCTTTGACTTCTCATACTGTTTATAGTTTTACTTCAGGTTATGAAAACTCAAGCGGAAATTTAACTTTAATTATTCATACAAATAATCAAACAATAATTAATTCATCAGGCACAGTTACCTTTGCTTGCTATAGTGTTAGTGATACTATTTGTGTCAATGCCTGTATTAATACTACTGCAGGTCTTGTTTACGACCCTGATTGTGCTTTACCTACTACAACTACAACAGTTACCACAACTACGGGCGGCGGTGGAGGCGGTGGAGCTGGCGGCGGGGGTTCAGCAATTAAGTCTGAAGCAACTTTTGAACTTCAAAGAGGGGGAACTCAAGAGTTCTATCTGGATATCAAGAATAAATATCCGGGAGCACTGAAAAAAATGAAAATATCTGTTTCAGGAATAAACTCCGAGTATATCTTAATTAGTCCTGAGAAAATAGAGTCATTAGCTGGCTATGGGACGCAAAAGATTAAAGTAAAGATAAATGCTCCTGCTTATTTTACTGGAAAGAAATATACTTTAACTTTCTTAATAGAAAGTCAACTCGATACAAATGGAATAATGAGTCCTGTAACTGAAAAGAAAGTCGTTACTCTTTATATTTTGGAAGTTTCGAGAGAAGAATCTGACGTATATATTAATGATACTCTAGATTATATAAAAACAATGAATGAATCTGGATTAAATTTGAAATCGATAACAGCTTTGCTTGATTCAATTAATAAAAATTATAAAGATTATAATTTCATAGAATTAAAGAAAGCTTACGATGAAGCTAAACAAATTTACAGTGATGCGATAGAATCAAAAAGTGTTCTTGATGAAATGAAGATTAATATTGCTGATGCAGAGAGAAGAGGAATAACTACAACAGAAACTAAAAAAATGTTATACATCGGGCAGGCCGCATTTAATCGAGGAGATTATTCCCTTGCTTTAGAAAGATTGAAAGAAGCAAAGCTTACTTTTGCTCTTGAAACAAAAGGAGAGTTAAATTTAGCAGTTACGATTAAGAATAATCCGCTTGAAGCTTTTGGAATATTGTTAGGAGCAGGTTTAGTGAGTTTAGGAAGTGCATTGTTTGTTAGATTCCAGCTCTACAAAAAGAAACTTCGTGCATTAAAAGAAGAAGAATTACTTCTTTTAGAGCTGATGAAAATTATTCAGAAAGAATGCTTTGAAAGAAATCATATGAGCATGGAAGAGTATGAGAATGCAATGGCTCAATATGAAACAAGACTATCCGAAGCTGTTGAAGACCGTATTAAAGTAGAAACTAAACTTACAAACATGCTTAAATTTAGAGGAAAAAGAAAAGCTCTTGATGAAGAAAAGCAAAGATTAGTCACTAATGTAAAGAAAATGCAGGACGATTATTTGAATAAAGGTAAAATAGAAACTCGTGTTTACGAAAATATGGTTAAGAGTTATACTCGAAGATTAACTGAAGTAGAAGAGCAGATTGCAACTCTTGAAGCAGAACAAGCAATAAAAAGAGAGAGAAAAGTTAGAACTATGTTTAAGGTTAAGGAATAAA
>CAYIVX010000034.1:0-10463 GCA_964366925.1 Candidatus Woesearchaeota archaeon | reverse complement strand
GTCCATACTGTCCCCCATTTCTTAATTCTTTTGAACCCCAAGACGGATGAAAAAGGAAATGTAATTGAAGTTTCAGGGGAAATTAAAACAAAAGTTACCACTAATTGGCAATTTGCTATTAAGTATTTTGATGCTGTTGGAAGCGGAAATGCTTGGATTTTTGATTCTGGATTAATGGATTTTGATACAGACGAAACTTCTTTTATTAAAAGCATAAATAAATGGGTTTTAGGAACAGGAAATTATCCGGCTGATTTAGGAAGTACAGCTACTTCTGTTGAAGTTCCTGTTTTAACTGGAACTATAGATGCTGCAGATATTACAATAGAGGATGATCGCTACGTTTTTGAGTTTATTGTTCCTAAGAATATTGTTCAGTATAATATAAGTGAATTAGGTTTGTATTTGCCTGGATCACCTGATTCTTTGATGATACTTTCGGCATTCCCAAAAATAAATAAAACAAGTGATTTGGAAATGCGGGTAGTTGTGGAAGTTTATAAAGAGGACTTATCTATTTAATTAATTGTGTGTATTGTTATGGCTAGATGGTTCCTGCTGTAATGGAAGTTCCCCCGGATATCATGAAAATTTTACAGAAGAATTCCGAGAATCCATTCGTGAGATGGATAACCAAATATGCCAACTCTGCGGCAAAACTGAAGAAGAAAATGGAATGAAATTAGATGTTCACCATATACATTATGATGAAGAAACTAACGATTGTAGCAATGCGACTGATTTCATTTCTCGTTGCCGTGGTTGTCATGGAAAAACTCAGTGGAATAGAGATTATTGGGAATATCATTTGGCAGAATTATTAGATTCAGAATTACAAATTGTTAATGGGATTTTAAGTTGTGATTCTTAAATTAAAACACGAAAATGTTATAATTTTATAAATTTTGGAGAAATAAAATGAGTGTGGATGTTGGAAATCAAAGTTTGTCATTAAAATTCGGAGCCTCAGGAAATTCTGCAAACATTAACCGTCGGTTTGTTGGCATAAGACCCACCGGAGTTTATTCAGGGGGATATCTAACAATAGTAGATTCTTCTCACGCAAGCCTTTCTGCCCTTGTTTGCGAAATTGAGGATGGAACTCATCAATTGAGAATCGCAACTACAACTGTAGTGAATATTTTAGTTTCTGCTGCTTCTCCGTATGTTGTTTTGAGATGGGCATATACTGGAAACACAAGTGATTTTATGGAAATACTAGCAGTTTCAACTCCTGCTACTTATGATTTAATTGTCGGTAAATGCACATTTACAGGGGGAGGGGCATTAAATGGATTTGTTTATTCAGAAAGATCAAATCCTGAGGTTTTAGATTTATTTTTACAAGTTGAGGCAAGTGAAGAAGCAGAATTAAGAGTTCGTATTCGAGGTGGAAGACTTCAAAATGGAAAAGAAAATATAGATATTCCGGATCAAAAATCTGGAACATTTATTCCCCCAGGTTCAAATTCTCGTATTGATTTGGTTTATGTGGACAGAACTACCGGAACGGTTGCGATTGATAGTTCTGGTACTGCAGCCGCTACTCCAGTAGCCCCAAGCTATGCTGGAAGGCTGATCTTGGCAGAAGTTACATTGTCAGCAGGAGATTTAAGCGTTGCTTCTTCAGCTATTAAAGACGTTCGGGATTTTGTTAATATGTCTTATGCTGTTGATGATACAACTATTCAAGTTGATGCTAATGGAAAATTGGCAGTTAAAACAATTGGCAGTTCTCAAGTTTCTGCAATTGTAGGAGCAAGATTAACAAGATCTGAAGATACTGTTTATTTGGCTGCTACTGATGGGGTTGTTTCAGCATATAGAGTTAATAATCCGGCTGCTATTTTGTATGGTTATGCTGATTCTAGCAACCCGCCAACAACTATTCAAGATCAAAGTTATGTTTTTGGTTCAGATAGGATTGCAAGTTTGCATATGTACGTAAGAAAAGGAGAATACTGGAAAGTTGTTGGTTCTGGTGCTGTAATTAAATGGATACCAATAGGAAATTAAGGAGATAAAACGTGGGTGCAACAAATCATGGTACGCAGCAAATTACGTGGCAGTACTTCCAAGAAGCTACAGGAGCTAACTGGGGTAAGAGACTTTTAGGAATTCTTCCTCCAGGAATTTATTCAGGAGGATATTTAACAGAAGTTTCTGATACAGAAGTTACTTTGTCAATTCTGATTGCAGAAATCAAAGATGGAACTACTCAAATAAGTGTTCGGACTGCTGCAGCAGCAACTTTGAACTCTACAACCCTGGATTCTGGAGCAATTTCTTCGGCAACTCCGTATCTTGTTTTGAGATGGTTATATGCTCTTTCTGCAGTTAATTATGTAGAAGTTCATGCAATTAGTTCTGTTTCAGTTGCTCAAGCCAATGATATTGTGATTGGAAAATGCTTGTTTTCTGGAGCAACTCTTACAGGATTCGATTATTCAGAAAGAACATTTCTTACTATTCAAGATCTATTTTTTAAGGTAGAAATTTCGAGTGGTTTATACGTCAGATTAAGAGCAGGCAGAATTCATACTTCTACAGGATATGTTTTTGTTCCTGATCAATTAGTTGGCCCATTTAGTGTGCCCGGTTCTCCCAATTCTCGTATTGATTTAATTTATATTGCAGCTGATGGAACAGTTACTGTATTACAAGGAACTCAAGCAGTTTCTCCTTCTGCTCCTTCTTATGACAATAAATTAGTTGTGGCAGAAATTACATTAGTAAATGGAGATGTTAGTATTCCTGCTAGCAGAATTAGAGATGTTCGGAGTTTTATAACAACTAAAGATATTTGGAGTTCAAGAGAAACTAAGGTAAATAATACTGTTTATTTGGCCGATACAAACGGAGAAGTTGCGGCCATAACTCAAAATTCAAATACGGTTCAAGGATTTTCAGATAGCAACAATCCTCCTTCGAATAGAGTAGCTGCCAATACTTCTGCAAGTGGCAATGCAGCGGGAATTAATTTTTCTGTTAAGAAAGGGGATTACTGGAAAGTTACAGGAGCAGATGGTGTTCAATGGATGCCTAAAGGTAGTTAATGGGAAATTTGCTTAATCATTCTAAAGGCACTCATGTTATTGTAAAAGCTAAAATGATTAAATCCGTTTGCAAAGCTAGAAAAATAACTGAGATTCTTCCCCCCTTTTCTTGGAAGGGCCAAACATGTTTTGTTATTGGCGGAGGTCCTTCACTTCAAGGATTTGATTGGAATTTAATTAAATCTTTTCATACTATAGGAACTAACAAATCTTTTCAAACATTTCCTGCTGAAGTTAATTATGGAATGGACTATACTTTTTTTGATCAAGTTCAGTATTCTTGCAACTCCAACCAAAAAAATTATAAACTTCATCAAGATTGGGTTAATTATAGAGGCATAAAGGTTTTTCTTCGACAAGATCATACATATGTTTTTGTAGAAGGAATTTACTATGTGGATTCAATTCCTGAAAAAGTCATCAGTTTTGATTTAAATAAGGGAATTTATGCAACTAATAATTCAGGTGGTGGAGCTATAATGTTAGCTCTTGCTTTGGGTTGTAAAAATATTGGGTTGTTAGGTTTTGATTTAAAGATGGATGGAAATAAAAGCCATTTTCATGAGGGGTACGAAGGACAGAATTTGAAAAGTTTCCCAATTAATTTGGAGGAGTTTCGCCGAGCAGTGGATGAAATGGGCCCATCTATGCTTAATTATGCGAATATTGTTAATTTGAGCTCGGATAGTAATTTACGAAGCTTTCCAAAACAAGACATAAAAACATTTCTTAGTATTAATGAAATTAGAATAGAAATATAAAAATTAAAGGTTGGATAAATGCCTGCTCCTAAAGACCCAATTAAAAGAGCTCAATGGGCAGCTAATATATCTGCTGCTAAAACGGGTAAAAAATTATCCCCAGAACCTATTGCTAAAATAGCTGCTGCTCAAAAAATAGCAATGAATAAATCGGAAACTCTTTTAAAATTATCAGCAGCTAATTCTGGGGAGAATCATCCATTTTATGGAAAACATCATACTCCTGAAATTATAGCAATATTATCCAATATTAATTCTGGCGAAAACAATCCATTTTATGGTAAAAAACATTCTGTTGAAACAATTGTTAAAATGAAAGATTCTTTAAATAGATTAGAAGTGAAAGCTAAAATGACTCATTTAGGTGAAAACCATCCGATGTATGGGAAGCATCTTTCTGCAGAAACAATTGCAAAACTGTCTGTTGCCCTTTCTGGCGAAAACAATCCAAATTATATTGATGGTTCTCGCTGTAATGGAAGTTCTCCGAATTATAATGAGAATTTTACCAAAGAATTCCGACGGCAAATCCGTGAAAGAGACAACCATATTTGTCAATTATGCAACAAAATCGAAGAAGAGAATGGAAGAAAACTTACCGTGCATCATATCTTCTATGATGAAGAAACCAATGATTGTTCAAATGATAGAGATTTTATTACTTTGTGTATTTCTTGTCATATGAAAACTAATTTTAATAGGGAGTATTGGACAAATTATTTTCTCAGCCAAATCTCTTAGTATAAGAAGGGCATGGATTCAGAAGCTTGTTTTGTTATTGGGGGAGGTCCTTCTCTTAAGGGATTTGATTTTTCTTTGTTGAAAGATCAAAATGTTGTTGCAATAAATCAGGCTATTTGGAAAATTTCCACGGCACAATATTTTGTTACAACAGATTATACCTGGTTATTAAAAAATCAAATAAGTGGTTTTACAAATTTAGAAGCTAAAAATAAATTCAAAAAACACCCGGCAGAAAAGTATTTTATTTTAGCACTT
This sequence comes from Candidatus Woesearchaeota archaeon, assembly GCA_964366925.1. Taxonomy (GTDB): domain Archaea; phylum Nanobdellota; class Nanobdellia; order Pacearchaeales; family GW2011-AR1; genus CAIPOI01. The sequence goes on along the minus strand of CAYIVX010000034.1, from coordinate 5,647 downwards.
GGTCAAGATCGTTTAATTCCTATCGATGAATTTCATTGCAGAGATCGTAAGTTTGGTCTTACTTATGATCTATCTTTATTTGACAGAGTTATTCGACCCAAGCAATATGGGGGAATGGGATTTAGTTTTGAAGATTTCCACTATGGCAGCGATTCTGGATTTTGTGGATTGCAATTAGCTGTTATTTTGGGATTTAAAACAATATATTTATTAGGATTTGATTTTTGCAATTCTGGAGTTGATACACACTATCATGAAGATTATACAACAATTTTTGATGTTGATTCTTATCAAGCAAAATTAAATGAATTTTTGATACCTTATCCTCAAGCATTAAAAGAGTTAAGAGAAAAAGGAATTCAAGTTTTTAGCTGTTCTCATATAAGCAAATTAAATGGGCATATATTGTATGTTGATATAGGGAAGATACTATGAAGATATCTCTTGTAATGACCTACCATAATAGGTTGCCTCAAACTCGCATAACATTGCGAAGCATTGAGCATTATTGCAAAAACAAATCTGATTTAGAAATTATAATTATTGATGATGCTAGCAGCCCAGACCAACTAGCAACACAGGCAATTCAAGGAATCAATCTTCCAATAAGAACATATTATATTCCTCCAGAAAAACATTGGTGGATTAATCCGTGTGTTCCATTCAATATTGGAATAAGGGAAGCTCAAGGAGATATAATTGCTTTACAAACTCCAGAGTGTGTTCATGTAAATGGAGATTTATTGCAATATTTTCGGGATCATATAACAAATAAAAATTATCTTGTTTCTTCTTGTCTTTTGAGTTTAACTAAAATTTCGTATCAATATCCACATTTTGAGGAATTTTTAACTATACAAAGCAACGCAGACTTAGCTGCAAAGATATCTAGAACTATTGCAGAGGCTCCTGACAAGTGTTGGTCCCCAATGCCGTATCATTTCCTGTCGGCAATGTCCAGGAGCAATATGTCCCAATTGGGTGGCTTTGATGAGAAATTTTCTGACGGTTATGCATTTGATGACGACGAGTTCCTTTTCCGCATAGAAGAAGCTGGATTAAATGTTACAAAAATTGATCCTTCTTTTGGTTTTGTGGTTCATCAATGGCATTTGAAAAGCTCTAAATATTCAGGTGGTTGTCCAGAATGGATCTTAAACAGGGAAAGATTGAGAAAACTCTATAATGGAAAAAAGGAAATGCATTGTTGAAGGTTCAACAAAATTTTAATTGGGGAATAACCAAACGAAAAGTAACAATGTTCATTCCTAATTTCAATCGGAAGGAACTTGTTGAATTTGGAATCCATAATTTAATTACTCATCTGCCAAAAGAAGATAGAATTATTATAATTGGAAACGATCTCTGCCATTGTGATTTTCGTCATCTAGAAAAATACGGAGTTTATTATTTTAGTTTGGAGAATGGAAGAAGTACGCCAAGAAATAGTGCATTTATAAGAAACTATGCAATTAAAAGATGTCAATCCCAAATATTTTTTCAGAAAGATCCAGAAATAATTGTAAATGGGGATTTTTTAAAAAGAGCATCTGAGTTAGGAAAAGGTTGGAAAGCTGGTTGGGTTTTAAATTTTCCAAAAGGACCAACTCAGGATATTTTGCAAAATGGCATAAGAGAAATAATTCCATTTTTAATGGAACATTGTTTAAATCCTCAGATCCAAAAAGAATTTGAGTATAGAGATCTTGGAGGTGGACTTTCCCAGGTCTTGATGGGATTAAAAAATTTATGCACAGCTAATGTTTTAAAGCAACAAATTTTATCTGGAAAACATAATTTATCAAATTGGTTGTCTTATGCTTTAGGAATTGAAACAAAGGTTTTGCAAGATATTCATGGATATGATGAAGATTTTACAAGTTATGGATATGAAGATTCAGATATGATTTGTAGATTAATGGCTTTGGGGTATTCAATTTCTCCAGATCATAATTGTACAAGTATTCATCTTCATCATCCTTCTACAGGAGATCCACATTTGCACGAAATGAGAGATGTATTTCAAAATAAAGATCCAAATCAAGTTGTGAGAAATCCAGAAAATTGGGGAGAAGGTGAATGAATATTTACCCAGAAATTCTTTCTTTAACAAGAAACGGCCCAATAAATTTGCATTTAGGTTGTGGTGGAAAGCATGTAAATAATTGTGTTAATATTGATTTTCCTCAGGAAGCACAGCCACTTGTAAAATCCGCGGCAGACATTTCAGCAGATATTGTTCAATTGGATTTTCCAGAAGAATCTGTTGATTCCATACAACTTCATCATGTATTTGAGCATTTTAGCAGAGGAGTTGCTCTTGGTTTGCTAGTTAATTGGAATAGGTGGTTGAAAATTGGAGGAACTTTAGAAATAACAGTTCCTGATATATATGAATGTGCTAAAGGAATTGGTTCTTTTTGTACTCCTCTATCCGAAAAAATGAAATTAATTCGGCATTTGGCTGGATCTCATGAAGAAGATAAATGGTCGTTTCATTTGGATCAATGGTTTGCAGAAAGATTGCAACATACATTTAAAAGTTTGAATTTTAAACAACATACTACAAAAGCATTTAACCGGGATAATGGAGTTTATGATATTTCTATTAAAGGAACAAAAACAGAAAAATGGAATGGGGGAATTCTATCGGTAGAAGTTTATAAATTATTGAAAGAAAGCACACTTGATCCTTGTGAACAACCAATGCTAGATATTTGGTATAGAAAATATCAACAAACAATTTTAATTAAATAATATGAATCTAATTCCAAAAAGAATATATTTTTATTGGGGTGGGGAAACACTTCCATTCCTCCGTTATATGACTATTTGTTCTTTTAGAAAATATAACCCAGACTGGAAGATTATATTATGTCAACCTGCTTCTGAGAATTTAAGTAAAAATTATAATTGGCCTGGAAAAGAAAACAAAAATGATCTTATTCATATTCCAAATTATTTTAATAAACTTCAGGGAATTGTAGATGAATTCAGAACAGTTGATATGACTAGTTTTGGACTTTCGAATAATTTGCCAGAAGTTACAAAATCAGATTTTTATAGATTAAATTTATTGGCAAATGAATGCGGTGTTTGGATGGATATGGATATTGTGTTTTTCCATCCTTTGGAATATGCTTTTTTGAAAAGCGATCATAAAGTTTATATTTGTTATCAACCAAATCTTCCAGGAACTCCCCCGTACCACAGTATTGGATTATTAATGTCTGCTCCCTATAATGATTCTTGGAAGAATCTTTTATTTTATGCCAAACAACATATAATGGATTATGATTATCAGGCAATAGGCAGTCCTTTTTATAAAAAATACTTGGATGAAACAGCTTTTGAAGTATGTAATTTTTCAAATAATATAGTTTATCCAATAAGATGGCCAGATAAAATATGGCATAGAACAGCAGAAGTTTCTTTGCAGGAGTTGAAACCCGAGACAATCGGGGTACATTGGTATGCAGGGCATTATATTTCTGCGGAATTTCAGGCTAAATTAACTCATGAAAACTATACAAATTATGACAACATAGTTTGTTATTTTATTAAGAAAGCTTTGAATGATTGAAGTTACTCAAAACTTTGATTGGTCAATTACTAACAGGAAATTGTGCTTGTTCATCCCCAATTTTGGGAAAAAAGAACAATTAGAGTTTTCAATTTCTCAAATAAAAACAGAAATTCCTAAAGAAGATTGGGTTGTTATCATTGGAAATGATGGAATTGATATTGATTTTAGTCATCTTCAATCTTTTAATACTTTTTATTTTACACTCCATAGAACTTCAAAGGAATGCAGAAATGGTGCATTCATTCGCAATTATGCAATTAAGAGATGTCAGTCCGAGAAGTTTTTTCAGAAAGATCCAGAAATTATTCTTGTTGGGGATTTTATTAAAAATATAGTTCAATCTTCCAATGCTTGGAGAGCAGGAAATATATATGTTTTAAATAAAGCTTTGAGTGCAGAATTGTTGTACAAGCATGATTTTGATGTTTTAAAATATTCTGCTTGTATAAAAATTGATCCTGTTAAGATTTTGGATCCAGATTTTATTAAATACTTAATTTTGGCTGAAGATGGAAGACCTGGGTACGCAACTTATTTCCATTATGCCTATTCCGTTTTAACTAAAGTATTGTATAACATGCGGGGATATGATGAACGTTATTTATATTATAGCTATGAAGATTCGGATATATTCTGCAGGTTGCTTCATTTGAAACAACACTTAATTCCTGATTATGATGTATCAGCAATTCATTTATATCATGATAGAGATAGTATTAATTTAGATCAGTTGAAGCAAATGCGTTATGTATTTGCAAATCAAAGTCCAAGTCATTATCCAAGAAATAAAGAATGGGGGGAAGGATGAGCGATCTTCATGATAAATGGGAAGCCGATGGGATGAGAGAACAAATGTATACCCATCCTTATTTGAATTCAAGCAGCATAGTATTGGAAATTGGAGCCTATAAAGGATTTTGGATTTCTGAGATATCTAAAAGATATGATCCGTGTATTTATGCATTTGAACCTGTTCCTCAGTTTTATACAGAAGCTCAAGGAAAAATAAAAGACAGAGATTTTCCTAAAGTATTTTTGTTTCCTTTTGGTCTTGGAAAAGATAATAGAATGCAAGCTATTTTGGTTAACGAAGATGCTTCTGGAGTTTATTGTAAAGTAGGAGTCCCCGTACAAATTTTTATTCGAAGCATTAAAGAAGCCTTAAGTATGTTTCATTTTAAAGAGCATATTAATTTAACACAAATTAATTGTGAAGGCGGGGAATACGAATTGCTGGAGTATATTTTAAATGAAAATCTCATAAATAAATTTGATCATTTGCAAATTCAATTTCATGATATAATCCCGGATGCTAAAATGAGAATGGAAAATATTTTTCATAAATTGTCAGAAACACATAAGATGCATTACAATTATGATTTCATATTTTGTCATTGGAGTAAAAAATAATGAAGCCAATAATTTCTATTATTTTTAGCAAAGATAGAGCGATGCAACTAAGAGCAATGCTTGAATCTTACTATGCCAATTTTTTGGATAGAGAAGAATTTGTTGATACATATGTTCTTTATAAAGCATCAAATGAAGTTTTTGATCAACAGTATTCAAAATTGCAATGGGATTTTCCATTGGTAACTTTTGTAAGAGAAACCAAATTAGCATTTTTAATTCGTGGGTTGATTGATGGTTATAAATATGTATTTTTCCAAGTTGATGATAACATTACAATTTCTCCTTGTTTTGTAAGAGACGCAATTCAATGTTTAGAGAATCCTTTGGTTTTAGGTTTTTCATATAGATTGGGAAGAAATACTAATTATTGTTACATGCTACGTTCCGAGCAGAAAATTCCCAATTTTGAAAAAATTGAACACGGAGGACTAAAACTCATATACAATTGGACAATAGCCGAATACGATTTTGGATATCCTTTAGAAGTTTCTAGTTCTGTTTATAGAGTTTATGATATATTAAAATATATGACAGATGAGAATGTTCCTTGTTTAGTGATGGTAGAGGGAACATTAAATATTCATAGAAATGATTTTAAAGAAAAAAGACCTTATCTTTGTTGTTATGAAAATTCAAGATTATTTAGTT
>CAYIVX010000033.1:0-11335 GCA_964366925.1 Candidatus Woesearchaeota archaeon | reverse complement strand
GACGCTCTTCCGATCTTTTTGGTACTAGATTATTTTCTGATTTAAAGACCGAAACTCTAACAATTGAGCAGGCAATTAAACGTCCAATTTATTTTGCAGTTATGGGTGAAGAAAAAATTTTTATTGGTTTAGATTATCTGGACATAGAGGTATTATCAGTTACTAATTATATTGAAAGAATACCTATTGGAATGGTTACTGAGATGGATGTGTCTGAAGCTTTTGCGCCAGTTTATAATCTGCAAAAATTAACTTTTTTCATTATAGCCTTAGTTTTTATTTTAGTTATTCTTTTTATTTTTATTTTGGCAAAAAGGATTTCCACAGATATAATGGATATTTCAAGGGATGTTGATATTATTACAAAAGGAAATTTGCAGATTCAGCTTAAAAAAAGCTCTTTATTTGAGGTACAATCTTTAGTAGATTCTCTAAACCGAATTTTAGCTACTTTGAAGCTTGCAATTTTAAGAACTGGTTTAACAAAAGCAGATTTGGGATTGGAGGAGATAATGGAAGCTAAAAAAGATATAGAACGGAGATATAAAACTTTAATTGAATCTTCCCCAGATTGCATTAAACTTATTGGTCTTGATGGTAAATTGCTCTATCTTAGTCCGGGCGGACTTAAAGAACATGGATTAAAAAAACCAGAAGACGCTGTTGGTTGGGATTATGTTTCTTCTATAGTGCCTGAACAAAGACAAATGGTCCACGATGCATTTAATAAAGCTCTAAATGGCCATTCTACTACTATAGAGGTTCAACATCTTCCTGAAAAAGCTAATCGGGAATGGTGTCTTATGACTCTCGCTCCAGTTCTAGATGAGGATGGTAAAGTTAAATATGTTTTTGGAGTTTCAAGAGATATAAGTCAACAAAAACAGTCATCGGAAAGAATAAAAAAATCAGAATCATTTGAAAGAGCCATACTTGATAATTCTCCTGATTGTATGAAGATTTTGGATAACAAGGGCAAATTACTTTATATAAATAAAAGTGGTTTATTGGAGCATGGCTTTAAAAAAGAAAAAGATGCTCTAAACTGGAATTGGGTAGAGTCTATAGTTCCTAAACAAAGAAAAGAAATTTTAAATAATTTGAAGAAAGCTATTAGAGGGGAGACTACTCCTTCTATGGATATACAACATATTCATGGCAAGGCTAATAGGGAGTGGTGTAATCTAACTTTAGTGCCTATGAATGATCTAGAAAAAAATGTTATTAACATCTTGGTAATCTCGAGAGATATAAGTCAACTGAAGAAAAAAGAAAAAACAAGAGAGTCTCTGGAAAAATGAAAATAATTAAAAAATTTATTGTTTGGAATGAAAAGTGGAATACTGGAATTAAAAAGATTGATGAACAACATCATCATTTTGTCGGTTTGATTAATAGAACTCATTTGCTTAATCTTCACGGAAAAACTGGAGAAAAAATTGAAGTTTTATTGAATGATTTAACTGAATATGCTAGAATACATTTTTCTACAGAGGAGCAATATTTTGTCGACACGGATTATCCTGGTGCTGAAGAACATATTAAAAAACATGGGCAACTTTTGAAAAAAGTTATAGATTTTAATGGAAAGTTTGAAAAAGAAAATGAAAGTTCTAAAATTGCCGAAGAATTGCTACATTTTCTTAGAGATTGGTTAGATAATCATCTGATTAAGGTAGACCATAAATATATTCCTTGGTTGACTGAACATGGGATAAGCTAATCTTTTAAAATGGAAAAAGAAGAATTAAAAAAAGAAAATTCTCGAATCCGGTTAGTTATTACTGCTAAAGAACTTGCTAAGATTGCTACGGAAAAAGAAAAAATAAGACTAGAACTGGTAGTTACCGCTAAACAACTTGCTGAGGCAGTTGTAGAAAAAGAAAAAATAAGATTTAAATTATTGGAAGTTGCTAAAAATCTTGCTGTAGTTGCTAAGGCAAAAGAAAAAACAAGACTAAAATTGGTTATTACTGCTAAAGAACTTGCTAAGATTGCTACAGAAAAAGAAAAAATAAGACTAGAACTGGTAGTTACCTCTAAACAACTTGCTGAGGCGGTTGTTATGAAAAAAGAAGAAATTAGTGAGGAATTAAGAACAAGTGGGGCTCAATTTAGTGCACTTTTTGATAATATGATTGAAGCTGTAGTTATCTATTCTTTTGAAAATAATGATCGAGATATAATAATTGGGGATATGAATCGAGCTGCTGAAAAGCTTGAAAAAGTTAATAAAAAAGATGTTATTGGAAAAAAAGTTGATGTTGTCTTTAAGGGAGTTAGAGAATTTGGATTATATGATGTTTTTAAACAGGTAAAAAAAACTGGTAAATTTATGCATTATCCTATTTCTTTTTATAAAGATGAATATCATCGTGGTTGGAGGGATAATTATGTTTTTAAATTACCTGGTAATGGCGTTGTTGCAGTTTATTCTGATGTTACTGAAAGAATGCAAGAGGCAGAAAAATTAAAAGAAAGTGAAAAAAGATATAAAATGATCGTTGATAATTTAAATGATGCTTTTTACCTTCATGATTTTAAGGGTAAAATTTTGGATGTTAATGATAATGCGTGTAAAATGACTGGTTATAGTCGTAAAGAATTAATTGGGTCTTATTCTTCTAAACTAGATACTCCCGAAGAAAATAAAATTATGCCTCTTCGTGTAAAGGGCCTTATTAAAAGAGGTAAGATTTTATTTGAGAGTCATCACCGGAGAAAAGATGGAACTATTTTTTGGGTAGTCGTAAGCGCGAAGATTGTTTCAGAAAATGGAGATGGTTTGATTGCTGCTTTTGTAAGGGATATAACTGAAAGAAAAAAAGCAGAGGAACAACTTAAACAGTTTTATGAAAAATTAAAATTAAGTGAAGAAAAATATAAACTTTTTCTTGAATCCGCGGATATGGGCTCTTGGGAACTTAATTTAATTAAAGATACGGCGGATAATAGGAATCTTAAACATGATCAAATTTTTGGATATAAAAAATTATTGCCTAAATGGGGGACCAAAATATTTTTTCAGCATATTTTGGAAGAAGATAGGTCTTCAGTTAAAAAAGCTTTTGATGTTGCAATGAAAACTAGTAAATTATATTTTGAAGGTCGTATATTATGGCCAGATAAATCTATTCATTGGATAACTGCTACCGGAAAAGTTATTTATAATAATATAAATAAACCTCTAAAAATGTTTGGAACAATTCAAGATATAACTGAAAGAAAAAAAGTTGATGGAGAATTGCGAGAAAAACAAAAAATGCTTGAAGAGGCAGAATCTGTTGCTAATTTTGGTAGTTATGTTCTAGATATAAAAACTGGTAATTGGACAAGTTCAAAAGAGTTAGATGAAATATTTGGAATTGATGAAAACTATGTTCGTTCTGTGGGTGGTTGGGGTAATTTAATTTATTTCGAAGATAGAAAGATGATGCTAGATTATTTTACAAATGAAGTACTGGGTAAACATAAATCTTTTGATAAGGAGTATAGAATTCTTAGAAAGAAAGATAAGGTAGTTAGATGGGTACATGGCAAGGGTAGACTTAATTTTGATAATGAAACTGCACCAATCCAAATGTTTGGGACTATTCAGGATATCACTGAAAGAAAAAAAGCAGAAGAAAAATTAAGAGAAAGTGAAGGTAGATATGCGGCTATTGTTGAAAATACTTCAGATTATATTTTTATTGCAGATAGAAATCTTCATATTGTTTCGGTAAATTCTTCTTCAAAAAAGCTTTTTGGTAATACTTCTGTTTTGGGAAAACATATTTCCCAGATATTTCCTAAGCAAATAGCGGAGGGTTATATTCAAAGTTTGAATATGGTATTTAATACTGCAAAATCTAGGAACAGTATTGTGAGAATGAAATTTGATCATGTTGATCAATGGCTTGAAGTTAATTTAACTCCACTTCAAGAATTTGGTAATAATAATAATAATAATAATAAAGTTAGTTTTGTTTTAGGTGTTGCAAGAGATGTTACTGCTAGAAAAAAAGCAGAAGATGAACTTAAATTATCTGGGGAACATTTAGAACTTGAAGTAAATAAGAGAACAGCATTTCTTAATTCGGTAGTTGAAAATATTCCGGACATGGTTTTTGTAAAAGATGCGAAAGAGTTTAAATTTGAAGAAATGAATAAGGCAGGGGAATTGTTGCTTGGTTTGAACAAAAAACAAATTTTAGGTAAAACCCTTCTTGAGAAATTTTCTAAATCACAATCTGCTTTCTTTTTAGCTAAAGATAAAGAGGTAATTAGAGAACATAAATTATTGGATATATCTGAGGAATCTATTGATACGCCTAATGGAACTAGGATACTTCATACTAAAAAAATACCTCTTTATAATGAAGAGGGTAAACCCAAATATCTTTTGGGGATATCTGAGGATATAACTGAACGTAAAAAATCTGAAGAAGAGTTAAAATCTGCTTATGAAAAACTGAAGGAATTAGAAGAAATAAAAAGTAAATTTTTAACTATAACTTCGCATGAATTGAAAACTCCTCTGACGCCAGCTAAAATACAAACTCAAATGCTTTTAGGGGGTGATTTGGGGAAATTAACTGAATCTCAACAACAAAGTTTTGAGATTATTCTTAGAAATATAGATCGCCTTAGCAAATTAATTGACGATATTTTAGAAATATCTCGTTTAGAACAACCCCAATTTAAAATTAATCTAGAAAAAGCTCAGATAAAAGATATTATTCAGTTAGTTATTGATAACATGGGCTCAGTGGCAAAAGAAAAAGGTCTTAGTTTATCTTATCATTTAGATAATCCTCCATTAATTTTGCTTGATAAAAAGAGAATGACTGAAGTAATAACTAATCTTTTGGATAATGCTATTAAATTTACAGATAAGGGTGGAATAACTATTGAAGTTGTGAATGAAAAACAGAATATTTTAGTAAAAGTAAGGGATACGGGTATAGGAATTCCTCCCGAAGTTTTTGAAAAATTATTTCAGCCATTTTATCAGGTAGAATCTACCTTTAGTAGAAAACATGGGGGTACGGGGTTAGGGTTGAGTATTTGTAAGCGAATTATTGAAGAACATGGTGGTAAATTAAATGTTAAAAGTGATCTTGGAAAAGGGTCTACTTTTTATTTTACATTACCTATTCGTTAGTTAATACAAGTATTTAAATAATTGAAAATGTTAATACGGATACTAAAAGAGAGGACAAGATTGGAGAAAAAAATACTAATTGTTGATGATGAAGAGGATATTAGAAATTCTATTAAAATGTTAGTTGAAACTATGGGTTATGAAGTTAAGGCAGTTGATGATGGAAATAGGGCTATTGATTTATTAAAAAAGGAAAAATTTGATTTAATGCTTCTTGATATGCTTATGCCTAAAATATCCGGTTTGGCTACGCTTGAAAAAATTAGGGCAGATTCTAAAATAAAAAATCAGAAAGTTGTTTTTTTGACTGTTGTTAGTTTAAGTCAGGCTGGTGAAGATATTATGAAAAGATTGAAACCTGCGGGATATATTGAAAAGCCGATTGATAACGTAGTTTTTAAAAAAACAATTAAGAAGATAGTTGAATCTTAATTTCTCATGATTAATTCTTTTTTAAAAAAACTTATGGGTAAAAAAGATAAGACTAAACTTCGAACTAAAACAATTATCTTTGTTGATGAACGTTGGGAGGTTAGACAAACTATCAATACTCTTCTTACTAAAAATGGATATAATGTTATTCTTGCTGCAGGTAATGGTGAGTGTATAGAAAAATTAAGAAAAGTAAAGCCTAACCTTCTTTTAATTGGTTATGTTACTACTAGGGGTAAAATTTTAGACTATGTTAAAAAGATTAAAAAAACTAGGGTGGCCTATTTGATTACTGATGAATCAGAAGAAGAACATTTAGAGTTATATGAAAATGTTATTGGATTTCTGAAAGGTTCGGATAATATTAATGTTTTTCTTAAAAAGATTAAACAATTATTAAAATAAATATTTTTATTTCTTTTTCTTTTTAGATTTTAAAGTTATAGAATAAATAGGTTTTTCAAATTTTATAATTCTATAAGAATCATAAATTGAATAGATTATTGCCATAAACATAAAAATATACCATGCATTTAATGCCCATTCTAATCCACCAAAACTATCCATGATATGATAGGCAGTCATAAAACTAATTCCAATAATGCTTAAAATTAAGAATATGGCCATTCTTTTTACAAGAGTTTTAAAAGAATCTTCTGCAAGTCCGCTTATGGCTTTAATTGTGAATATTAAGGCTATTATTCCCATTAAGATAGTTAAACTTGAACTTACTTGTGCAACTAATAACATGTCTATCATTTTATCAGAATTTATACTCCCTAGAAATTTCCATTATTTTTTTAGTTGATAATAGGCAGATTATTATTGATATGAAGATAATAACGTGGGCAATACTTTCAAGTGTAAGCTCGAGATTTTCGCTACCATATAAATGACCATAATAATCTCCTGCAGTGTGAATTATAAATCCGAAACAGATAATTGCTAGGGCATACGTTCTTAATTTTAATGATTTTTTTAATTCATCTAGGGCATATTTGTTGGCATAATATGCTAAAATCGTCGCGATTATCCCTATTAGTATTGTTGCTAAAAAAATCACCCCTATTGTATCCATAATTTTATTATGTTAAAATAGCTTATAAATATTTCGGAGGAGGTAAGATTTAAAAATTTTAATAAAATTTTTAACTCGTTCTCATTAAATATGAGAAGATTTAAATAAAGTGATTTCATTTGTTTATTATGAAAAAAAAGAGTGTAAGAAAATCTCAGTTAGTTAAACATACGATTAAGATTGTAGAAAAATCTAAAAAATCCGAAGTTGGAAAGAAATCCAAACAAAAAATTTCTGAGCATAAAAAAATAGATTTATCTGCGCTGAAGGCGGATATAGAAAAAGCATTAAATTCTGGAGAATCTAGAATGAAGAATCATGAAGACCAGATAAAAGTTCAGCGAGCTCCTCTTGAAAAAATAAAAGATTTGAAATTTAAAAATAAAGGGCCAGTTAGTAAATTTGTTAATACTGGAATTCCCGGTTTTGATGAGTTATTCCAAGAAGGAATTCCAAAAGGAAGTAATGTTCTTGTAGCAGGCGGGGCTGGAAGTGGGAAAACAATATTCTGTTTGCAAACTTTGGCATATCATGCGGCTAAGGGTGATAAATGTTTTTATATGAGTTTTGAAGAAAGTGAAGATAAATTAAAACAACATATGAGGGAATTTGGTTGGGATGCAGATAAAATGGTTAAATCTGGAAAATTAAAGATTGAAAGAATAAATCCTTTTGAGATAACGAGAAATGTTGATGCTATGCTTGCAAAGGAAAAAGGTGAACTTCTTATTGAACTAGAACCAGTTATTTTACCTAAAAATTTTAAGCCAGATTTTATTGTTTTAGATTCTCTTACGGCTATAGCTTCAGCATTTACTGGAAAAGAAGATTCCTATAGAATTTATATTGAACAGTTATTTAGATTTTTTGAAAGATTGGGTTGTACAAGTTTTTTGATTACTGAAACTAAACAGATACCCGAAGTATTTTCTACTTCTGGTGTTGAAGAATTTTTAGCGGATGGAGTTATAGTTTTATATAATATTAAAAGAGGAGATATTCGGGAGAATGCGGTTGAGATTCTTAAAATGCGTGGAGAAAAGCATCAGAAAAAGATTGTTGCTATGCAAATAACAGATAAGGGCTTGATTGTTTATCCCGAGCAGGAAGTTTTTGGCGGAGTTGGAGAATAAAATATATTTTTATTTCATGAAAACTTTTACTAATTTTACTCGCTCAGAAGCTTCCTCCTGCTCAGCTTCTTTGCTTCGTAATTTAAATTAATAATGCCCTAAACTTTAATTCGATTTTGGTTTAATTATTTATTTTTATTATGGCAGAATTTTGCGAAGCACAAACTAGAAAAGAACAGAATCTGTTTTAATTTATATCGAAATCTTTAAAACATAGGGTTTACTTGAGGATATATGAAAAAGAGGCTTACAAAAGAGCTGAATAATGCAAAAGAAAATTTCGTAGTTCTAACTATTTTACCAAGGGAAAATTATCACGAGTTAAATCATCATATGATAAAACATATGATAAAGAGTAAAAAAAGTGGGGCTTATGTTGCGGTAAATAGGCCATATAGAACAATTATTGAGGCATTGAATAAAGATGGAATAGATCACGACAAACTTTTTTTTATTGATTGTGTTAGTTCTAAAGATGATGCTTTGGCTGAAAATTGTGCGTTTATAAAAAGTGCAAAAAGTCTTACTAATATTGGGATTGCTCTTGAACAGATTTATAAAAAAGGACAGCATTCTTTTGTTTTATTGGATTCTATTGATGCACTTTCGCTTTATCATGAGCCCGAAATGATTATTAGATTTGTTCGCTCCCTTGTTAGCAGAATAAGAGAAGAAAAACTTTGTGGGTTGATGATTGGTTTGCAGGAAGATACTGATAAAAGAATAATTAATGAGATTGCGGTAGTTTGCGATAAAGTTATAGATTTGAGTAAGTAGTTCTTAGGTTTTTTTGGATTATTGGGATTTTTGGGTTTTCGGAGATGTATGAAAAGGTTTAAATAGTACTATCATTATAGTGATAGTATGAGAAAATTGAACGGTTGTCGCTAATATGAAAATAGAAACTTTGAATCCTTATGTAATGAGGATATTGATATCCTTAAGAAAAGAAGATAGCATAAGCTCTATTTCTACGCGAATCGGGTTGTCCTATGGCTGGACTCAGAAATGGGTAAGGGAATTGATTGACGAGGGAATTTTAAAAGAAAAATGGCGAGGCGTAGTGGTGCAGGAAAAGAATCAAAGTTATCGAAGAATATTAAAATTTATTGGTGAAAATTTGAAAAATGTTGGTTTTTATTATGCAGTATTGAATTTGTTTGGTATAGAGTATGGCTTTACTAAGACTGATGCAGTTTATATTTGGACAGAAGGGAGATATAATATTGCTCGCTATAAGGAGTTTTATCCGATTCATATAAAAATTAAAAAAGAAGATTACGCAATTTTTTTAGAATATTGCAAAAGGTTGAAATTAGGGGTTAATTTAAAACGGGGCATTTTTTATATTCCAGAAATATTAGAAGATTTTAAATCTGTTAAAAAAGGAAAGTTTTATGTAGAGCCATTAGAAGAAACAATTAAGTTCATGGAAAAAAATATCTATAATTTTATGCCTGCTTTAGAAATGATAGGAAAAATGTATGGCAAGAAAGTTAAAATTAAATATGCAGAAGCAAGTTATTTTTAATGGAAGAATTAATTAAAAAAGAGAACGAAATATTTGGAATATTGGAAAAATTTATAGAGGCAAATTTAGAATTTATTATAGTTGGTGGATATGCCGTTTCAGCATTTAAGCATAGATTTTCTGTTGATGCAGATATTGTTATAACCTCTTCTAACTTGTTTAATTTTGAAGAGATACTCCGAAAAAATGGATTTAAGAAAACAATAAGTAAGGATTTGGAAAATATCTATGCTTCAAGATTTATCCGATATGAAAAAGACCAAGCAAGCGTGGATATTTTGATTGATGCTTTGGCTTCTAGGGGAACTGACGCTTCATTTAGTTACGAATTATTGTTTAAGAATTCAATCAAGAAGAAAATTATAGGTATAGAAAAAGAGGTGTTTGCGAGAATTCCTATCAAAGAGCTCTTAGTTGTAATGAAAATTCATTCGGGAAGATTAACTGACTTTAGAGATATAGCTGCACTTGCAAGAGAAACTAATCTGGATATGATTAGAAAATTTTTGTTCATTGGCAATTTAAAACAAATCGGTCAAAATTTGCATAATTTAAACAAAGTTGTAAACGATAAAAATTTTGTTGATTCTTTTAAGGGCGTATTTTTAGAAAAGAAATTCGACATAGACTTAGAACAGGTTAGGAAAATAAGTGAGTTAAAGCCCCAAGTTATTCGAAAGGAATAAGAATGAAATTTTGGGCTTATTAGTAAAGTAATATCTCAGATTGATTTTTGTTTTTGCTTGTTTATTCCTTGTTTTTGATTATGCATACGTTTATGTACATTAGTGTATAAATCGGTAATTATACGTAATCTTTAAAAAGAAGAAAAACCATATTAAATAATGCAAAAAAGGGTAACGCTCAGTATAAATGATTCTGTCTATGGGGAATTTCAGAGATTCTGCGAGGATAACGATATTATTACTTCTAAAAGAATTGAGCGATTAATGAAAGAACATTTAATTATGAATAAAAAAAGAGGCATCACCAAACATGAAAAGATATAATTTTTCTTTAATCCTCGCATTTGTAATCTTTTTATCTTTATTAAACGGAGTATCTGCAGATTTTTCTGTTCAGAGTGGAAATACTACTGTAAATGGGGAAATTAATATAAGCATAACTTCAATTAACATAAGTAAAAGTTTTGTAATAACAAGTACTCGTTCTACAAATAATGGTCCTAATGCAATATTAGTAACTGCTTTATTAACTAATTCAACTAATTTAAAACTGAATAATTATGCGGGTGGAATTGCGAATGTGGAATATCAGATTATAACTGAAAACACTAGCATTATTTCTTCACAATCAGGTAATTTTTCTTATGGCGCTGGTGCTGGAACTAGTAATTATAATCTAACTATTAATCAAGTAAATCTTAGTAGTTCATTTATAATAATTCGAACAAGATTAAATATTGGCACGGCAGGTACGATGGAACAGGGCATGTGGAAATCTAAATTTAATAATGCTACACAAATAAATATACAGAGAATAGGAACTGTAGCAAATGGCGGAGAACTTATTTGGCAGGTTGTTGATTGGAATAACTCCCGAATTATAAATGGTTCTTTAACGATACCAGATACAACTGCAGATTCAATATTAAGTTCTACTATTAATGTATCCAAAAGTTTTATGGTATTTTCAACAGCTCTGGATACTTCTACCTTGGTAGCTAGTATGGTTATGGGCAGATATAATTCTACAACAGCTACCTTTAATAGACAGACTAATACCGGCAGCGCAAGCGTTGAATATTTTATCATTGAAGATAATTCAATTCGAACACAGGCGGGTTTTACTTATGCCGCAACAACTACCCAAATTAATCAAACAATAACTGCTGTTAATACCAGCAGAAGTTTTATTGCAAGCAGTTCAGATTCTACTGGAGGTGTAAGTACTTGGACCAATTCATTTTTTAGCTCAAGATTTTTTAATTCAACTTTGATATATTTTCTAAAAGATGGAGCATTACAATCTCAGAATATTTCCTGGTATGCTGT
>CAYIVX010000032.1:0-11392 GCA_964366925.1 Candidatus Woesearchaeota archaeon | reverse complement strand
TTACTTTCCATTTAATATCATTAAAATTAGAAGGTATATCTTTGTAATCTATTTGCGATTCTGCGATAGTTTTCCTAAGTTTAGGATACCAATTATTTATTCTTGAATCCTCATAGATCAAACCTTTTTTGTAAAGTTCAATAAATGTTGCCTGTGTTAAACTTCTATACTCGGGAGAATCGGTATGATAAACACTACCAATCTTATCATCCTTAATATAAGATGAAAATGAAATTCCAAGTCTAGCAAAACTATCCACAGATTCTACGGATGTTTCTTGCAATAATCTTTCGCAATATTTAAGAAATTCTTCCCTGGACATTTTAAATGCAGAAATATTATATTTTTTTTCTGCACCCATTTCAATAGGCAAACCATTTCTGTCTAGACCCAAAGGAAATAAAACTTCAAAACCCTTCATTCTCTTATATCTAGCAAAAAAATCCATATAACAATACGTAACTGCATGTCCCATATGTATTGGCGAATTAATATAGGGCGGAGGAGTATCAATTGAATAAATTTTCTTTTTTGTTTTTGAATTAAATTTAAATAAATTAGATTTCTTCCAATCAGAAGTTATTTGTTTCTCTATTTCTACATTCCAATTTTTTATATCCTTAAATAAAATCGAATTCATAACATTTTTAAACACCCCTATATTTTAAACCTTATGGCAGAAGGAATATCAACACCATCAGGAATGGGCGGGCTTATGAGATTCAATGAAGAATATCCTAGCAAATTCCAGATTTCTCCAGAGCAAATAATCATTCTTACAGCAGTTGTAATTATAGTTATGATTTTAATTAAAATTCTTTTATAAAAAATGTTTGGCGGACTAGACCCTAAAAAAATGCAAGCGGTTATGAAACAAATGGGCATAGCCCAGACCGATATAGCTGCAGATAGAGTAATAATTGAAAAAGCTGATGGTGAAGGAAGAATAATTATTGACAATCCTCAAGTTGTAAAAGTAAAAATGCAGGGCCAAGAATCCTATCAAGTTACAGGAGAAGCCAGAGAAGAAGTCAAAGCCGAAGAAAACGAAGAAAATAAGTTTGAAGCAGATATTAATACAATAGTAGAACAAACAGGCGTAGACAAAGAAATAGCTGCAATCGAACTAGAAAAAAATAATGGCGATATTGCAGAAACCATAATTTCTCTAAGTAATCAAAAACATAAGAAGAAGTAAAGCTCGCTTCGCTCGCCTTTTTTAGAGAGGCTTACACCCATTATCTAATAATCAAAAAAACAATGTGCCACCCACACTTAAAGGTGTGGGTTTAATTGGCACTTGTTTCCGCGAAAATCAATGATTTTCGGGGCCCAGAAAATATGCTTATTTTCTTGGTATAAAAAAGAAACAGAATATGCAAAGCACTAAATTAAAGATTATATCTCTATTAAACACATAATCTTATTAATCAATTTCTACTTCTAAAAATATGCCTGAAGAACCAAAAATACCAGCACATTTGGAAAGCCTGCAAAAAGCAGTGCATAATATGCGCATAGCTGACCATATGATTTATGTGACTTATCCCGTAATAAAAGATAAACGTCTTCTTCTAAAGGGTCTAGACCAGGTATATGATTCAATAATATTCACCATAAACTCCATTCTTCAATTTGATAGTATAAATAAACGAATAACTCTTTCTTCAACTGCCTATGAAAACTTTGATATCTTTATTTCAAAATGTGTCAATAGATATAATATTACCCCCGAAGAGGTTACAACAATAAAAGAACTTCTTTACTTAACAGAAAGTCACAAAAAAAGCCCGCTAGAATTTACAAGAAAAGAAAAAATAGTCATTATGTCTGATTCCCTAAAAACAATAGTAATAGACCCCGAAAGGCTTAAAAAATATCTCAATCTTGCTAAAAGTCTAGTTAACAAAGCTAAATTTGGCATGAGTCTCTAAATTTAAAGCCCGATAATTCTATCTACGCAAGAGTAGCACTAAAGAAAAGATATAAATACTGGGCTTACCTTAAAAATTTACGCGTTTTTACCTAGAAAGGGGGCGATTTGCGGAAAATCTGGTGTTAGGCCTTAGATTTAGGCAAAATAAAAATACAACAACCAAACAAAATGCTGGAAAAAATCATTAAAGAAAAAATAAGTGCAGACCATTTACTCTACGTCAGTTTAAAGTATACTAAAACCTGCGATGTAATCATAAATCTCATTAGACGTTGGACAGTAATGATTAATGATTCTGTAGATGGACTTCTTGAACAATTAAAAAAGAAAAAGAAAATAAAAGTCATACCGGGAGCACCCAGACAAAGATTAGAATTAGTAAAAAAACAATTTAGCAAATCTCCAGAAGTAATGAAAGCCATGGAGTTATATGAATTCTTTAAACGAGTGGATAATCTAAAAACAATTCGTGAAAGTGAATTTAGAAAAGACGTTAGATTAAAAGTTTATGATGGAGTTCAAGAAACCATAATTAATCTCGATAAATTGAAAGAATATTCAGCAATTTTAGAAACCTTTATAAGCTACGTGAAGCAAATTCTTCTATCCCAAAAATAATTTTTTGGGAGTCAGAAAATTCTCAATTTTCTGAATCTTCGAAATAATAGAAAATAATCATTAAAATGGGTAAAGCATATGTCATAGTTTCAGGAAAAGGAGGGGTTGGAAAAACTACTTCTACAATAAATTTAGGAATTTCTGTAAGCGAACTTGGAAAAGAAGTTATTATTGTTGATACAAATCTTACAACTCCCAATATAGGGCTCCATCTAGGTTCACCCATAGTGCCAATAACAATTAATCATGTTATAAATAATAAAGCAAAAGTAGAGGAAGCAATTTATGAACATGATTCAGGTGCAAAAATAATGCCCGCTTCCCTTTCCATAGGCGAATTAAAAAGTATCAATCATGAAAAACTCCCAGAAATAGTTAAAAAACTTAAAAAAATAGGCGATATAATTTTTCTAGATTCTTCTGCAGGGCTCGGAGAAGAAGCAAAATCTGCAATAAGATCCGCTGATGAAGTAATAATTATAACTAATCCAGAAATATCAGCAGTAACTGATGCACTTAAAACAATTAAAGTTGCAGAAGAAATGAAAAAAAATGTTCGGGGAGTAATAATAACACGGCATGAAGGGAAAAAATGGGAAATGGATATTCCAACAATTAAAGATATGCTAGAAATACCCATTCTGGGGATTATTCCTGAAGATGATTCTGTAAAGGAAAGCCAAAAAATGAAAAATGCGGTAGTTAAAACTCATCCAAAAAGCAGAGCAGCTCGAGCCTATATGAAAATTGCAAGAAGAATTCTAGGTTCAGAATTTATAAAAGAAGAACAAAAAAAAGAACAGAATGAAAGAAAAAATAATAAAGAAAAATCTGGATTTTTCAATAATCTTCTAAGAATGATTGGTTTTAAAAATAAATTTATCTAACCTTAGAACCGTTCTCTATCTTTTTCTCAGGCGAAAGAAGAATAACCTTACTTTCATCTTCATTTACTGCCGCAAGCAACATTCCCTGACTTTCCATGCCTTTCATTTTTCTAGGTTCTAAATTAGCAACAACAATAATTTGTTTATCCTTTAATTCTTCCTTTTTATAGTATTTCTTTATCCCAGCAAGAATTATTCTTTTTCCTATTTCTTTACCCAAATCAACTTCAAGTTTAAGCAATTTATCCGCACCCTCAACATCCTCAACCTTTTTTATAGTTCCAACTCTTAAATCAGTCTTAGAAAATTGCTCATAGTTTATTATTTCGCTCATTGTAGTTATTCCTTCAATTTTAGAAGTTTTTTCAGATTTATTAATCTTTTCTTCGCTAACTTCTATTTTCTTAAATAAAATTTCAGCCTTCTTAATATTCTTATAATCTAAATTTTTATCCAAATTAGCATATTTAATTTCAAAACCAAAATGTTTTGCTATTTTTTCTGAAGTTTCAGGGATAAATGGCCAAAGTAGAATCGCAATTATTTTTATTGAATCAATCAACTCATAAAGAACTTTCTTATCATGAGTTTCCCAGGGCTTCTTTGACTGAACATACTCATTACAAACATCAATAAATGCAAAAATATCATTTAAGGCTTTATCTACCTCAAAATTTTGCATTTCTTTTTCTATTTGTTTTAATTTCAGTTCTTTAAATAATTTATTTTTAGTTTTCTCTGTTCCATATTTTTCAGCAAGAGTTGAAACTCTTGAAACTAAATTTCCAAACTTATCCGCAAGTTCAGAATTATGTCTACTGACTAAAATTTCTTCTGAATAATCTGAATCTTCAAATACAGAACATCTTAAAAGAGAATAACGAACCGAGTCCACACCATATTTATCTACGAATTCAATAGGATCAATTACATTTCCAAGTGATTTTGACATTTTCTGGCCACCAATATTCAAATAACCATGAACCAATAATTTTTTAGGAAGTTCAATTCCTGCGGACATCAACATAGCTGGCCAAATTACAGAATGAAACCAATTTATTCCTTTTCCAACAACATGAACATCAGCTGGCCAATTTCCACTGGCACCAGAGTAATAATTTATTAACGCGTCAAACCAAACGTAAATTTTAAATTTTTTATCAATGGGCGAATCAATGCCCCAATCAAGTCCAGTTCTAGAAACACAAAGATCCCTCAATCCCTCTTCTTTCAATCTATTTAAAATTTCGTGTTTCTTAGATTCAGGAACAATATAATTTTCAATAAATTTAATTAATTGTTTTTGATATTTACTTAATCTAAAAAAATATGCTTCTTCAGACATTTGTTCAGGTTTCTTTTTATGTTCCGGGCAACAACCATCAACTAAATCTTTTTCAGTAATGAATGCCTCACAACCAACACAGTACATACCCTCATATTTTCCCTTGTAAATATCTCCCTTATCGTAAACTTTTTTAAAAATCTCACGAGCAACTTTTACATGTCTTTCTTCAGTAGTTCGAATAAAATCATCATTTGAAAGATTAAGTTTTTTACATAATTCAATAAAAATCTTGGTATTATCATCAACAAACTTTTTTACAGGAATACCCTTTTCCTTAGCAACCTGTGCATTTTTCTGAGCATTTTCATCAGTTCCAGTTAAATACCATACACTTTCTCCATTAAGTCTATGCCATCGTGCTATAGCATCAGCTAAGACTTTCTCAAATGCATGACCGAGATGAGGACGTGCATTTACATAATCAATAGCAGTAGTTATGTAAAATTTTTTCTTACCACTTGTTTTCTTAGATAATTTTGCCATAATCACTCTACCAAAGATATCTATAAAAACCTAACTATGGATAAAACAAAAAGCTTATATATTAGTTTATTGGTAGTATTGTATGAGAATGATTGGTGAAAGTATAAAAGAAAAAAGAATTAAATTTAAAGAGGGATTACAAACAAAATTTCTAGAACAAATAAAAGAGAGAAGTGGGCTAAATTGGGAACAATTATCAAAAAAATTGAATTTAGCTAAAAATACTCTATGTTTTTATTGGAGAAGAGAAAAGCATACTTTGCCATTAAGCTTTGCAAAGAGATTAATAAAAGATTATCCTTTCGAAAAATGGAAAAAGATAGAGCGAAATTGGATAGACAAAATATTACCCAAAAATTGGGGACAAGATCTTTCAGGAGAATTAAATAAAAAAATTATTAAAATTCCTAAAAGAAGTGAAGATTTAGCAGAAATATTAGGCATTACATTAGGAGATGGACATCTGGATAGAAAAGTACTTACAATTGCAGGTAATTCAAATGAATTAAATCATTATATTTATCTTAAGAGAAAAATTAATAGCTTATTTGGAATAGATTCTAAAATATTCAAAATAAAAAACCAAAACTCCATACAATTAAGAGTTAATTCTACGGAATTAATAAGATTTCTTATCTCAAATAATTTTGTTTTAGGCAATAAAATAAAAAATAAAGAATCCCTGCCTAAATGGATATTTAAAAATAAAGAATTTATTTATGGAGCCTTAAGGGGCCTGTTTGATACAGATGGAGGAATTTATCAAAAACAAAAAAAATATAAAAGAGCTATTATAGAATTTCAAACAGAATCCCCCTATATCCGAAAAGATTTATTTAAATTAGTAGAACAAGCAGGTTTCAAACCCTCAAAAAGTGATGTTAATGTAAGAATCCAAAATCAAAAAG
The DNA here is from genome assembly GCA_964366925.1 of Candidatus Woesearchaeota archaeon. GTDB lineage: Archaea > Nanobdellota > Nanobdellia > Pacearchaeales > GW2011-AR1 > CAIPOI01. The sequence continues at coordinate 5,212 of CAYIVX010000032.1, read as the reverse complement.
AAGTTTTAAGATTTTTCCAATTAGTTGGAAGTGCTAATCCAAAGAATATAGTAAGATACAATTATTTTATCAAAACAGGAGAAATTCCATTAAAGGAAAGGTTAAAAAATGAAATAATTGGTCTAAAAGTAGAAAAACCATTTAAAACGCGCTGCTAGTATACCGGCTTAGTATGGAACCTTCCCAAGGTTCAGGACGGGGTTCAATTCCCCGGCGGCGCATAAGAATTCAAATCCAATTCAAAGAAAATAGCTTCTCTATCAATACTATCCCTCCAATGATGCTGTTCTCTTTTTAATTCAGTAAAACCAAATTTTTTACATAAAGAGATCATTTCGGGATGTCCTTCATGAGTTTTTAATTTTAATTTAGAATATCCTTGATTTTTTCCAAAATTAATCTCCATAGTCATTAATTTAGAAGCTATACCTCTTTTTCTATAAGGAGGACTAACTCCATCTAACCAATCATAAAGCTGCCCTTCTTCATCTTCATAAAATATTTTAAAACCAACTATCTTATCTTCTCTTGCCACATAAATCCAATATTTTTTATCATTTAATCTCTTCAAAAATTTATCTCTTGGATAAAATTCCTTAAATGATTCTCCACCTACCCTAAAAATTTCTTCTAGGCTATCTTTTAATGTTATTTCCAAATATTGCATATAAAATTACTATAAAATTTGTTTTTAAGTATTTATATAAAATAAAATCAATAAAAAATAAAAATAAATTTAAAAAAGAATCATCCTATAAGGATGCTTCTTTCTTCGTTTCTTTTCTTTGCAATAGCTCTACTTGTTTCTATCAAGGGTGCATAAAGTGCTCTTGATTGAGATTCTGTGAATCCAAGATTGCTCATTACTCCAAGATAATCCTCAGCAGTAAGTCTGCATCCAGCATTAATTCCAAAATAAAGATTGCTTTCTTTAGCCTCTCGAGTTTCTTCAATAAGACCATTAAGAATCTTTCCGTGTCTTGGATATTTTGTTGCAAATTCATCAACCGCATCTCTCATAGTTCTAGCTTTTTCAGTAGAATCTTCAGTTTCAACTCTTGCATAAACTCTTTCGCCAATATAACTTTTGCCAAGTATATCTATGGCTCTTGCTAAATTTGGCCTTACTTTCTTAAGTTTATTATCAATACTTGAAGCAGTGATAAAAATTCTATCTGCAGCAATAAGTTCTATTACTTGTCTTTCTAATTGTTCTGTCATTTTTGTTTTCCTCCTGTTCATTTAATTATAAATGAACAGCCAGAAAATTCTTAATTTTCTGGACCTCAAAAATTTTGTATAGCCAAACCGAAGGTTTAGTTTAATTTTTGAGTGTTCATTTAATTAAAAATAGATAGGAAAACAAGCAGATAAATTTAAGAGGTGATAAAGCTCACCACAATATTTATATACCAAAACGCACTAAAAGAAGCATGGAAACCCTAAATAACATAAAAGAATATATACGTAAAACAGGACTAACTGAAAATGAGTCTAAGATATATCTTGCACTTTTAGAATTTGGTCCAAATCAAGCAGGAATTATTTCAAGAAAAAGTGGATTGCATAGACGAGTAGTTTACGATACTATTGAAATGCTAATTAAAAAAGGACTAATAGGATACATTCAAAAAAATAATAAAAAACTATTCCAAGCAACTAGCCCAAACAGAATTTTAGAAATTATAAAAGAAAAAGAAGCCTCAATAGCCGATATTCTTCCGCAAATGCTAAGCATGTATAATCAAACAAAAGAAAAAGAAGAAACTAATTTCTATAAAGGTAAAAATGGACTAAAGACAGTTTTCGAAGACCAATTAGAAGAATCAAAAAATAAAGAAATTCTTATAATCAGTCCATTTCCACTTTCTTATGAGATTCTACCTTTTTATTTCAAGTGGTTTGATAAACGAAGAAGCGAAAAAAAGATTCATGCAAGAATAATCTTTCATAAAACAACTGAAGATAAAATTCCAAAAGTCCCTTTGAGCGAAATTCGATTTATATCTGAAAAATATGCCTCACCCATGGCAATAAATATTTACGGAGAAAAAGTAGCAATTATTCTCTGGAGTAAGGAAAATCCGTTCGCAATAACTATTAAAAATAAGGGTATTTCTGAAGGATATAGGAAGCATTTTGAATTATTATGGCGTATAGCTAAGAAAAAATAATATTTTTAGTTTCGTAAACATTATTTAAACCAAATTCTTATTAATACACTAAACTCAATTAGACTTGTTCAGCCTTTCCTCGCTTAATTAAGCCCAAACTTATGCTTCCGAATGTACAGAATTATTAATAAATCGTTTTAATGAGCGAAGCCAAAATTAATTTTTATCCAATTCCCTCAAGCTTGCAGAAAGTTTTGGAAGATTATTCATAAACATTTGCATAATCTCCTTATCGGTAGAATTTTTTGACATTTTTTTAATCTTTAAAACTTCGGTAGCAGAGGCAACCCCAATAATTTTCATATTAGGTTTAACTTCCAAATAGCCCATAACATATCGGATAATCTCTTCTTCAAGTGCGGTAGGATTTTTAGCCCGATATTCCAATGCTTTACTAGCAGCATTTACCATCATAAATTCAACATCTTTTTTCATAAATCAAAGACTTTTTCTTTATATTTAAAGATTTAGATAAAAAAGAATAAGTTATATTTTTAACTCGTCACTAACACTTTTAGCATATTTATGTGCTAAATGAAGAGGTTCTGGAAGTTTATGTGGAAATTTAATAAACTCTTTGGTTAATTTACAAGCAGTGCTCAAAGATAGTTCATTCCCAACACTTATATAAAGAGGGTTGCTTTTTTCTTTACTTTGCAAAACTCTACCAATAATTTTTCCATCTTTTAGAATATTCTCACCTTCAACTTTATCTATTTCAAAAAGATTATCTGCGATACCGATTGTAGGAGTATTTATTGCAAGAGCAAAATGACTAGCCAATCCTAATCGGGGGTGAGTTATTCCATGACCTCTAATAAAAATAATTTGAGGTTTTTCAATAAGTTTATTAAAAGCTTCTACCATTGTTGGCAATTCTCGATAAGAACGAAATTCCTTCAAATAAGGAAATCTAAGTTTATCTACAAAATATTGCTGTTCAATAATATTAAATTCCCTATCGCAAACAATTATCACAGAAACAATTTTATTTTGAATAATCGCACTTTCAACAGCACCTATTTTATCTAATATAGAAAAATCCTGACTATCTTTAAATGTTAACTGTTTAGCTAATTTTATTTGCTCACTTTTAAGTATTTCAATATCGATATTATACTTCTTAATAAGTTCAGACTCATCCATGTTCATTTTGTAAAAAATGAACAATCTGAAAATTCATAATTTTCAGAGTGTAAAAAACTTTTCAACACGAACCCGAAGGGCAGTTTTGAGTTTTTTACTCTATTATTATTCACTCTTTAATAAAAATAAAAGAAGTGCGGTTATTTTAAAGGTTACTATTAAGAATTATCTTCCTTTTCGGCCCCAAGCTCTTAAACTTGGTCTTACTTTAAGATCTCTTCTTTTTGTTCTCATTCCCCTACTTTTTCTTCCAGCAGAAGTTAATCCTCTCAAAGCTCTGAACTTATTAGTTTTGCTTTTTATCCAAGCAAAATTAGGATCTTTGGTGATTTCAGGAGCATTTCTATCTACTGCAATAACTTCAAAGAAATAGTGTTGTCCGTCTTTTCCAATTAAATAACTATTTAAAACTTCAAGATTTCTATAATCTTTCTGAAGTCTTTGCTCTGCAACCCATCTATAATTCATTCTTAAAATTTTCATTGAAGATTGTCTTTTTGTTCTTCTATTGGCATTAGGCTTTTTCTTATGTCTTCCGCCCCTTACAAGAACAACCCTAAAAACTAAAAATCCTTTCTTTGCCTTGTATCCCAATATTCTTGCTCGATCCAATCTAGTTGGATGCTCAAGTTTAGTTATAACACTTCCAGCTCTCCAATCAATCATTTTCTTTCTCAAATTAATAATATCCTCAGCGGAGGGATTTCTCCAACTTCTAGATAAATGATAATACATTCCATGAACTGAAGCTCTAGGAACTTTTGATTGCACTTTTGTTTTATTTTCTTTTAATTCTGCCATATAGTTTTGATATAAAGTTGGTTTTTAAAGGTTATTATGAATCATGAGCCCGTCAGGATTTGAACCTGAGCCCCTTGCCGTATCAGAGCAATGCTCTACCGGGCTGAGCTACGGGCTCATAATTAACTATAATTACCGAGTTTACCTCATTTAAAACTCTTTTGGTAGAACTTATATTTTGCTACATGTTTTGGATTAGCAGGTTTTATAATGTCTATAAATCGGTTAAACATCTCATTACCACGAATAGTTATTTTATATGCGTCTCTACGGTTACCTAAATAGCTTGAAGCATCTTTATAAAAAGTTGTTCTTAGATTTAAATCATTAAAAGATTGCCTAATTTGTTTTGCTAATTTAAGAGAAATAGTCATTATTTCCATTCGTGGATAAAATTTATGATTTTTCTTCTCTAAATAAACACATCCATCAGTATCAAAAATACCCCTTAAAACTGCTACCTTTAACTCATTATTTACTAAAAATTGTTTGGGAATTATTATATCTAATTTTGGTCCAGTCTTCAAACCCAAACCTTGTTTAAACTTAACTAAATTATTATTCCAAATTTGAAAACCGAAAACTCTTGTTGAAGGCATTTCTCTTAAGTTTATATCAATCCCATAAAGTTTTTTAAAAATAGGAGCTATTCGTGAAATATAATGTTCCCTATCATCTTCAATATGACCCCTTAATTGATACAAACCACTTGTGTGTTTACTATTCTTATAAAAATTCATACTTCCATCTCCAATATGCCAGCCAGTTTCTTCTGCAAGTTTAGGGGTTATTTCAGAAGGAAATTTAAAAATTTTCATCTTTATATTAAGAAGTCTTCTAAATTTAAAAGGATTGTGTTTATTAAGCTTTAAACTCTAGAACAAGTTTATCTTCTTTTATCGAATACTGCATTAAAGGGAGTTTAACTAAAATCGTTTTAAAATAAACTGCTTTCTTGGTATAAACCCTTACTTCAATTGAATTTTCTAATTGATTTACTAATACGTTATTAAGTGAATAAATTCCTGGAGTTTCTAGTTCGTAAACAACTCTTTCAGCAGTTCGTGTAAGTTTTGTTTTTGCTTCCTTAC
>CAYIVX010000031.1:0-11742 GCA_964366925.1 Candidatus Woesearchaeota archaeon | reverse complement strand
TTTTCTGGCTGTAAAATTCAGAGCTGAAGGACGAGCGATATCTTGAGCGACTAAATTTGAGGCAGCCCACAAATTTACAAAGCGATTGAATGAGCGAAGAGTTAATTCTCATGCGTGGGTGGTCGGGGGCTTGGAGGAGGGCAAGCCAGTTTTAGTATAAAGAGATTGTCGCGAGTGAATAGTTTAGTGGGGGGCTGACTTTTAGTTTTATTAGACGCAAATTTAGTTTCAGTTTGTGCGAAGATTTTTATAGTTAGAGAGAGACAGATAGAGCATGGTAAAAAAGAAATATTCGCACTATGAATCTGCAAAAGGATGGTTAAGAGATACTATTCTTAACATACATGATTTACACCCAGATTATATTTTTTTAACTGAATCTAGTGCTATACCTTTTGGATGGTCAATAAAAGAAACTTGGAAAAAAGCATATCCAAACGAGCCTTTACCAAAATTTTATAGAATTGAACCGGGAGTATTGCTTGAAGACAAAGGAAATTATGAAGGCACTAAAAAATATCTTCAAAAGAGAATAAAAAAAGATAATGCCCGAGTGATAGTATTTGATGAAGGACAAGATTCTAATGCTCCAACTCAAATTTACATTAAAAATCCCAAGTATAACACTAATTTTCCATTTATTAACATAAATGTTAAATCTGATAATATCCTATATAAAGAAAGAACTTTAAGTAAAACAATGCAAAATCTTGATTTAGCTTCATCAAAGGTTAGTAGCAATAAAATTGATAAATTATTCGGCGTGATGGGTTCAACAAGGTATATTTCATACCCTTTTGAAGGACCCTATGGAGGAGCACAGCGAGTTACAATTCGTTCTAAAAAGTTATTAGACTGGAAATACCTCCCGAAGTATCATCCAGGGAACTATCGTAAATCTCAAGAGGAATTGGATGATATAGAAAAAAATTTAGAAAAAAGATACAAAAAGGGGCTATTTGTTGGAGGAATAATTAGAGATTCAAAAAAAAGAAAAGATGCTCTTGAATATATTCAAAAATTAAAAAAATTAGGTAGAGAAGCAGGAGAAGAACTCCACACCGAATTAGAAAAAAAGAAAAAACTCGAGCACATTGTTTCTAGCGTTGTAGCAGTTGGCGGAATTCTGGGAAGTTTCTTTTTCTTAGGCTCAAGTGTTACAGGCAACGCAATCGCAAACCTAAATGTTCAGAATTCAAGTTTTCTTGGTGCAGGTTTGTTGATTGTGGGTTTAGTCGCAGGTTGGTTTTGGTTGAAGGGTAAAAAGTAATCGTTGGTTGTCAGCCCCCAAGTTTTCTTTTAGAAAATAATTAAATCGTCGAGCGACAATCTCGTCCCTAGGGGAGCATGAGAATTAATTGAGTATAAGCCGCTTAGTTTCTCCTGAACTCGAATTTTACCCGAAAAGGCTTTAGACTTTTCTGGCTGTAAAATTCAGAGCTGAAGGACGAGAGCGATTAGAAATTTCAGAGTTACTAAAATTATTTGAGATGTTGAACAAGACTTGCTGTGAGAAGAGAAGCTTTCTATGGTTGAACCTTACTGACAGACTGAAATTTATAATCGAGCGAAGAGTTTGCAGGGCAGCAATTTCGTGGGCGGGGGACGGAAAAAGCTTTTGCTTCTTTTTTTAAAAGAAGAAGAGGGGGCAGAGTGGTTTTAGGCTCAGTTTAGCCGAAGTTTATACGCAGGTTTGGTTTGTGCGAAGAGTTTTTAAAGTTTAAGTGGATTAGTTTCTTATGGCTGAAGAAAAAAGAGACCCCTACAATGGGATGACTTATGAACAAATTAAATATAAGTTGGATAAGAGGTTTAAAACTAGAGATGAAAAAATAAGATATCTGGATAAAATGTTAAATCAAGAAGCACCAGTTAAAGAGAGGGGAAGATTACATTTCAAAACAAGATTAAATTTAATATTGTACGCAGTTAAAGATATAAAAATAACTCCTGAAGATAAGTCCCTAGCTATTCCAGATACCCTTAATATAGAATTTAATTCGGATTTAGCAGATCAATACGGAGATGATATGGCTAAGGCATTAGAAATTTCCCAAGGAGATCATTATCATCCTGAAAGACCAAGTAAAGAGAGATCAAGGCGTTTGGATAACGCCAGAAAGTTAGAAAGTGAAGCGAAAAATACAGACCCTTTTAATTCAGTGTTTATTTGGAATCGAGCAGGAGAAGTCTATTTTCAAGCTGGAAAATTCGAAAAAGCAAAAGAAATGTTCGCTGAGGCTTTAGAGGGATTAGGTAAATTACCTGCTCAAGAAAGAGAAAAAGTTGAAGGTTTTGTTAGTCATAATCTTAAGGGTCATTATCATCAACCGGAGACCGCATTAAAAAGAATGGAAGATTATTTAATAGCTCATAATCGAACAGAAGCATTAAAACAATTTGAAATACAAAAAAATAAAATTTTAAGGGAGAAAAGAGATTTAACTTCCAGAGTTTCTTCAGTCATCGCAATCGCGGGCGTTCTCGGCGGACTATTTTTTTTATCATCTAACATAACAGGCAACGCAATCGCAAATGTTAGCCAAAGTTCTAGTAATGTATTAGGCGCAGTTCTTTTGGTGGTTGGTTTGGTGGCAGGTTTTTTCTGGGTGAAGAAAAAATAATCGTTCGTCTGCCCCCTCTTTGTAATAAAATCCTGAAATAATATTTCAGCTATATTTCGTGCTTTTTCCGTCGGGTGGGGGAGGTATAACTGCCCTGCAAATTGAGACTAACCATCTTGTGCGACCGAGCCCTCCAAATTGTCCTCTAAACCGGCTCCTCGAGGCTTAGAGACTCGAGCTGACAAAGGTTTATGAGCTGATAATTTGAGAGCGGAGCGGGAAAATTCCAAACAAATAAGAAAGAATTTTAAGTTTCTGAAGCAAGCGTGGGTGGCTGGGGGCGGAAGGCGGGCTTCCAAGAGATAGTATGAAAAAAGAAATTGTCGTAGTATCTTTAGTTAGGGGTTGTGGGCGAAAGGGTTTTAAAGTTGGGATTTGTTAGTTTTATATGGCAAGAGAAATGACAGTAGATATAAGTCGGCAAATGGCTGGTTTATTAGAAAAATTAGCAGCAAAGGAAGGACGAGAACCTTGTGCAATTCTCAGAAGAGCGGTAGGATTATATGCAGACTTACAAAAAAAATATTATGGTCAAACGGTTACTATAACTGATGAAAAAGGCAGACAAGAAAAGTTATGTCTTTATTAAAAGATTAGGCTCAGTTCTTTTAGTTGTTGGTTGATGATTGCCTCGTTCCTACAACCCCCTATATTTTTCTCTGAAAAATATTATTAAATCAGACGACAATTTCTTTTCTAACTAGGGGAGCTTGCTTCGGAAATTTTGCACAACCCATCTTAGACACCCCTATCCTCGAATTTTACCCGAAAAGGCTTTAGACTTTTCTGGCTGTAAAATTCAGAGTGAGAGGGTCGAGTACCTTCGAGAGTGACTAAATTTGAGGCAACCCACAAATTTACAAAACGAACGAGGCACGGAGAAGTCGCAAATGAGCCGTGGATGGTGGGAATATTTCAGATTTCCAGTTTTAGTATAAAGAGAGGGCACTTTTAGTTAATGTTGGGGGCAGTATTAGTTTCAGTTTGATTAGACTCAGTTGATTAGCCGAAGTATTGTGCGAGATTATATGCAGGTTTGGTTGGGGGTTTGGGGGCAGAGTGTTTTTGCTTCTTTTTTTGAAAAAGAAGATGCTACTCTTGTTGTTATTCTTAAGGGGTCCAAAAGATTTATATATTTAGTTCCAAGTTTACATTTGTAAAAGAAGGTCATAAAAATGGGTCAAGAATTGTTATCAATAAAAGAGGCTTCTGAATGGGCTACAAATTTCCTAGGCAGGCCAGTAACTACTTCTAATATTCAATATCTTGTGCAATATGCAAAAATAGCAAAAGTATTCTATAAAAATAATACGGCCATTAATGTGAATGAATTAAAAGATTATTATGAAACAGATATTGAAAAAGAGGAACAATGGAAAAAGAAATTGGGCAAAGATTTAAACTGGGGCTTATCATTCGAGAATCTAAAGGAATCAGATACAACCAAGCATGTACATAGGCTTCATCCATATAAAGGAAAATTTATACCTCAATTAGTTGAATATTTTTTAGATACTCATCTCAATACTTTTAAGAAACAGGTATTTTTCAGAGCAGGGGATACGATTTTAGACCCCTTTATGGGTAGTGGGACAACTTTAGTACAATCCTCAGAGTTAGGACTAAACTCAATAGGAATAGATGTTTCTGATTTCAATTGTTTAATTTCTAATGTAAAGCTGGGAGAATATGATCTAGGGCTGTTAGACAAAAAGGCCAGAGATGTTTGTTTTAAGACAAGAGAATTTAGCCAAGAGGTCTTTGACGATTCTTTTGATGAACAATTAAAGGATAAGCTAAATGAGTTCAACAAAAAATACTTCCCTAATCCCGAGTTTAAGAAAAAGGTTTGGAAGGGCATAATTGGTAATGAAGAAGAGTATGGTCAAGAAAAATTAAAGTTATTTCTCAAAGAAAACGCTGAATTTTTTGAAAAGAATGGAACAAAAGATAAATCTGGCTTATTAAATGAGAAAGATATGAATAGTTTTCTTAATAAATGGTTCTCAAAAAGAGTCCGACAAGAACTATTTTATTATATTAAACTTTTAAGACAAATTGAGGATGAAAACTTAAAGAATGCGTTAAGAATTGTTTTGAGTAGAACTGCTCGTTCCTGCAGAGCTACGACACATTCAGACTTGGCAACATTGACCGAGCCTCAAATTGGCCCCTATTATTGCAGAAAGCATAAGAAATTATGTACGCCTATAAACTCCATTGTAAAACACTTAATAAGATATACTTATGACACAATAGCTAGACTAAAAGATTTTTCAGAAATAAAAAAGGATGTTTTCAGCAAAGTTATTCATGGGGATTCAAGAGAAGTAAATATATTCCAAGAAATAAAAAAGAAAAGCCCAAAATTTCATAAATTATTAGCTTCTAAGAAAATAGATGGCGTTTTTACATCACCCCCATATGTTGGTCAAATAGACTATCATGAACAACATGCTTATGCTTATGAGCTTTTTGATATTCCAAGAGAGGACAATAAAGAAATAGGCCCATTATTTAAGGGACAGGGGCAAAAAGCGAAAGAAGAGTATGTTGATGGAATAAGCAAGGTTTTCATAAACATAAGTAAATTCGTTAAAGATAACGGAGATTTTTTTATAGTGGCTAATGATAAATATAATCTTTACCCACTTATCGCAGAAAAAAGCGGATTAAAAATAGTTGAGCAATTTAAAAGGCCAGTTTTGAATAGAACAGAAAGAGACAGACAACCTTATGCCGAGATTATTTTTCATATGAGGAAAAAGTTATAAACTTGCATATCTCCATTAAATCATGACTATTGAAATAGGAGAAACTGGAATTTGTCCTCATTGTAAAACCGCAAATAGGTTTGAACAGGCAATAAATCATCAAAATCATGCATATTCTTTTATGAATGTGACTAATGGGCCAGATGACGGCAACGCTATTTTAAAATTATGCCGTTGTACAAATTGCGGAGAGATTATAATTTTCTTTTCTGAAAACATGATTTACCCCCTAGGGTCATCAAGAAAACCTTGCCCAAGAGAAGTCCCAATAGAAATAGCAGAAGACTATAAAGAAGCATGCTTAGTAGAACATTTGAGTTCAAAAGCAACTGCCGCTCTCGCAAGAAGATGTTTACAACATATATTCCATAACCAAGGAATAAATAAACAAAATCTTTCTGAAGAAATTGATGGCGCTATGAAAAATCTCCCTTCTCATTTAAGCGAGGCAGTAGATTCTATAAGAAATATTGGAAATTTCGCAGCCCATCCCATAAAGTCAACTAATACTGGGCTTATTGTAGAAGTTGAAGAGGGGGAAGCAGAATGGAATTTGGATGTGATAGAACAATTATTTGATTTTTATTATGTCCAACCCATAAGAACCAAATTAAAGAAAGACCTTTTAAATACCAAATTAAAAGAAGCGGGCAAATCAGAGATGAAATAGTTAAATTTACTTATTTCCTTTAGCTATTTCTTTTATCTTTTCTCTCAATTCGCTTCCAACTTCCTTAAAAATTTCTAAAAATTCGTCATATACTTTTTCTCCAGCTATAAAATTCCAAAAATCTTCTCCTACCATTAACTGACTAGAATCGTACATGTTGCCCTTTGTCCAGCGAGTATATGGCTTAGGATAATAAGGATTATAGGGCAAACCCAAAGCAGCAATGACCTTAGCATCTTTATCTATACTTAATCTTAACCCAATCCATCTTAACAATTTTTTCTTTAATGCAACAAATTCTTTTATATTTGGTTTTGGAGAGGTTATATCAAAATAGGCTTCTGTACCATCTTTCTTCTTTACATAAACATCTACTCTCTTATCGGGGTCTTCAAGAGCCTCGCCTTTTTGAATGGATTTTTTTATCTCCTCAAATTCTTTCTTCATATCTGGAGAGCGTTTTCCCGCTCTCAAATCCATGTCCATTTTGCTAATAATTGTTTCTGTTTTTTCATCAATTTTTCCCAAGAGGTCGTATTGAGTATGGGCTTCATAACCTGCCCCTTCTGCAAGAACCTTAACTAGTTGCTCATAGATAGACATTCCAAAACTTGTATAAAAAGAGTGCACGATTGTATGAGTTAAAATTTGTTCTTTAGTGAATATTGCTTGAAAGAAAGGTTTGTATTCTGTTTCAGCAGAATAATTATCTATCTTAGATAATATTACTTCTTTTATTAATTTCTTAACTTTTGTTCTTGTTTCTGGTTTCATTTTATTTGTTTGCTAGGAAAGCTAGGAATATAAACACTATTCCTAAAATTATAAACCATTTAGATAAATCTGTTAAAAATGGCAATACGACTAAGCCGGCTCCAACTATGCCGAATATTGCTGGAAGTGTCCAGTTACCTTTTTTATTCATTTTTATCATGATATAATAGATTAAATGATTAGTTTATTAAGTTTTGGTTTTGTTTTCGTTTCGTCGTGCCCCCAACTCGTCCGTAGTCTAAAAGTGCCCTCTCCATTTGAGGGGCGGGTGGTCGGGGGAAATCCGGCTCATTTGCGATTGTGTCTAAGTGTGTTTAGACGAAGATACTGAAAAATGCGGAGCATATTGGCTAAATACCCTAGATTAATATACCGACCTTTTGAAGAAGAAAAAATTAATCTAAATTTAAACCCAAGCTTATTTTAAGAGCCATATCTACTTGACTCATTGTAAAACTATCCAATATCCCTAATTTTTTTATTAATCTTAATTTATCAATGGATCTTATCTGATTTGTCAAGATAGTTGAATCATTTTTTAAACCAGAATCTTCTTTTGAAAGAAAAACATTTGTTGGATAATTTTTTTCGTAATTTTTTGAAGTTAATGGTGCAACAATTGTCAAGGGGCTAAATTTATTAGAAGTATTATTTTGAATAACTAAAGCGGGCCTTATTCTGCCTTGCTCAGCACCTTTTACTGGCTCAAAATTAGTTAGAAAGATATCTCCTCTTTTTATTTCCATTCCCAGTCTAAATCAGAGTCAGCTCCCTCTAGCTCATTATTTAACTCGAGCATATCTTTAGCCATAACCTTACAACCCTCTATGAGTAACTCTTCTTGTTTTCTTCTTTGAAGTTCAGCATTTTTAATTAAGGCGATTATTACTTCTTCAAAAGTTTGATTTGATTGTTTTAATCTTTCTAACTGATTCTTTACGTTTTCCCTTATTTGAATAGTAGTTATCATCAAGCTATAGATGAACTATAGTTTATAAATCTTTGTCTAAACTCGGGAGTTGTAAGCTAAATATATAAATTTAAGGTGGGATTTTAATTTATGACTCTTGATGTGGCTTCTGCAATTTCTAGGGAATGTAGGCGAAGAGGATATAGCGAGCGAACAGTTGAAAGTTATGTTTCTTGTGTGCTAAAATTTATTGAATTTTCTGGAAAAAGTGTTGATGTTATTTCCAAACAAGATGCACTAAACTTTTTACTTTATTTAAAGGAAGAACGGAAAGTTGCAGGAAACACAATGAATGTTTATCATATGGCTATTAGGTTTTTTCTTGAGGATATTTTGCATAAGAATATGAAACTTAATATAAAATATTCAAAGGGGCCTGAAAGACTTCCTGAATTTTTGACTAAAGAAGAAGTTAAACTGCTTATTGGAAAAATCTTAAATTGGAAACATAGATTAATGATTGAAGTTCTTTATGGCGGTGGCTTGCGTGTTTCTGAGCTTCTTAATCTGCGAGTTAAGGATTTACTTATTGATAATGGCTATGGCTTCATTAGGCAAGGAAAGGGTCGGAAGGATAGAATTTTTGTTTTATCTAAAGTTTGTATTGATAAAATAAAGAATTTAATAGAAATGGAAAAACTTGAAGGAGATAACTTTTTATTTCTTACTAATCGCAAGGAAAGATATAGTGTTAGAAGTGTGCAGGAAATTGTAAAACGAGCAGTATTTAATGCTGGCATAAATAAAGAAGTACACCCCCATACACTTCGGCACTCTTTTGCTACGCACCTTATTCAAAATGGTGCTTCGCTTAATGAAGTTCAAACAATGCTCGGACATAAATCTCCTGAAACTTCGATGATTTATGTACATATGGCTTCGCCAAACATGATAAACATAAAAAGCCCGTTGGATAGTTTGTAAAACTTAGTTTTCGTAAATATTCTTTCTGTGACCTATTTTATTAATAGTTATAATATTTGTCTGGTTATTAACATCAATAATTACTCTATAATCTCCAACCCTCAGTTTAAATCCTTCAATTTCTTCTAGATGTTCAAGATAACGAAAAGGGTCAATTTTACAAGCTTGAATCTTATCCCAGATTCTTTGTTTTATGTCTTTTTCAAGCTTATTCAGAAAGTCAGTAGCTTTCTTATCAAATTTAAGTTCATACATCCTTTTTATACAGAAAATTTGATTTTCTGTCTCCTAAAAATCTCTAGTCGGAAGATTTTTATGACAAGCCAAGAATTTTCTTAGCTTCTGCTTCTGTATAGAATTCGCCTTTTTTAATTCTTTCTCTGGCTTCTCTTATTTCGATTATTGTTTTTTGGCTAAGTTTTGGTTCTTTTTCGCACATTTTTGCTAAATAGATAAGCTTTCTTACTAATTCATCGTAGCTTTCGCTTTTGTATTGCTTGAAAGCATCCAGTTGCTCCTTAGTTACTTGGTTTAATCTTATTGTTGTTTCCATAATTTGAATTTCCTTTGCTTTATTTAAAATTTAAAGGATAGAAAATGATTTTTGCATTTTCTATATACAATTGTATACAAATGTAGATTTTATAAAGCTTTCGGAGGCCTAAGATAATTAATTTATTTTATAATTGTTATCTTCTTACTATGTGTGTTTTCCTTAAAATTCCAGTTGCTGTGGCCAAATTGAACAATCATGTCAATTCCTAACTTTTCTACTTCTGTTGGAACATCGCACGCACCGAAACAACTGCCCATCCAAACAATAATTTCAGGTTTATTTTGAGTTTTATTTTTTAATTCTTGATAAATAGAAACTGCATAGGGCTTAAGTCCATCTGGAAGTTGTATTAAAACTCTCTTTGCTTTTTCTTTTTTTATTTTTGCTGCAACATTTTCTAATTCCAAATCATAATCTGATTCAGTTATGGATTTTTTTTGTTTCATATTTATTCTAACCCTCAAGGGTTTATAAAATTATTCCAGCAGAAAAATTCTGCTTTGCGATTATTAAACTAAGTATTAATAATGTAATAAATCAAATTCGAATTTTTTTTAATTATTAGTTTTGTTCGAGTATTAATTGGTGTAAATTTCTTTAATAAGTTATAATTAATCATTAATAATGTAACTGCCCCCAAAATTTACAGCTAAAGAAGCAAAGTCATTTCAAGCTAAACTAATTATCTTGGCTCTTATTTAATTAATAAGAATTATTTTATAGCAATCCTTTAATTTATTTTAAAAATATAATATCTTTTCTACAATAATCTTTATATATCTTCAAATTTCATAGAAGACATGGAAAAAGGGATAGTGAAAGCTAGAAGTGGAGAAGTATTAGCTGTCAAAAGAGAAAAATTATTCGAGGGTGGAAATTATTTTGAAGGATTTATGCTGAAAGATTATTCTAAAATTTCTGAACTTGAAAATAATATTCGGTCAAATCAAGAATATTTTCAGGAATGGGAATTGGAAAATAGACCAGAGTATAAACAGATTGTTACTTATTGTATTCTATTTGATGGAGATTCTAAAAAAGTGTTTTCTTATATAAGAGGTGGCAAGGAACCGAGATTAAAAGATAAATTGAGTATAGGTATTGGCGGTCATATTCATAGACTTGAAACTAAAGGAGATATAATCCGTTCTAACATTATGAGAAAAGTAGAACAAGAAGTGGGTGTTGGAATACGTGTAGTAAAATTAGAACAACTGGGCTATATTAATTGTGAAGATATTCCTGTTGATAAAGACCATTTTGCATTGCTATTCCTTAAAGAAGTATGGGGCGAACGGGATATTAAAGTAAAATCTTCAGATTTATTAGAAGGAAAATTTAGAAGCCAATATGAAATTGAAGAGCTAATGCAAAAACATGAATTTGAAGATTGGTCTAGAATCGCTTATGACGAGTTGAAGAAAAGAAGATTGATGGAAAAAGATCCGGCTTATGAATAGTTTTTTATTTATTTTATTATTTTATTTCTTCTTGCTTCTTTTCTTGATGTGCTTCTTGTTTAACTTCTTCGGGATGTCTCATGCCTGTTGAACCAAAACCACCTGTTCCGCGAGTTGTTTCTGAAAGATTATTAACTTCCTCTATCTCTGCATGCATAACTGGCTGAATTAAGATTTGTGCAATTTTATCTCCCTTGTCGATATAATAATATTGATTAGTAGTATTAATAAGAACTACTTTATACTCGCCACGATAGGTTGAATCGCCAACGCCAGCCATTGTTTTAATTCCTTCTTTTAATGCAAATCCAGATTTATCCCAGATAAGAGCAACATAACCTTGGGGAAGTTCTATTGATAATCCCGTTCTTACTGCAACTGGCTCATTGGGCCAAAGAATAACATCTTCAACAGCATAGAGGTCCATTCCAGCATCTCCTTCATGAGCATAGTGCGGAAGAATAGCACCAGGATGCACTCTTTTTACTTTTATCTTCACCCTATTTTCCATAAAGGTATACTAAAAATAGAATATTTAAGGATTGTTATACTTAAAAGCAAATAATTAAAAACTTTAAAATAAGTAAATAAATATGACTGAAGAAGAAAAAGAGGATAAAAAGATGAAGATTTTTCAAGGAAAGAAAGTCAGAACATTGGGATGAGGAAAAAGAGAAATGGTTTTTTTCTATAGCGGATATCATAGCAATTTTAACTGAAAGTGTAGATCCTTTTGCTTATTGGAGAAAATTAAAACAAAGACTTCTCGAAGAAGGAAATGAAACCGTGACAAATTGTCACACCTTGAAGATGATTGCTCAAGATGGCAAGATGATAGAGACAGGTGTTGGAGATACCGAACAGGTTCTTAGATTAATACAGTCAATTCCTTCTAAGAAGGCAGAGCCTTTCAAGCTTTGGCTTGCTCAAGTTGGTTATGAACGAGTGCAAGAAATAGAAAATCCAGAATTAGCTCAAGAAAAGTACTAT
>CAYIVX010000030.1:0-11871 GCA_964366925.1 Candidatus Woesearchaeota archaeon | reverse complement strand
CTTAGAAATTCTGCTAAAAACTGGTTAATAGATTATCTTAAAACAAAAACAAATGACGAAGTATTCACCGATATTCTTTCAAATCAACTTCAAAAACCATTAAGCATGAAATTGAAAAAAACATATCCCTTAGCTATTTGTGAAATAAGAGTATTTGCAGTAAAAAAACCACTTAGTGTAAAATAATATTAAAATGGTAAATCAACAATGTCTAGTTCTCATAAAACCTGATGGTTTAGTTAAATCTTTAACAGGAAATGTTATAACTGCACTTTCAGAAGGTAAATTAAAAATAATTGGGGCCAAAGTTGTTAAAGTTTCAAAAGAACTTGCAGAAGCACATTATTCTGAATTAAAACAAAGTCTTTTAAAAAAGTTCGGAGAGAAAAAAGGTAAAGATATTTTTGAAAGTACGCTAAGATATGTTCAGGGAGAGTATCACACAGATAGAGTTTTTGCATTAGTTTATTCTGGTGAAGATGCAATTGAAAAAATAAGAAAAATGGCAGGAAATACAAATCCCGAAGAAGCAGATTTCACAACAATTCGAGGAAAATATGGAAGAATTAATTCAAAAACAAATGTTTTTGAAAACGTCGTTCATGTTTCAGACAGTGAGGTTTCTTCAAAGCGAGAAATCCAACTTTGGTTCTCTCCAGAAGAGCTTACAGAAGTAATTTATCCAACAAAAAAAGAAAAAGTTTCTATTGATAAAATTAACTGGGCTTAAACAGAAATCATAAGTATCTCAATTTTTCAAGATGTTTTGGATTAGAAAATCCTATTTCTTTTACGAACTTCTTAACTGCATCATTACCGTAAATTAAAATTCTTGTAAAATCTTTATTGGTTGAACAAGGAATTAAGAATTCATTAAGTAATCTAATAATTTGTTTGATTAATGGGGGGTTAAGCATATGCAAATCTATTCGCGGATAGGGTTTTGTGTATGCCTTCCTTTTATCAAAGAAAACACAGCCTTCGGCATCATAAAGTCCACTAATGCAGGCTTTAATAATTTGGGATTTTGAATTTAAGATTTCTTTAGGAATTAAAACAGTTCTGGACTTTCTACCCGCAACTATCTTAAATCGTTGAGTTATTAAATTAAATAGCTGTTTCGAGTATAAATTAAACCTAAGTCCATTACCTATTTTTTCTTCTCTTATTACTGGAATTAAATTAAATAACTGTTTTGAATATTTAGAGACTAAATTTTGATAATATGCTTTCTCAGTACGCTTATCTCCAGTAAATTGAATAAGATAATATCTTTGATATTTATTAGTAAAACCATCTCCGATAAATAAGCCTAAGAAATAAGCTAGTTCTTTAGATAAATGCATCCCCATATCAAATTTCTTAGCATTAGCTTGGGAGACACGAATAGCTTTTTTTCGTCCTTCATCAAAAATAGACTTATATTTAGCATAAGTTATTTTTCCAGCTTTTACTCTTCCCCAATCAGAATCAAGAAACTCTATCTTTTTTTTAAAAAATCTTAAATCTGATTTTTGTAAATTAGTATGCCATTGGTTATACAATTCTTCCGGCATTGTCAAATTTCCATTAAGGTAAAGTTCAAAAGTAGACTTAGGAATATCAAATTTTAATCTTAAATCCTTGATTTTTGCTAAACCAAAAGAGATTATAACCCTTTTAAAAAATAAATCCCTTAATTCTTTTGAATTAAAAATTACTCTTCGTTTCATATAAACAAAACGATACCAACTTAATAAATGTTATGTTACTCTGCTATAAAGGCTAAATTTAACCATACAAAACCTTTTTAAGATATCAAATTTTAAAGATGTTATTGCCTCAGTAGCTCAGTCGGATTAGAGCGGCAGTTTTGTATGTGGATTTTTTGGAAAAATATCAAAAAATCTTCCGAAACAACTGTAGGTCGGGGGTTCGATTCCCTCCTGAGGCTTATTTACTTAAACAAATTAACAATCTTCTCAAAAATATTTTCAGAATTATATTTCATTATAACTGCACCAGTTATTCCTGTTCCAGAAGAATCTCCATCTCTACTTTCGCCACTCGCACTTCCTCCACTACTTTCTTCACCCGAAGAACTTCCTGTTCCGGAATCTCCACTTCCACCACTGCTTCCACTACTATCACTACCGGCTCCAGGTCCAGGATTACATTGTCCTTCAGGACCCGGTTGAGTGCATCCTCCACTACTTCCCCCCGAATCACCCTCGGTAGAACTGCCAGGTCCATGTTCAGATTCGTATTTTGCTTTCTCTTCATCCCATTGTTTTTGCATATCTGCAAGTTTCCTATCTTTCTCAGCCTGACTTTCCCACTCTTCTCCTGAACTATAAATACAAGTTTCATCAACTACACATTCTCCTCCCTTTCCATCACTCCCTCTAACTTCTTCAAGATGATAACCACTTCCCTTAGCATTACAATTATCATTCAGTTGAGTCCATTTTTCCTGATTTAAGCAATTTTCATTGTTATGAGAAAAACAATTTTCATTACAAGTCTGACATGCTTCAGGACCAGTTCCATCTTCCTTGCACTCTTTAGAATCTACTCCTGCCTCATGCATACATTGCGTGAAGCATTTTCCCGTATCACTATTCATAAATTCTTGATTTTTTTGCATATTTGCAAGATCTTCCGGAGATAATAAATTATTTTCTATTGCAAAATTAAGACAAGTTTCTTGATTAGCAGGATTATCACAAAAAGCTTTACATTCTTGTTCACCCTTACAATTTCCAGGACCTTTTCCTTTAGTTTTTCTCATCATCTCTGCATCTTTGGGATCCATCATTCCATACTGAATTGAAAAATTAATACATTCTTCAATATGTTCTTCAGATTGACAATAGCTATCGCACTCTTCTTTTCCTTTACAATTTCCAGGACCCTTTCCACCAGTTTTTTTAGCTATCTCAGCTTCTTCTGGACTCATTAATCCATTAGCTATAGCAAAATCAATGCACTCTGAAAAATGAGTTTCGTCGTCGCAATAAGTTTTACATTCATCTCTTTTACATCCACCGGGGCCTTTTCCACCAGTTTTTTTAATCATCTCTGCTTCTTTTGGTGAGATTTCCCCCATAGAAATACCAAAATTAATACACTCTTCTAAATTTTTTTCCTTATCACAATACTCATTACATTCTTTTTCAGATTTGCATTTTCCAGGTGTTGTTCCTGCTTTTAAAAAAGGTAAAACTTTTCTTGCCTGAGCAATTTCAGTTTCAGACATCAAACCTTTTGTTTCAGCAAAATTAAGACATGTTTCGATATTCTCAACATTATTACAATAGGCTTCGCACGCAGCTTGATTTTCACAACCACCCAGTTCTGAAACAGGATAATTTACATTTTCCATAGCAATAGCAGAAACCGAACTAATTAAAATTAATAAAAAAGCTAAAAATAATAATCTTTTCATGTTGAATTAGTAAAAGGATTTAATTTTGTATCCTGAAAAACATTTCCAGAATCTCCAAGTTTATCATACATTCCACTTCCTGCAGAAAAATCAAAGGTTGAAAATGAAAAACCTCTAGAATTTAAATAAAAATATGCACCTACTGCAAGAATAATTAGTAAAATTACAATAACTGCAATAATTATTTTCGTTCTCTTTTTCATAATGCAAATTTAACCTCTTTAAAATCAAAAAAACAAGGCATTTGTTTTTTGGATTCTCCGAAAGAAATACGCAGTAAAGTAACTACAACATAAATGTTGCGGATTTCTTTCAGTGATTAACACCTATTTATTTTAATAAGCTCCTATTTATAAAATCTTCGATTTATTTAGAATAGCTTTCTTTTTCTTTCCTCAGTTCTTCTTCACAAAATCGCCCAAGAGGACTTTCTAAAAATTCTTTTGAAAGATTACCCTTTTCATCCAAATCATAAATAAGGTAAGCCAACCCTATATCTTGAGAATTATTCATATCAATTAAATATAAATTATTTACCATTTTAATTTTCTCTTAGCATGGGCTTCTCTTTTTCTAAAAGAGAAACTATTATTCTTCTTCAACAGGGTCAGCTTTATTATCTACTATTAAAATATTTGCGATTTCCTGAGGAATATTAACAATGTCTCCTTTCTTAAAGGGTCCGAGTTTATTTCCTTCTAAATCTAAAAATTCATCGGTATCACTCTTAAAAAGAATTAATTTATTTTTAGGACCACCGGCTTCAGAACCCTCATCTCTTCCTTGCAAAAGTTTTTCCATTTTTTTATCGCCCTCATTTACTGCTTTCATAATTTGTTCAAAAGTATCTTTTTCAAAAGTTAGCATATTTTCAAAGTCCCTTTTAGAAATTCCAGTTTCTGCAGAAACAAAAGCCAATTCAAGAAGTTTTTTCTTTCTTCGAAGCATTAATTCTTTAAAAATTGAAACAGCATTCTCTAAATGCTTCTTATTTTTCTGTAATTCTTCAGAAAATAAATCTTTATCCTTAGAAATTCTTTCTTCCTGATCTTTCAAATAATCTGCAACTTCCTTAACAAAATCTTTAATCATCGGTTGAAGTTGTTCACTATATCTTTCTTTTCTTAGTGCTTCATAGAGATCATTATAGGTAATCATGTTGTTTTTGCTTGCAAAAATAACAATCAGAAAATTCTCAATTTTCTGAGTGTAAAAAACTCATTAACACGAACCCGAAGGGAGATCGGAGTTTTTTATTGCTATCCTGCAACTTAAGCAACTAAATTCACTTTAAAAGCATTATTGTATAGAAAAATAAAAAAATAAATTTACACAAACTCAGTTTTCTTTAAAAGATTTTTTCCGTAAATTTTTCCAAGACTGCCCCTTCTGCAGTTTGTTTCTCCAAAAGTTAAATTATCACCATGTTCTTCAGGATTATAAAATAAAACAGGGACATCATCAGAGGTATGGGTTTTAAATTTACAAGGCGTTGAATGATCACCCGTAACAATTAATTTTATTTTATTTTTTTCAACATATTCTTTTAATCCTTTAAAAAAAAGTTTATCAATTAATTCCAAAAAGTTTTTCTTTTCTAGGGGTTTATTGTCGTGTCCAGGAACGTCTGTTTCTTTTATGTGAATATAACAAAAATTAAAATCATCTTTCTTTTTCTTCAAAGTTTTCAAAGCAAAATCGCTCATTATTTCTATTCCTTTATGGAGATTAGCATAAACATCATAATTTTTCATTGGAGGATATTCAACCGAAGCTACTTGCATCCCACTTGCCAAAGCTATTCCTTTTTCAAGAGGCATATTAGCTATTGCCAAAGAAGACCTGAATTGATTCAATTCAGGCAGTTCAACACCTGCGTCCCTAGTAAGAACAATATTTGCCGGAAGCAGTCCTTTTTTAACTCGAAGTTTATTTACAGGATGATCATTAAGAATTTTATAAGACTGTTCAACAAAAGTATTTATTAAATTTGCAGCAAATTCAGTATTTTCATCATCATCTAAAGTTTTACTCCAATCAAAACTATTTTTTGTCCAAATCTGGCCTTTTTCATGGATATAAGTATCTGTATTAGTTACATTATCAGAAAATCCACCATAAAAAACCAAAATTCCTCTATGCTGAACTGTTGGAAAAAATTCAAATTTAACAGGAACCTTAACTTTCTCATTAAGAGCCCTAGCGAGAATTTTTGCTTCGTCAGTTGTAAGCGTTCTACCGGCCCTACGGTCAATCATTTTCTTAGAACTCATATTTTCAACAGTTCCAAAATTCGCTCTCAAAACCAAATCTCCCCTCTTAAGTTTTATTCCCGCACCAAGTGCTTCAAATTCTGCTCTTTCTGAAATATCAAAATTATTTCCTAAAATAGAAACTATTGCAGTATCTGATTCAGGAGCATAATCCTCATTAACAGGATACATAAATCCTAATTTAGATTTCTTAGAAAGCATATTAAGATTAGGCATATTAGCAAATTCAAGAGGTGTTTTTCCATTAAACTTATCATAGCCAACATCCCCCAATCCATCCAAAATAACTAGTAACTTACGCATGCCTAATAGAAGATGTCTAAATTTATAAATGTTCAGGTATTAAGAACTCTATGTTTGGATTTTTAAAAGATAAACTAAAAACTTGGTTTGGAAAATCAAAGAAAGAAGTAGCGAAAGCTGAAGTAAAAATAAAAAAAGGCAGTAAAAAAGCAAAATCAAGGGAAAATACATCGAAGAAACCGTTAGGTATCTTAGATAAAGAAAGAATAGTTGAGGTTAAACCAAAAAAAACAGAAAAAAGGAAACGAACAAAAGAAGAACTTAATCAAGAACGAGAAATTACACAAAATATTCTTGAAGAAGTTCAAAAAGAAGGTCGAGAAATAAAATCACCCGAACAAAAAGCTGAGGACTTTTTAGAAAAAGCAGAAGAAACAAAAGAAAAAGGAATGGAAAACGAAGCAGAAGAACCAAAAAAACTTGGATTCTTTGAAAGACTAAAAAATGCTTTCTCTTACACACTTACGGAAGATAAATTTGAGGAATTATTCTCCGAATTAGAAATGCTTTTGCTTGAAAGCAACGTAGCATTAGAAGTTGTAGAAAAAATAAAAAAAGATTTACAAACAAAATTAGTTAACAAACAGCTTAAAAAAGATAAAATAGAAATGGAAGTTAAAGAAGCACTCAAAACAGCAATAGATGATATCTTACTCGAACCAGAAGATACGATTAAAACAATAAAAGATTTTAAATCCAAAAATCCAGGAATTCCATTCGTAGCTTTATTTTTCGGAATTAATGGTGCAGGAAAAACAACAAGCATAGCAAAGTTTGCACACCTTCTTCAAAAAAATAAACTTTCAGTAGTTTTAGCAGCAGCCGACACTTTTCGAGCAGCAGCAGTTGAACAAATATCAATACATGCAGATAAATTAGATATCCCTGTAATAAAACAGGATTACGGAAGCGACCCTTCAGCGGTAGCCTTCGATGCAATAAAATATGCCAAATCAAATAAAATTGATGTAGTACTGATAGATACTGCTGGAAGAATGCATACAAAAGAAAATCTACTTCATGAAATGGAAAAAATATGTCGCGTCACTAAACCCGATCTTAAAGTTTTTGTTGCAGAAGCAGTAGCAGGAAATGATGCAATTGAACAAGCAAAAGCATTTAATGAGATGATAGGCATTGATGGAACTATTCTAAGTAAAGTAGATGTTGATGAAAAAGGCGGAGCAATAATCAGTATTAGTTATGTAACCCAAAAACCAATTCTATATATCGGAACAGGTCAAAATTACGAAGACCTAGAATTATTTAATAAAAAGAAATTCTTTGAAAGATTAGGATTATAATTAAAAAATAGCTATAGTTTTTCTAACATAATTCATAATTACATTCAAGTCTGCATGTTTAAAGGGTCCTATTTCTGTAAGATTTTGAAAACAGTCTTCACGAGATGAATTAATAACATAATCTGCCTTAGCAATAGAGATTGTACCTGGTGCCACAAGTATAACCCAACTTTCAGGATATTCTGCAATATCTTTTACATCTATTCCTTCATTAACTCTAGACTTAACCTCAATAAAATAAGCATAATTTGTTTTAGGGTTAACAATTAAAAAATCAGGTTGACCTCTTACTAATTCCCCCGCTTTTCCTTTCAGTAAGTTATTTCTATTTGCAAATTGAGGCAAGATATATTCATAACCGAATGGAATGACAATAAAACCTAATTCTGCCATCATATTCCAAATTAATTTTTCGGCTTTGCGACCTTGAGCAAATCTAAAGTTCATAATTAACAAATATATTATAAGTATAAAAAGTCTTCTTAAATTTCCACAACCAATAATCATAAAAACCCAGAAAAACCCATATTATTATATGTTTAAAATGGAAGCCGGAAGTAGGAGAAACCATGCCGGAGGTTTCTGGGTTGCTGGATGCACCCAAACCTGCTGGAGGTTTA
This sequence comes from Candidatus Woesearchaeota archaeon, assembly GCA_964366925.1. Lineage (GTDB taxonomy): Archaea > Nanobdellota > Nanobdellia > Pacearchaeales > GW2011-AR1 > CAIPOI01. Next base: position 3,944 of record CAYIVX010000030.1, on the reverse strand, counting down.
GGTTATGCTAGAAAAACTAGGCGAAGCACTCAAAAAAGCAACGAATAAGCTAGCGAATGCTATCTTTGTAGACAAGGCAACAATAGAAGAAGTAACAAAAGAACTTCAAAGAGGACTTCTTTCTGCAGATGTTAATGTTCATCTTGTAAAAGAAATAACAGATAAAATAAAAAAAGAAGCAAGTGATGAAAAAATTAAAGGCATTGAAAAAAAAGAACATTTAGTCAAACTTCTTTATGATACTATCCTAGAAATAATTGGTGGAGAGAAAAAAGAAATTAAGCTAAAAGAAGGAAAGGAACAAACAATAATTATGCTTCTTGGACTCTATGGTGCAGGAAAAACAACAACTGCAGGCAAATTAGGATTATATTATTCAAAACGTGGAAAAAAAGTAGCACTTCTTGGACTAGATGTTCATCGTCCAGCAGCTTCAGACCAACTTGAACAAATAGCAAAACAAAACAAATTAGCAGTTTTCATAGACAAAAATGAAAAAGATGCACTTAAAATTTATAAAAAATATCAAAAAGATTTGGAAGACTATGACTTACTTATTGTAGATACTGCAGGAAGACACTCACTTGATACAGATTTAGTTAAAGAAATAAAACAACTTAACGATAAAATAAAACCATTATACAAAATTCTAATTCTTCAAGCAGATATCGGACAAGCTGCTAAAAAACAAGCAAGTGAATTTCAAGAAGCTCTTGGTGTAAATGGAGTCATAATTACAAGAATGGATTCTACTGCTAAAGCGGGCGGAGCACTAACTGCCTGTAATGAAACAAAAGCACCTGTATTCTTTATTGGTACTGGCGAAAAGTCTAGTGATTTAGAAAGTTTCAATCCACAAGCATTTGTATCAAGAATGTTAGGAATGGGTGATTTGGAAGGACTCTTAGAAAAAGTTCAAAATGCAGTAGATGGAGATTCTCAAAAAAGAACTAAAGAACGTTTAGAAAAAGGAGAATTCAACCTTCGCGATTTCCAAGATCAAATAAAATCAATGTCAAGTGTTGGAAGTTTTTCAAAAATGATAGATATGATTCCAGGATTTTCAGGACTTAAGGGAAAAGTTTCAGATGATATGTTTGGAGCTCAAGAAGATAAAATCAAAAAATGGCAACACGCAATCAACTCAATGACTGAAGAAGAAATCAATAATCCTGAAATTATAGAAAAACAAACAACCCGATTAGGAAGAATTGCAAAAGGAAGTGGAACAACAACAAGTGAAATACGTCAGCTCATCAAACAATACAAATTAATAAAAGATTTCACAAGAGGCGGAATTAGTGAAAGCGACTTATCCTCCGGTGGAGGACTATCGCAAAAAAGCATGATGAAACTCGCAAAGAAATTCGGAAAGATGCGAAGATAATTTTAACATGTTAAAACCAAACATCATCGCACAAGGTGCAGAAGCAATAATTATCCATGAAGGAAATTCAATTATAAAAGATAGAGTTTCTAAAAAATATCGCCATCCAGAATTAGATAATAAAATTATCAAACAGAGAACAAAAAAAGAAGCTAAACTTCTAGAAAAAGTCGCAAAATTAATTCCCTGTCCACTTCCAAGCAAGGTAGATTTTAATAAAATTGTAATGCCTTTCATAGATGGAAAAAAATTAAGCGAAAATTTAGAAAAGCTAGACTATAAAAATATCTGCAAAATTATAGGAAATCAAATAGCAAAAATCCATGATAATAATATTATTCATGGAGATTTAACCACAAGCAATATGATTTATGTTGAAAATTCTCCAAAAAAATCAAAAGAGAGCTCAAATAAATCTAAACAATTAAACCCCCTTCAACCAGATTCATTAACAATCAATAAAAAGTTAAAGCGAGAAGGCGAACTTGTGCAGCTTTCGAGTAGTAGTTCAAGTAGTACAGATTTCCCATACCCTCGTCTCTATTTCCTCGACTTCGGTTTAGGCTTCACAAGTGCAAGAATTGAAGACCGAGCAGTAGATTTGCATTTAATAAAACAAGCACTTGAAGCAAAACATTTTTCAATTTACAAGGAAGCTGAAAAAATAATTCTAGATAATTATAATTCTAAAGCTAGAATAAAAGTTTTAGACCAACTTAAAAAAGTTGAGGCTAGAGGAAGATACCGCAAAAATGTTGAAGGATAGATACATTTTTGGGGCCCCGAAAAACATTGTTTTTCGCGGTAAAAAAGGAGAATAAATAATTACTTCCCAACAACCCCTTATTGACGAAGTTCTATTACATTAATAATCTTAATTAGGAAAATAGTCGAGCATGAGGAGACTATTTTTCATTAACACAGCTATTTTCAAAGAAAATAGCCCCGCCCGGATTCGAACCGGGGTCTCAACCTCCAAAGGGTCGAATACTTGACCACTGTACTACGGGGCTTTAAAATAAGCATTTATTTTATCCAAATGCTTAGAATTGTGAAATCCGATTAGTTTATAAAATTTAGCTATTTCACTTTTTTTAGTAATTACATACTTACGATTGTGAATAATATTAGAAACCCCTATCCCTAAAAATCTTAATCCGGCATGAGCATCCCTAAGGAGAGTATTATCATGATTAGTAAATCCTATTTGATAGCTATTTTGATTAGTCAATTTATAAAAACAGCCATCCGTATCATGCAATCCCCTTAAACAAGCAGCTAAAAACTTAGGATTTTCTTTTATCCAATCAGGAATAGTTGATTGATTTCTTATTTTATCTCCGGATTTAAAGCCCTCTTTTTCAAAAAAATCCACAATTCTCCTACCATCTGCAATGATACTCAATGCATTTGCAGTTTTAGAAAGATATACTCTAACTTTAACCTCAAATAATTTTTCTATAAGGGGTTTAACATAATTTAATAAATAACTTTTATCTAAAATAGAATGACCTACAACAGTGATATGATAGACTCCAAGTTTATACGCTTTTGTCTTTTCAATATGACCATCCCCTAAAAGTATCCCCCATAATTCGGCCAAATCTTCACTTTTATTTGGAATTTTTATATTTTTAAGATTACCAGAAGATAATTTCCCACCTTTAATTTTTCCCCAACCCTCTTCTAATTTCCGAATAATAAATCGTTTATAATCTGAACTTAATTTTAATTTATTAAAAGTTACATCCTCGATAAGTGCTTCTTCATAATGAAAACTATTTAATTTTGAAAATTTTATATTTAATTTGTTAGCAAATTCATTCCAAGATAAATTTAATCTTTCTTTTTCCTTCTCTATTAACTCTTTTTGTTTACCCTCTTGAAGCCATATTCTCATAATCTGTTATAGATTGAGGAGTTTATATTATCTCCTTACCACTGCACGATGAAATAAATATATCAACAATTAACTTTAAAAACATAGAAAATGGTAGAATTACGTAACATAAAAACGCACTCAAAAAAGCAGACTAAACCTTCGGTTTGGCCTCAAAAACTTTTTTGAATTCAGAAATTTCTTAAATTTCTGACTGTTCGTTTTGTGTTCAAAACAAACATGGCAAAAAAATCACAAACTACGATGCAAAAACCAGTATGGCTTAAATATACTGAAGCAGAAGTAAAGGAAATTGTATTAAAAATAATTGAAAAATCTCCAGAATTAACTGCTGAAAAAATTGGATTAGTTCTTAGAGACAACTATGGTATTCCAAAAGTAGCAATCTATGGCCTAAAAATAAGTGAAATTCTAAAAGAAGCTGGAAAATATAAATTTCCAGACCTAGAAAACCTTAAAACTAAAAATGCAAAATTAGAAAAACACATCACAAAAAATCATCACGATCAAAAAACAAAGAGATCTTTAATAATTACTAAGGCTAAGCTAAAAAAGGTTAACGAATATTTAGCTAGATAGTCACCAGGGTCTTAGTAATAGAGTGACTATGTTAGAAAAACAAATTCAAAACTTTGCTAAAGAATTTTTAGAAAAATC